>DATFBW010000133.1:0-10555 GCA_035253645.1 Gemmatimonadaceae bacterium | reverse complement strand
CGCGCGGATTGTCGCGCACCACCGCGTAGATCAGCTCATCCACGAAGGTGTTGTCCTTGAAGGCGCTTTTCGTCAGGCGCGCTTCGAACGTGAACCCTGCTTTCTCGAGCACGCGGATCGACGCCGGATTCCAGTCGAACGCGCCGGCCCATACGCGGTTGAGGTCGAAGCTCGCGAAGGCGTAGTCGACGACTGCGCGAACCGCGCGGGACATGATCCCGCGTCCCCAGTAGTCGGGCGCGAGCCAGTAACCCATCTCCACTGAGTAGCGCCAGATATCGGGCTTTGCCTCGAGCCCGATACCTCCTACCACTTGGTTGTCCACGACTATGGCCAAGTGGTGTGGTGGGGTCTCGTACTGGTTTTGGGCGACCCAGGCTCGCGCGTGATCGAGCGTATACGGATGAGGAAAGGCATCCTTGAGGTTCCGCCAGATCCGGCGATCGTTGGCGTGCCGTGCGAGACTCTCTTCGTCCCCCGGTCTAAACCCCCGCAACACGCAGTTGGGTAGTGCGATTTCCATTTTCCCAATTGAGCGCCGAGAATCTTGTGAGGGTAGGTCTTAGCTCTTAGCTCTTAGCTCTGGCTCCCAGGTTGCTCGGACCTTTGACCCTCGACCTTTGCCCTGATGTTTCGCCGCAGGTTCCTACTCTGGCTCAGCTCGGTGGTCGCGCTCCCGGCGAGCGCACGCGCCGTCACGCGCTTCGTTAGGCGGTCGCAGCGGAACGTTCCCTCACAGGCACAGATTCGCGCGCTCGGCGACGCGGTGCTTCCGGACGAGTTGGGGCGTGGCGGCCGAGAAGTCGCGAGCGATGCGTTTTGGCGCTGGATGAGCGGCTATCGCGAGGGAAAGGAGCTCGTCCATCCGTATGGTTCTCCGCGGATCAGCTACACAGGCCCGTCACCCGTGCCAAAGTGGACCGCGCAACTCACTGCCCTCGACCGTGCCGCACGAGCCAACCACGGCGCAGAATTCTCGGGCCTCGATGCCGGGAAGCGGCGAGACTTGGTGCGCGAGGCCCTCGCCGATGTGCGTGGCGAACGTCTGCCAAACATCGCTACCGCCTCGCATATCGCGTTAGGCCTGCTCGCGCATTTTTACAGCTCGAGTGAGGCGAACGACCTGTGCTATCGCGCGCAAATCGGCCGTCAGAAATGCCGGCCGCTTGTGCATAACGCGCGGAAACCGCTGCCCATTGCGGCACCATGACTGCGCGCGTCATCGAAACCGACGTTTGCATCATCGGATCGGGCATAACCGCCGCCATGGTCGCCTGGAAGCTGGCTGCCACTCGGCGGGCCGACATCGTGGTGCTCGAGGCGGGCGACGAAGCACCCCCGGTGGGCGATTTGCATGCGTTGCGCGCGCGTTTTCTCGCCTACGGAGAAAGTCCCTGGCCGCGCGATCACCTGGATGGAACCGAAGTGGATGGAATCCAGTCGCGTTCGATGCAGGTCGGCGGTCTCGCCATGCACTGGGGCGGCGTGACACCACGCTTCTCACCCGAAGACTTCCGCGTTCGCTCGGTATACGGAGTCGGCGCCGACTGGGCGCTCACGTACGACGAGCTGGATCCGTTCTACCAGGAGGCGGAAGAATACATGGGCATCGCTGGAGAACAGGGGCCAGCCGCGTTGGACCCGCGCGGTAAACCGTTCCCCCTCCCTGCGCTTCCGCTCACGTACAACCTAACGATGCTCAAGGAGTGGGTCGCTGGCGCCGGGATCCCCATGTGGAGTCAGCCGTCCGCCAAGCTCTCCGTGACACGGGCCGGGCGCGGCGCCTGTTGTCGCAACGACACATGTTCGCCGATCTGTCCGGTAGGCGCCAAATACAATCCGGATATGACATGGCAAGCTTTGCGGCGCGGGCCAAGGGTGCGATTGCTTCCACGGATGCTCGTTAGGCGCCTCGTCCCGCGCGCAGGCTCGGAGGTCATCGAATCCGCCGAGGTGCTGCAGCGCGATCGGCCGGCGGAGCCGCTCACGGTTCGGGCCAGGACGTTTGTCGTGGCAGCCGGCTACGCGTGGAGCCCCTACCTGTTGCTCATGTCGACGACGACGAGCTACCCCAACGGACTCGCCAACTCGTCAGGCCTGGTTGGGAAATACATGTGCGGCCATCGCAACGTGCAGGCCTATATCGAGCTCCCGCTCGAGCTGTATCCCGGCATCAACGAACAGCATTCGCTCGTCACCAAGGCGTTCATGCGGCCGGAGCCGTCGACATCCGGCCGATATCTGCGCCATGACTTGCGAGTTTGGGAGTCGAGCGTCGGGCGCGAGCCGCGCCTGCGATCGGACAGCGGGGAGTTGTTGTTAGGCAGCGCATTGCTCGCCGACTGGCGCTCGCGCGTAGCAAAAGGGACCGCGCGTGTGCGCGCCTATTATGACGTGCTTCCCGCACGCGAGAGCGAGATCACGCTCGACAGCGCGCGCAAAACGTCGTGGGGTACGCCGCTCCCCGCTGTCGTCATGCGCGACAGTAGCGACTCCAGGGCACTGCGTGGCTATCAGGAAGACGAGATCACGAAGCTGTTCGAGCGGCTCGCGCGCGCCGGTAACGGAAAAATCCTGAGGAGGACCGTCGACGAGTTCCAGGATCATCCGGCGGGTGGTTGTCGCATGGGGACCGACCCGCCGTCAAGCGTGGTCGATTCGTTCGGCCGCACGCACGATCACGAGAACCTGTTTGTGGTGGGTGCGCCAACGATGCCAACGGCCGGATGTGCGAACGGCACTTTGACCTTTTGTGCGCTATCGCTTCGGAGTGCACAGAAGATCGGGGAAGGCTTTCCCGCCAGTTAGCTGTCAGCTCACAGCGATCGGTTGCTTTGACCATTGACCTCTGACCTTTGACCTGCTGTAGATGCGCTTCTTCGTATTCAGTATCACGTTAGGCACGGCGCTATCAGCGGCGGTTCAGGCGCAGGTGCTCATCACTGCCTCTCGCGCCTTCAACGGTCGTGGGGAATTGATCCAGAACGCCGCGATCGTCGTCGATGCCGGCAAAATCACGCATGTTGGAGCTGCACCCGCGAACTTCCGGGGCCGGCGATATGACCTAGGCGACGTGACCCTCCTGCCAGGCCTGATCGACGTCCACTCGCATATCGTCTGGTATCTCAACAGCAAGGAACGGCTGCATACAAGCGACGACGGCGATTCGCCTGCGGTGCAAGCGCTCGCCTGGGCGGGAAATGCGATTACGACCCTTCGCGCCGGTGTGACGACCGTTCAAAGTCCCGGATCCCCCGAGGATGCCGAGCTGCGTGAGGCGATCGCGCGCGGGCGAATCCTCGGCCCGCGACTGATCACCTCGTTAGGCTCGCTCAACGAACGCAGTTCGGCGGACGAGCTGCGCGCGCGTATTCGCGAGCTCAAAGCCCGCGGAGCAGACGTGATCAAGCTCTTCGCGTCGAAGAGCATCCGCGACGGCGGCGGTGCCACGATGACGCAGGAGCAGCTCAACGCAGCGTGCGACGAAGGCCACAAGCAAGGTCTGCGGGTGCTCGTTCACGCACATGCCGCCGACGCCGTGAGGGCCGCCGTCCTCGCGGGCTGTGACCAGATCGAGCACGGTGTGTTCACAACGGACGATGTTCTCAAGTTGATGGCCGAGCGCGGAACGTACTTCTCTCCGCAGTGCGGTCTCGTGTTCCGCAACTATCTCGGCAACAAGCGCTACTTCGAAGGGATCGGGAACTACAATGCCGAAGGGTTTGCCGCGATGGAGCGCGCGATACCATTGGCGGTAGACGTCGTGCGCCGCGCGGCACGCACCGCCCGTCTCAAGCTTGTGTGGGGAACCGATGCCGTCGCCGGCTCGCACGGCAACAACGTAGATGATTTGATCTGCCGCGTGAACGAAGCTGGCCAACCAGCCGCGGACGCCCTCATCTCCGCCACGTCCCGGGCCGCCGAGTCGTTAGGTCGGAGCTCGGAGATTGGGGCACTCGCGCCAGGGCTCCAGGCGGACATAATAGCGGTTCAAGGCAATCCGCTGCAGGACATCACCATGCTCAAGCGTGTCGTTTTCGTCATGAAAGGTGGCGGCGTCGTCAGGCACGACGGAGCGATGCCGTGAAGTCAACCATTGTCACCGGCATCCTGATTTGCGCAATGGGCTGCGCCAACGCCAGTCCCAGCGCCTTAGTGGAATGGCCGACCTATGGCGGTGATCCCGGGGGGATGAAGTATTCGTCACTCGATGACATCCGGCGCGACAACGTCGATCGCCTAACGCTGGCGTGGTCGTGGGAGACCGGCGAGCGTCCGATTCCGGACTCCGATTCGACGAAAGCGGCGCGACCCGGGATGTTTCAGGTCACGCCGCTCATGCTGAACGACACCTTGTACCTCAGCACGCCCTTCAACCGTGTGGTCGCGCTCGATCCTACGACGGGAGCGAAGCACTGGGAGTTCGATCCGGGGGCGTATCGTCCCGGACAACCGTCCAATGGGACTGGTTTCGTGCATCGCGGCGTCGCGGCATGGACCGATGGCAAGGAGCGCCGGATCTTCATCAACAGCAGGTGGCGGCTCATCGCTCTGGATGCCGCGAGCGGCAAGCCTGTCGCCTCGTTCGGCACAAATGGCGAGGTAGACCTAACGAGCGCGCTGTCGCGCCCCGTCGAGAAGCGCCATTATACGAATACGTCGCCGCCGGTGGTCTGGCACGATCTCGTCATCGTGGGTAATGGCGTCGGTGATCGCCTGGTGTACAAGGGCGACCCGCCCGGCGATGTGCAAGCATTCGATGTGCGCACCGGGAGGCGCGTGTGGCGCTTCAAGACGGTTCCCGAGCCTGGCGAAGTTGGAAACGAGACATGGGAAAAAGAGTCGTGGCGTTATGCAGGACATACGAATGTCTGGGCGCCCTTCACAGTCGATACCGCGCGCGGCTATGTCTATCTGCCGGTGGGGACGCCGAGCAACGATTGGTATGGCGGTCGCCGGTTAGGCGCGAACCTGTTCGGCGAATCGATTCTGTGCCTCAATGCGCGCACGGGTGAGCGTGTGTGGCACTATCAGATCGTGCACCACGGATTGTGGGATTACGATCTCCCTGCCCCGCCGAACCTGGTCACGCTGCAAGTGGGCAGCGCGAACGTCGATGCCGTTGTTGTGCCGACCAAGCAGGGATGGATCTTTGTGTTCGATCGGCAGACAGGGAGACCAATCTGGCCGATCGAGGAACGTCCGGTTCCCGCCAGCGACGTCCCCGGTGAGCGCGCATGGCCAACGCAGCCGTATCCAACGCTGCCGGCGCCGGTCTCCGTCCAGGGCTTCGGGCCTAACGATGTGATCGACTTCACGCCTGACATCAAACGCGCTGCCTTGGCCGAGCTTGCGAAATACAACGCGGGACCGCTGTACACGCCGCCGAGCGAGCTCGGAACGGTAACGATGCCCGGCTCGATCGGGGGTGTGGGCTGGGGCGGCGCAGCGTTCGATCCTCAGACCAAGACGCTTTACGTGAAGGCGTCCAACTCCCCGAGCCTGTGGCGGCTCGTCAAGCAGGCGGGGACGTCGGACACGGTGGACGACACGTACATGGCGGATCTCCGGAATTCATCGTTAGGCGTGCGTGTCGCGGCGAACGGCGCGGGACGCGACACTACCGCGCGGCCGCTGCCGTTGAACAAGCCTCCATATGGGACGTTGACCGCGATCGATCTCACGTCCGGGGAGCACAAGTGGCGGGTTCCGATCGGGGATACCCCGGAAGTCCGCACGAATCCGGCGCTCAACGGCGTCGAGCTCCCTCCCGCGTTAGGCGTCAGTGGTGCGCCGGGCGCTCTGGTGACCCGCGGCGGTCTCATTTTCATCACCGGTGGCGGTAATACGCTTTATGCAATGGACACTCGGGATGGCCGCGTGCGCTGGCAGGCCGACCTGGGCCAGCGCGGGTACGCCAATCCGATGACCTATCGCACGCGCGCCGGGAAGCAGTTCGTGCTCATCGCCACCGGCGTCGGCGTTGGTGCCAAGCTGCAAGCGTTCGCTCTACGATGAAGCGCCTAACGTGGGTGCTCGTGGTCGCGGTGCCCGTGTCCGCCGCAGCGCAGCGGCCGGCGCAGACCGATGCGGACCACTACACGCGGTACGAGCTGCTCGGTCCGGGCTCCGCCAAGTTCCGTATCATCTATGAAGTCACGGCGACGACGTCAGGTGCCACCCGGTACTTCAATCCGATTCGGCGCGGCAGTATCGCGACCGACGAAGCTGTCTACGATCGGATGACGGGGGACAAGCTCCGATTCGACGTTGTGAGCGGCAAAGTCGCGCGCGAGTGGGGGTTGCCCCGCGCCGACACCACTGGCGAATACATCATGGTGCACTTGCCGCGCGCGGTGCCACAGGACGGCGAAGTGCGTCTCGTTATCGACAAGACCTACGAAGACGCCAAGAGCTATCTCGTGAGCGGCAACGAGATCACGTTCGACCGCTCGCTGGGTATCGCGAAGAACAGCGTCGTCTTGCCCTTAGGCTACGAGCTCATCTCGGTAAACTACCCGTCGCAGATCCGCCGCGAAGACGATGGCCGCATCGCCGTGAGCTTCATCAATGTCGGTAGCGCTGCGGTGCCATATATCGTGAAAGGTCGCAAGGTGGCGCGATGACCATGCGCGCAGTAGGGATCACCGTTCTCATTCTAGCCCAGACCGCCGGCAGTCAGACGTTAGGTGCGAACCGCCCGGCGCGACTGAGCGAGCGTGCGCGTCAGGACCGTGAAATCGTGTACTTCCTGCAGCAACCGGAAACGCACGCCTTCGACTTGTATCACGACTACACCGAATCGCGCGCCGGTGTGGACCGGTATCTCAACATCGTGCGCGGCGGGAGTCGTGTATCGAATCCGTCGGCTAAAATCCTCGATACCGGTGAGTCACTTCAGGTGCAGACTCTGCGCGGCACCGACATCGCAGCCGCCCAGATCGACATCGGTGAAGCCGTACGCCCGGAGTCGGAAGTTGTGTTGATCCGTTTTCCCGCGGTTCAGTCTGGAAAGTCCCTGCGGCTCAGAATCAGCGAGACGTACACGGATCCTGGGCGCTACGGGCTCGTGGGTGACGAGTTGGTGTGGGATCGCGCGTTCGGGCGGCCGGCGAACGCGATGGTGCTCCCGTTAGGCTGGATGGTCACGAATTGCTCGATCCCTGCAACGGTGAGCGAAACACAAGATGGTCGGATCCGCCTCGACTTTGTGAACCCGCGGAACGACGAGATCGCGGTGCTCGTGACAGCTCAGCGCCGAGTCAAGAATCCGTAACCGTTGATCTTGATCCGCCGTTGTAGCTGATCCTATGAGCATCCGCATTGTTCGGCTGGGAACGCCGCGCGCGCGCGATGAAGGCGTCCGGCTCGGCACCGTTAGGCGGCCGCCGCGCGGGGTGCCCAAATCGCAATTCGCGACGCAGAACTGGTACGACGTCTGGCTCCCGAACCTCGCACCGAGCGACGCGTTGTTTCGCGCGATCACGGGCGGCAGCATCAGCTGGCAAACGTTTGCTCGACGATACATCGCCGAGATGAAGAAGCCCGACGCGGCCCGGCTTCTGGATGCGCTGGCCGCGCTTTCACGTGGCGCGAACTTCTCCGTCGGCTGCTACTGCGAGGATGAGGACCGCTGCCACAGGTCCCTGCTGCGACAATTATTGAACGAACGCGGCGCAGCCGTCGTCTGATTACAGCCTGGCGATAAACCGTGCCGGCCCCCGGGCTATCTAAGGGGAGACCCATCACGTGTAGAGGTTCCGTGCTGCGCACCGTCGACCACCTGTTGAACGACTCGCGGTTTGCGATCCGCTCCTTGCGCCGCCGCCCGGCGTTTACCGCCATCGCTGCCCTTACGCTGGCCATCGGCATCGGCGCCAATACGTCCATCTTCTCTGTCGTCAACGGAGTGCTGCTTCAGGCGCTGCCTTATACCGAACCCGACCGCCTTGTCATGATCAATGTTGCGCCTAACCAGGATTCGGACCGGCCCGGCAACATGTCGTATCCGGACATCGCGTCACTGCGCGACGAGAGCTCCGCATTTCAGTCGCTGGTTGGGTTCTCGACGTCGAACTTCACGTTATCAGGGCTAGGCGAGCCTGAGATAGTTCGAGTTACTCGCGTCACTGAAGGGTTGATGTCGACGTTTCTCGTGGCCCCCACACTCGGACGCGACATCCGCCGGGACGAGTTCGGTCCCAACGCACCGAGCGTCGTCGTGTTGAGCGATGCCGTGTGGCGCAATCGGTTCGGCGAGGATCGGAGCGTTCTCGGAAAGTCGGTGCAACTCGACGGCGTCAGTTACGAAATCGTCGGTGTCGCCCCTCCGGGATTCGCGTATCCCGAGGATGCGCTGTTCTGGATTCCTCGACGCTTTGACCCGGCGTCGTGCGGACGCGGATGTCACGCGATGAACGCGATCGGGCGTCTTGCCGCGCACGCAAGCCTCGCCAGCGCGAGCGCTCAGGCACAGCGGTTAGGCATCAACCTCGAAGCGGCATACCCGGAGACGAATACGGGTAAGCGTTTCATCGTCCGCGAGCTCAAGGACACCGTTGTCGGCGACGTGAAACAGGGGCTCTGGATCATGCTCGGCGCGGTCGCCCTCGTATTGCTCATCGCGTGTGCCAACGTGGCCAACCTCTTGCTCGCGCGCGCGTCGGCACGCGAAGGCGAGGTCGCGGTGCGATCCGCGTTAGGCGCTACCCGCGGCATGCTGGCGCGTCAGGTATTTCTCGAGAGTGCAGCGCTTGCCGTCCTCGGTGGGGCCTTGGGGGTCGCGCTCGCGTTCATTGGCGTAAAGGCGCTCCGTGCGTTTGCGCTCGAAACGATCCCGCGCGCGGCCCAGATCGCGATCGAACCCGCCGTTTTGCTCGTCACGCTCGGCTCGGTCGTCTTCGTCACGTTCGCCTTTGGACTGATTCCGGCGCTCACGCTGTCACGCGTTTCCATGGGTGAGAGCCTCGCGCAGATCGGTCGCGGAGGCGGTACGGCGCGACGCACGGTGCGTTTTCGTCGGGCGCTTCTCGCTGGCGAAGTCGCGCTTTCCGCGGCACTGCTCATCGGCGCGGGTCTCTTACTCAAGACGTTCGCGAAGCTTTACGCCGTGGATGTTGGATTTTCGAAAGAGCAGATCGTTCGCTTCAACCTCGTGCTGCCGGCGAGCTCCTATCCGGAGCTCGAGCGAGTCTCCCAGTTCTATGACGCGCTCGAAACGCGTATCGGGGCGATGCCGGGAGTGGAAGCGGTTGGCACGATGTTCGGTGCGCCACTGGCCCCGGGGCGCGCGTCGGGAACCGTGCTCGTCGAAGGACGTCCAAAGCCCACGCCGGCCGAAGAGAAGGGCGCTTGGGTTCGGCCTATCACGCCGCGTCTTCAGCAGGCCCTCGGCCTGCGATTGATGCGCGGGCGGCCGCTTACCGAGGCCGATAACCGCGCCGGCGCCGAGCCGGTGGCGCTCGTCAACGAAGAACTCGTTAGGCAGCATTTCCCCAATCAGGATCCCATAGGACGCCGCGTGAAGGTTGCGAATGATTACGGTTTCGGAGCTCCGTACTGGCGCATCGTCGGCGTCGTGCAGAACGCACGTTTTGAAGGGCTCACCCGTGATATACCCGCAGACGTGTTCATGCCACACGCGCTTTACGGCCCGCGCGCGATGACGGTTCACGTTCGCACCGCGGCGGGCTCGGCACCGACGCAGAACGCCATACGCGAGGCTGTCCGCGCGATCGATCCTTCTATCGCGATACATCGATTCGAGACAATTGAACAGGCTGTCGACCGGCAGGTTGCTCCGACGCGTCTTTACCTGCTGTTGGTGGCCGCGTTTGCGATCACCGCCGCGCTGCTCGCGGCCGTGGGACTGTACGGCGTGATGAGCTTCATGGTCGCACAACGGACACGGGAAATCGGTATCCGCGTGGCGTTAGGCGCTCGTCGCGACCGCGTCGCCGCGCTCGTTGTGGGTCAGGGAATGCAGCCAGTGGTTATCGGGATTGTTATCGGCGTTGGCGTGGCGGCTGCCGCTGGGCGATTCCTGGAGGCTGTGTTGTTCGGCGTTCAGTCGCGCGATCCGATCGTCGTGGCGTCGGCGGCAGGGCTCATGATTTTTGTGGCGCTGGCCGCGTCCGCCGTGCCGGCGTTGCGGGCGAGTGGGATCCAACCGGCGCGTGTGCTGCACGGCGAGTGATTCATGGCCTGGCGCCCTGTGGCTTCGCAACCGTGCGCGCCAACGGAGCGTCCAACGTTCCCCCTAACCGCTCGATCGCGCGGTGTGCTTCAGCGACATAAGGAGCCAGGGCTGCATCGGCGCGCTGCCACGCGCGCGCCACGAACAAATAATCCCGCAACGCTTGTTGCCGGTCGCCTATCCGTTCGGTGACGCGAGCACGTTCGAGCACGAACAAAGGCGTTAGCGGCGCCACCACTGTGCGAAACTGGGGAGTAAAGAGCTCCTGAGCTTCGGTGTCCCGCCCCCGGGACGCAAGCAAGCGGCCTTTTGCAAGGCGGATCAGCGCACATCCGCTCAAGCAGAGTGAATCGACGAGCA
>DATFBW010000132.1:0-2407 GCA_035253645.1 Gemmatimonadaceae bacterium | reverse complement strand
CTGGCGATGGCGCGTTCGTCGAGTCCCTTGGCTTGGAGCGCACCGGCACTCACGCGACCAATCACTCGTACGCCGTTCTTGGCAACCGCGCGCGTTATCTCTTCGGCCAGCCCGATGCCGAAGAAGTCGTCCGCCGGATCGCCACTCAGGTTTGCGAGCGGCAGCACGGCGATCGACTGATCAGACGAAGTCACGGCGTCTGGGTCTGCTGAACCGCCGCGCACAATTAGAGATGCGGTGACGCCCAACAATACGACTGCAGCAGCACCGAGTAGCACGATGCGCCGTCCGCCGGGCGCCTTGCTGTCGAGGGAGCGCGCGTTAGGCGTTTGTGATGCCCCTGGCGTAGACACAACCTCGAGCTCGCGCAACACTTCGTCGGCGTTGGCTGGGCGGCCAGCAACCTCTTTCGACAGACAGCGCATCACGAGACGCGCGAGCGTCGCAGGACAATCAGCGCGTCGCTCGCCGAGCGGAATGGGCATTTCACTCAGGTGAGCGGCGAGCACGCGCTGCGGTGTGTCGCGCACGAATGGCGGCGCGCCGGACAGAAGCTCATACGCCAGACAACCCCACGCGTAGAGATCGGCCCGGTGGTCTGCGCTTGGGTCGCCTGCCACCTGCTCCGGCGCCATGTACGCCGGGGTGCCTAACGAGGTTCCCACCTGTGTAAGGGTATCGCGATCTCCCATCGTGCGAGACGCCGACACTGCCTTCGCTATCCCGAAATCCGTGACGACCGCCGCCCCGTGCGAGAGGAGCACGTTTTCGGGCTTGATGTCGCGATGCACGACCCCGTGCGCATGTGCATAGCTGAGCGCGCGCGCTACGTCCCGCAAGATGCCCACGCACTCAGAGATCGTTAGGCGTGGCTCCTGAAGGAGCCGCCCACGCAGCGATTCCCCGCGCACGAAGGGCATCGTGAAGTAGGGGACGCCGTTCGCTTCACCCGCTGACAGTAGCGGCACGATGTTCGCCTGCTGCAGCGAGGCCGCCAGCTGGATCTCCCGTGCGAAGCGCTCGAGGCTTACTCCCGCCGCAACGTCCGCGGACAAGACCTTGACCACGACGTCGCGGTCGAGCCCGACCTCGCGCGCCTCGAATACGCGCGACATTCCGCCACCGCCAAGCTCACGCTCGATGCGATATCGATCCTTGAGCGCGCCGGAAAGCTGCTCGATCACGCTCGCGCTACCGTTTCTGCGCCGAGAGCGCCGTCGCGTTCATCGCCACAACGATCCGCTGCGGCCGCCCGCGTCCTTGTGCGATCACAAATTGCGACCCGTCCGGATGCACATCGTAGTTCGCATGATCAGCGGCAGCGTAATTCGTCTCGAGAACGGTGCTGTGTCCCTTGACGTGCGGGCGGCCGTTCATGTCGAGCCGCACGGAGATCAGCTTCCTGTTCTCCCAATAGAACAACTCGCGACCGTCGGCGCTCCAGCGCGGATTCCTTCCACCAGCCGACGAAACGATGACCGGTGAGGTCGAGCGCTTTGGGAAGCTGTTGACGAACACCTCGAATCGGCCGGACGCGTTGGAGTCGTATGCGAGCCAACGACCATCCGGCGACACGTCCGCCGATTTTTCGCTGAACGGCGTATCGAGGTACGGGAACGGCGGTTCGCTGCCGTCCGCTTTCACAACCATGATGTCACGATCTTCATCGAGTCCGACTTCCGTGTACACGATGAATCCGTCGCGCGTCCAGTCGGTTGGCCACTGGAGTCCTTCCCTAACGACAACACGCTGTACAGCCCCGCTCCCGTCTGCGTTGCGAACTAACAAATCTTTTCGTGACGGTACATTGCCGGAAAAGGCGAGCTGCCGGCCATCCGGACTCCAGGTCGGATCGTTGTTGTTGGCGCCGTCGACAGTCAGGCGCCGCCTGGTTTTCGTGGGAACATCATAGACCCAGATGTCGTCAGGCCTCGTGGCGCCAAAGGCCACTTGATTGCCGTCGGGCGAGAAGCGTGGCGCCCAGTACCCGCCGTTGCGGAAAACCAGCTGCTCTTTTCCCGCCCTGTCGAAAAATGTCAGGTCGAGATCCGTACCGGCTGCGCGGATGATCGCCAGCGTCCCGCTGCGCGACACAGAATAGAATGCGTTGCCCCGGCCGACTCCGAGCTCGTCCGGCAATACGCTCGGCGTTCCAGCCGTATCGAGCCGATCGAGATCGAACGGCTGCATCGTTAGGCGACCGTGCGGGTCGGCGTAGATCAGATGCCCGGTCTCGACGAAGCTTGGCCGCAGACCGCGACCGAATGTCTTGTGCTCACCAGTCGTTAGGTTCAGGACGCCGAGCAGTCCGCCGGCGGCTTCGGTATTGAATACGATCGCCTTGCCACCGGGGAGGAAGTGCGGAAAAAAGAACCCCGATGCGAACGTGTGCTCCCCGATCACGAGA
>DATFBW010000131.1:0-6671 GCA_035253645.1 Gemmatimonadaceae bacterium | reverse complement strand
TATGAGTGGCGCTCACATCGCGCCCGTTAGGCATTCCTAACGAGTCGACGCGGTCCGCAACGCGGCGGACGCAGCGAAGCACGGTGCCTCACTATTTCACGCAAGGAGGCTTTATGACCCGACTTCTTCGAATGGGCGCCGGCGCAGCCATGCTGGTTATCGCTGCCCTCGCCGTCACGTTACGCCCAACCAGTGGCTGGGCAGATTCACCGTTGTGCAAGCCGACCGGGTGTCCTTCGGGCACTCAGCTCTGCGCGACTGTCACCGGCGGGATCCCGGGCGTTGGCGCGGTGACCTACTACTGCTATCAGCCCACACCCGGCGGTTCGCCGCCTAAGACCTAACGGTCACTCTGCTGGATAACGAATTCTTTTCTTGCACCGTGTGCGCTGCGTCCGTCTGGCGCGAGCGGTTGCCTGAGACTGTCCGCCCTAGGCGACACGCAAGCGTTTTCACGAGGACATTTCAAGGGGACGGTACCCCCGACGATATGAGCAACCCGTTTTTCTGCAACGAGTTAGAGACGCCAAGCGGCGTGGCACCCCCGCTGCATTACCGATGAGGCGTCGCCAGCAAACCGCTGTGCGATTCACAAGCGGGAGGAGTTCATGAAACTGTTCTATCAGCTGTCACTTGTCGCGCTTGCTGGCGCACTCGTCACGGTGCCTGCGACGGCAGGTGCGCAGCGCAAAAATGACGACAAGGGCCCGCGCAGCGAGGTCGCGCGCGACGGTCGCTGGGACGACAACGACTGGAATCGGCGGAATGGGCGCGACGGGCTCCCGGGACGTCGGGTCGGTCAGAACGACGAATGGTACCGGAAGCACCGCGCGCGGCTCGAAGCGCATTGTCGCCGCAAGCCTAACGACCGCCAGTGCGACGAGCTGTATCGTCGCAACGACGGATATCGGCGCGGTACAGACGGCAACTGGTGCCTGGACAACAACCGCGATGGCCGCTGCGACTACGTCGCGAACCGCCGCGATTCGCGTTCCGGCGTGATCCGTCGCGATGGCACGCGCGATCGTGGGCCGGAGTGGGAGCGCTGGATCCGCGAAAACGGGCGGGACCTCGTACCCATCATAACGCCTCGTTAGGCGGCGCCGGCCGGCGCCTGGTTGCGCTGCGCAGTCACGAAACTGCCTTCGTACTCCATGTAGCGCGCGGTCTCCTGTGCCACCTCCATGCCCAGGAGCCGCGCGACTACGTGGAGCGACATATCGATCCCGGCACTGACGCCTGCCGAAGTAATCACCCGCCCGGTGTCGACGTAGCGCAAATCCGTGCGCACCCGAGAGCGCGGTGCCGCTGCCCGCAACTCATCATAGGCGCCGTAGTGCGTCGTCGCCTCGAGTCCGTCGAGGAGACCAGCCTTGCCAAGAATGAGCGCGCCCGTGCAGACACTCAGGACGAGCTCCGCGCCCTCACTGACACGGCGCACCCAATCGAGCATCACCGCGTTATGCATCTCGCGCCGGGTGCCGAAGCCTCCCGGCACCAGCAAAATGTCCGGCCGCGGTACGTCGCGGTCATCGAACGCAAACCGCGGGTTCACGCTCATCTGGTTTCGGGCGAGCACGGGACGCGCGTTTTCTGCGACCAAAAAAGGCTCGAAAGGCGTTTTCCCTGAGCGGCGGCCGCACACCGCGAAGACTTCGAACGGTCCAGTGAAGTCGAGCACCTCGACTTCGTCGAACACGACAACCGCTACGTGGCGCACTCGTTAGGGTTACGCCGGCGCCGGCTCGGCGAGCGCCGCCGTGAGCGCCGCGCGGAAGCTCGGGGTATTCGGATCGACCTCGCCCACCTGATGCCACCGCAAAACTCCGTCTCTCCCGACCAGGTACGACGCGGGCAAGCCATACGCTCGGAAGATGCTGGAGTAGATATCGCCCGGATCGCGCCAGACCGGATACTTCATGCCGTAGGTACTCATGAATTGGCGCACACGATCGTCAGCGCCGCCCACATCGACGTTCACGCCGATGATCTCCAAGCCTTCTGCGCGCCGTTCCTCATACAGCTTCTGTAGCGCGGGCACCTCGCGCTGACAGGGAATGCACCACGTTGCCCATCCATTCAGCAGGACGACGCGTCCGCGCAGAGCGGACAGCGATACAGGTTCCCCTTGGAGGGTCTCCGCCGTGTATTCGGGGACAGGGAGGCCGACTTCTATCTGTCCGGGTCGATCGCCGCGGCCGCAGGCGACGAGGCAGAGGATGCCTAACGCAAGCGCGTGCGCGCGACCCATACGCGGGATGTGTCGCTGGGAGACGTCCAGGCGACGATGAGGTCCGAGGCGCCATTGCGCTGTTGGAGCGCCATGCGTGGGAAGCCGCTCGCGCGCGACCCTGAGGTAGCCCCGAGCGTCAGTGGCGGCGAGAGCGCGCCGCTGGGTGCGACGCTGCGTAATCGCACTTCTGCCGTCGCGCTATCCGTTCGCTCCAGCCACGCAACGACCGCCTGACCGCTGTCGCCGAGCTGTACATCGACCCTGCCGATAGGCCGTCCACCGTCGATGCGAAGCGGGGCGGCAAACGTAGTGCCGGCATCGTATGAGTACGCGAGACGTACGCGGGCGGTATCCTCGGCGGCCGTAAACCAGGCGACAACAACCGTGTCGCCACGCGCGGCGAGCGCGGGGCCGTTCACGGGACAGCCAGGGATCTTCCAGCCGTCCTGGTGAACGAGGACGGGCGTTGCCCAACCGCCGCCTTCGCGCCTAACGACGTAGATATCACGGATCTCGGTGTCGCTCCGGTCGCGATAGGCGACGATCGGCCCGCGTGCAGTGACGGCGACGTCGGTCTGGCAGCAATCGCAGATCCGCTCGTCGATCATCGTTTCAGCGCCTAACGAGCCATCGTGCGCCAGCGTCGTCGTCGCCAGCTGCATCTCGTCGCTGTCCGCAGGTGCGGGATACTTGCGGCCATCCAGCCAAACGGCGCTCACGGAATCTCCCGCGCCAGCGAAGAGCGACACGAAACCGTGCTCTGCGGCGCTCCGATCCCGATGCAGGATCATGGAGTTGGACCACGTGCGACCGCTGTCGGAGGAGCGCGCGACGCGCACATCGTAGGCGTACTTTCCCGTGTCGCTTCGCTGCAGCCAGTGCGCGACCAGGCGTCCACCCGGCGCCGCAAACACGGATGGGAAGTCGGCCCAGTTCACGAACAGATCACGCCGCGACGTCACGGTACTGGCGGGTGACCAGACGTTGCCGTCGAAGGAGGCCACGCGCAGGGCCGTTGTGGAATCGGTCGTTTCGAGCCAGGACAACCAGACCTTCCCATCGGGTCCTGCCACCACGTTAGGCTCACCGCTGCGGGGACCGGCCGGCGACGCTAGAGTGTCGATCGTCTCGAACGTCGGAATGACTTCGGGCGCGCGGGGCTCACAGGCGCTGGCAAACAACGTCGCTGCTGTGAAGGATGCGACGAAACCAAACGCACGAGCGCGTGCTGAAGGCATGGATCGAATGCTGGCAAGTCGGCGGCGCTCAGTCAACCGCGCGAGCGTGGCTCAACGGGTCGCAGCGCTCTCGAACGGGCGGGCGACCACGCCACCTTTCATGACGAAGCGAACTTGCCGTACCGCGGTGATGTTCGTTAGCGGATCGCCTTCCACGGCTACCAGGTCCGCGAGCAGCCCGGCGCGGATGGCGCCGATCTGATCAGCCATATGCAACACTTTCGCGTTGACGGACGTCGCGGCTTTGAGCGCCGCGAGCGATGGCACACCGTAGTCGACCAGGATTTCGAGCTCGCGCGCGTTATCACCATGCGCGAACACACCAACGTCGCTTCCGTTGCACAACGTGACTCCCGCGGCGAGCGCCGCGCGCACGGTCGCGCGTTTCTCACGAAGGCGAGCGGGCTCCGGATCCGTTCCTTTCTTCCAGCCACGGTACTGCGACACAGCGTCTCCCGCTGCGACGGTAGGGCACAGTGCTACGCCCTTCTCCGCCATAAGACGAAAGACTTCGGCAGTCCCGTTATCTCCATGGTCGATGGTTTCCACACCGGCGACTGTCGCGCGACGCATGGCTTCGGCTGAAGACGCGTGCGCCACCACGGCACGACCGCTCGAGCGCGCCGTCTCCACGATCGTGCGCAGCTCGTCGACGGAGAACGTCGGGCGGGTTTCTCCATTCGGTCCCCAGCGATAATCGGCGTACACTTTGATCCAGTCGGCGCCGTGGCCGATCTGATCGCGTACAATTCGCGTTAGGCTTTCGATGCCGTCCGCTTCTTCCGCTCCCTGCGGAACGTCCCATTCGACCGCGAAACCTTTGGGGCCGTAGCTGCCGCGTGCGACGATGGCCCTTGTCGTTACGATCAGGCGCGGGCCGGCGATGATCTTTTGCTCGACCGCCTGTTTGAGACCGACGTCCGCGTATCCGGCGCCTTCGGTCCCCAGGTCGCGCAGCGTGGTGAATCCCGCCATGAGCGTCGCGCGCAGATGATTCACGGCACGCGTCACGCGCAACGCCGTCGATTCGCGCAGCACCTGATCATCCCATGAGGTTTCATTGTAGGGATGGAGCAACACGTGCGAGTGGGCGTCGATCAATCCCGGGATGAGGGTTGTGCCGGGCAGATCGATCGTCTGCGCACCGGCCGGCACGCTGGTCTCGTTAGGCATGCCCACCGATACAATGCGCTCGCCTGACACCACGACGACGGCGCCCTCGCGCGCGCGATCACTGAGTCCGTCCCAGACGCGAGCTGGCCGGAGGACATACGAAGCGGGGGCCGGCATCTGGCCGCGCAACGGCAGCGCCAGGGCCGCGCCCAACGCGGCCAGGACCGCGATTCGCGTCATCATGTCGCTTGGACGCCGCGCGGAGGTGTACCGGCGTGCAGTTGCGGCACATCTGTCACGCCTCCCGAGACGATGAAGGCCATCACGTCGGAGCTGCTTGCGGGAATGCGCTCGACGTCGCGGCCGGGGCAGAGCAGGAGGCTCCCCGCAAAGTTGTACGACTGCGGAAAGTACACAGCCACGAAATCATCCATTCCGAGTCTGGCCAGGGACTTCTGCGTGACGAAGCCTAACGCGCGGATCTCGCCATCGGGCACGAGCCGTACAGCCACCGGCTGGTCGAAGCGGCGTTTTTCCCCGACGAACGCATTCACGAGGTCTTTCGTCGACGTGTACAGAAAGCGCACGAAGGGCAGTCGCTCGAGCATGCGATCGAACATCGCGAGAAACGAACGTGCCAGGAACGTCGACCCCGCAAACCCGACGAACGTGATCAGGAATACCGTCACCAGAAACCCGAGCCCTGGGATACTGAGGCCGAGCCAGCCGTCGATCGTCCGGAAGATGAGGACGAGGATGTAAGCCGTAACGGCAACCGGGACGAGGAAGACCAGGCCACGCAGAAAGTACCCGACGAGGCGCCGCATGCGTTAGGCGCCGGCCGTCGTCGGCAGGCCGGCGTCGCTCCAGGCTCGGAAGCCGCCTTCCATGTTTGCGACGTTGGCCAACCCGTTGGCGCGCAGCACACTCGCGCCGATCGCGGAGCGGCCACCCGTTGCGCAGTGCAACACGAGCTGCCGATGGTTCTGCGGCGCCTGCGCCGCATATTCGGCAAGCTTGCCTAACGGAACATGCACGGCACCCTCGATGTGGCCCGCCTCCCATTCGTCGGCGTTGCGAACGTCGATGATCATGGCATCCCCGGCGCGGACGCGTTGCGCCACGTCGGTAACGTCCACAACGGGGATTTTCTGCCGCTCCACCGCAGGAATGCGCTCGATCGCGTCGGGACCGAACCATCCACGCACGCGATCGATGCCAATCAAGGCCAGCTCGCGCCGCGCGGCCTGCGCGACCGTATCATCATCGTCACCGCTGATCAGATAAACGTCGCGATCGTATGCCACGAGCCAGCCCGCGCGGCTCACGAAGTCCACATTGAGCGGCAGGTTGATGGTTCCGGGCACGGAGCCGCGCCCGTACTGAGCGGTCGGCCGCAGATCGAGGATCAGGGCGCCTTGCGTGATCACGTTAGGCAGCGACGCCGCTTCCTGACGAGGCAACGCGCTCGTACTACTTGTCGCCGGACCATCGCGATTCACGCGCTTCATCACTGCGAAATACGGCGGCGGATCGGATTGGCTCGTCAATACTTCCGCGACAAACGCCGCCTCGTCACGCGCTTGAAAGGCCCAGTTGGAAAGCTTTTCGTAGCCCAACGTCGACGATGGGACGGCACCTAACGCCTTTCCGCAGGCCGAGCCGGCGCCATGACCGGGCCAGATCTGCAAGTAGTCGGGCTCATTCGCCGCGAAGCGCCGCAGGGAGGCGAAGAGCTGCTTGGCGTTGGCTTCCATCGTCCCTGCGACTCCCGCGGCCCGTTCCAGCAGGTCCGGGCGGCCAACGTCTCCCACGAAGATGAAATCACCGGTCACCGCGCCCATGGCATGCCGGGACGTCGCCATGTCGGTGACAACGAACGTTAGGTGCTCGGGTGTGTGTCCTGGCGTGTGCAGCACCCGAAGCTCCACCGGGCCGACGCGGATGAAGTCGCCATCATGGATGACCCGCGCCTTGCTTTCGGCTGCGAATGCGTATTGCCAGTCCGGTCCCCCCTCACCCGACAGCAGCAACTGCGAGCGGGTGCGTTTTGCGAGGTCGCGCGCCCCCGAGACGTAGTCCGCGTG
>DATFBW010000130.1:0-3574 GCA_035253645.1 Gemmatimonadaceae bacterium | reverse complement strand
ATCGACGTGGCTGTGGAATCCGAGGTCTCGCAACGGCTCGTTTCGCGGACTCGCGCGCGTGACATCGTCCGCCGTGCGTTGCGTCACGCCGGCGTGGACCGCGCCATGGTATCGGTGACGTTCGTGAGCCGCCGCGAGATTGCACGACTGAACCGCGAGCACCTGCACAAGAAAGGCCCGACGGACGTCATCACATTTGCCTTTACCCCGGTAGCGCGCGGGACACCGCTCGTGGCAGACGTGTACATCGCTCCCGATGTGGCTCGTGAGAATGCGCGCACCTGGGGTGTAGGACAGCGCGAAGAGCTGGTACGCGTTCTCGTGCACGGCGCGCTGCATGCTGCGGGTCTCGATCACCCGGAACGCGACCGCACGCACTCCGCCATGTGGCGCCGGCAGGAATCGTTGGTCCAGCGCGCGGGACGCGGCAAGAAATGATAAGCATCGGCGCTCTGGTAGTTGCGATCGCCGCCTCCGCGTTAGGCGCGCTCAGTGCGTTGGCCGACGCCGCATTGCTCGCGCTGAATTCCCACGACCTGGATCCGTCGCTGGCGTCACTCCGCGACCGACGCGAACGCGTGCATCGGGCCATCGCTTTCACGCGCATTGCCACACACCTCGTCGTCGGAATCAGCATCGCGCTGGCATTCAACCTCGCCCGGCTGTCGCTAGGCGCGACGCTGTTGATCGCGCTGCCGATCGCGCTCGTCATGGCGGGGCTGACAGAGAGTCTCGCACGGGCAGCGGGCGACTCCCTCGGGGCGCGCGCAGTACGTCCCTTGAGCGGCTTCATCAACGTCATCGAGACGGTCTGCACGCCGATCGTTTCGTTAGGGTTCGCGCTCGAGCGGTGGCTCAACACGCTGCTTCCCCCGCCCCAGCTCGACGACGAAGATCGCGACGAGGCTGCTGAGCAGTTTATCCATGTCGTCGCTGCGGAGGCGGAGGTTTCCAAGGAGCAGAAGGTCCTGCTTGGCGGGGTGTTCGCACTCAAGGCCACGACGGTTGGCGAAATCATGGTGCCGCGAGTTGAAATCGTCGCCATCGACCGCGACTCCACCTGGGCCGAGGCCGTCGATCGGGTGCGGTTCTCGGAACACTCCCGGCTCCCTGTTTACGCGGACTCGATCGACAACGCCATCGGCGTGGTGTACGCGAAGGACTTACTGCCGGCCGTGGTCGCGGATCAGGAACCGGAGCCGAGTTGGACCCACCTCGTTAGGCCCGCGACGTTCATCCCGACCGCCAAGTCGGCGGATGCCCAACTGCGCGACTTTCAGTCATCCGGTACGCACATGGCGATCGTCGTCGACGAGTTTGGCGGCACGGCCGGACTCGTCACGATCGAGGATGTACTCGAGGAGATTGTCGGTGAGATCCGCGATGAGTACGACGAGGAGGAGCCGCCCATCGAACACGTTGCCGAAGGACGCTACAAGGTGGCGGCGCGCCTAACGCTCGACGAGCTGTCCGAGATCACAGGCAGCGACTTCACGCGCGAGGGAGTGAGCACTGTCGGCGGGCTTGTGTATGACATCCTTGGCCGCGTCCCGAAAGCAGGTGAACGCCTCACCACGCGAGGATATACCGTCATCGTCGAGCGCGTTGTGCGGCGCCGCGTGCAGCGCGTGTATCTCGAGAAGAATCCGTGACGGCGGCGTTTGTTTTCGCCCTCACGATCCTCCTCGTCGCGGTCCTCACCGCGGCGGCGACCTCTGTGCGCACCGTCAGCCGTATCTGGTTGCGGCATTGGGTCGAGCGTCAGCTTACCGGCAGCGCGAGCGTTGCGGCGCTTTACCTCGAACGGCCGCAGCGGCTCATCATCGTCGCCGGGACCGCGATTGCCGTCACCGTGTTCGTGGCGGGCGTCTTGTTAGGCGCGGTGGCCGGGGACACCTCTCTTGCACGGGCGCGCGCTGTCATCCTCTACGCCGTGCTCCTGTTTGGCTTAGGCCAGATATTGCCGCGGGCGATCGCAAGACGGTGGTCTACGGCGCTGCTGCCTGTTCTCCTACCCGTTTTGCAGTTCTTCGACATCGTGTTCCGCCCGCTGATTGCAATCGTCAAGCGCCTAACAGGCGATCGGCCGCAAACGTTGCAGGCAGCCGACGACGAAGCCGCGGGGTTGGAGGAGCTCTTGCGTGAAGGAGAACTGGAAGGTGTTGGCGATCGCGACGAGTTCGCGATCATCAGCGGCGTCGTGACATTCCGCGACAAAGTCGTGCGCGACGTGATGACGCCGCGGGACCGCATATTCGCGCTCGACGAGGTGCTGCCGAGCGACGAGAAAGCGCGCAGGATTGCCGCCGCGGGATATAGCCGTGTTCCCGTCTTTCGTGGATCGCTGGATCACATCGTCGGCCTCGTGCACGCCTTCGACGTGTTGAAACAGCGTGGACCGGACGATGTGGAACTGCTGTTGCGTCCCGTTGGCAGCGCGGGGCCCGACGATCCGTGTCACGATCTGCTGTTCCGCATGCTGCGCGAACGCCAGCACCTGGCCGTGGTCCGCGAGGACGGGGAAACGTTAGGCCTCGTCACGATGGAAGACCTGCTCGAAGAGCTCGTTGGTGATATCCGGGATGAGCACGATGAACCGCACGCGGGGGCGAGGAGTGTGGGGCAGGGAGCAAGGGGAGGATGAAGCTCGAGCAGCTTCTCACCGATTTCGATGCCGGCAAGGCCGCTGCACTTGCCCGCGCGATTTCGATCGTAGAGAACGAGCGCCAGGGTGCGGATGACCTCCTGGGTCACCTGAACAGCCGGCTCGGGCGAGCTCGACGCATAGGTATGACGGGGCCACCAGGGGCAGGGAAGAGCACAACGACGACGCAACTTGCCGCGGCCTACCGCTCTGCTGGACTCAAGGTTGGCATTATCGCCGTCGATCCGACGTCGCCCTTTACCGGCGGGGCCCTCCTCGGCGACCGGATCCGCATGGAAAGCGTTGCCCTCGATCCAGGGATCTATATCCGGTCGCTGGCGACACGCGGCTCGTTAGGCGGACTTTCGTCGGCCACGCGCGCCGTCGCCGACGTGCTCGACGCGTTTGGCTTCGACCGCATCATCATCGAGACCGTCGGGGTGGGACAGAGCGAGCTGGACGTCGCGCGCGCGGTCGACTCTAACATCGTGATCCTCGTTCCTGAGTCGGGCGACTCGATTCAAACGCTCAAAGCGGGGTTGATGGAGATCGCCGATCTCTTCGTCGTGAACAAAGCCGATCGTCCGGGTGCCGATCGTGTGAAAACTGACATCGAGCTGATGCTCGGCCTGCGCTCGGGTGAGACCATGAAGAACGTGCCGGCGCATCACGGCGTCGACCTCAACGTGATGAACCCGGCGCGCGTCGCTCGTGAGGCAGCCGCACGCGAACAAACGGAGCGCTGGCTCCCTCCCGTGCTCAAAACCGTCGCGGCGAAGGGTGAAGGCATCGCTGATCTCGTGACGGCGCTCGATCGCCACTGGCGCTATCTTGAATCGAGCGGCGAGTTGCGCACTCGGCGGCGGCAACGTCTCAAAGAGCAGGTCCTGCAGATCGCAGAGGGGCGGCTTCGACGGCGCGTGTGGAACG
>DATFBW010000129.1:0-21859 GCA_035253645.1 Gemmatimonadaceae bacterium | reverse complement strand
CCGCCTCCGAGCTCCGAGGTCCGAGCGCCGAGCTCGAAAGCTACGTATATGGAAGGATCCTCGACATCTTCGTAGCCCTGAGCGACTTCATGGGATGACAGCGCGGTCCCACATCGCGCGCAATACGGCAGGATCTTATGCCCGCGATACAGGCGCCCCTTCTCATACAGCGTCTTGAGCGCCCACCATACGCTCTCGATGTAGTCGTTCGTATAGGTGACGTACGCGTGCTCGTAGTCCATCCAGATAGCCGCGCGCGCCGAGATGGATTCGTGATCGCCCTTGTACGTCCACACGCTTTCGCGACAAAGGGCGTTGAACTTGGCCACCCCTAATGCTTCGATGTCTTGTTTGCCGCTGATGCCTAACGCCTTTTCCACCTCGATCTCCACCGGCAAGCCATGCGTGTCCCAACCGCCTTTGCGCGGCACGTAAAACCCTTGCATCGTGCGGTGGCGGCAGAAGAGATCCTTGATCGTGCGCGCGAATACGTGGTGGATCCCGGCGCGCCCATTCGCTGTGGGAGGACCTTCGAACCAGACATACGCCGGCCGTCCCTCGCGCGCGCGCACACTGGCCTCGAAGAGGCCCTCGGCGCGCCACCAGGATAAAACCTCCCGCTCGATCTCGTCGATCGAGCGTTCGGCTGAAAGAAGCGGGAAGCGTTCCGCAGGCATCCCTTAATTTTGGCGGACTGCGCGACGTAACGTTAGGCCATGTCCCGAATCACGCCGGTCACGACCTTCGTGAGGTTTGGTTCGGCCTGCTTTGCCGTGGCAATGATGCGCGCCACATCAACCGCCTCCAGCGTCTCGGGGATGCACATGTCGGTGATGATGGACAGGCCCAGAACGCGCATCCCGCCGTGCAGCGCCACGATCACTTCAGGCACGGTCGACATGCCGACGACGTCGGCGCCGAGGCGGCGCAACATCCGGTATTCCGCCCGCGTTTCCAGCGAGGGCCCGCTGAGCGCGACATAAACCCCTTCACGCAGGGTGATGCCCTCGCGGCGCGCCACATCGCGCGCCAGAGCGCGCAGTTCCGCGTCGTACGGCGCGGACATATCCGGAAAGCGTGGCCCCAGGCGGTCGTCATTTACTCCGACCAGCGGGTTGTCGCCTAACAAGTTGATGTGGTCGGCGATGAGCATCAGATCGCCGGCGCGCCAGTTCGGCTCCATCCCGCCGCTGACGTTCGACACGATCAGCGTCTCAGCACCTAACGCACGCAGCACACGCACGGGGAAGGTCACCTGCTGCAGTGTGTACCCTTCGTACCGGTGGAAGCGACCCTGCATCGCAACGACGCGTTTGCCCCCGAGCGTTCCGCAGAGCAGACGGCCGGTGTGCGACTCCACGGTCGAGAGCGGAAAGCCGGGAATGTCCGCGTAATCGATGGTCGTCGCTCGCTCGATCCGCTCAGCCAGCGCACCGAGGCCCGTGCCAAGGATGATTGCGACGGCGGGGACTGCGGAACACCGCGCCCTCAACGCAGCCGCCGAAACCTCGACAACTTCGAGCGTATGTAACGATTGGTCTTTTCCCGTTTCTCGCTCCCCGCTCCTCACTCCTCACTCCCCGTAGCTCGTATCTCGCACCTCGAACCTCGTACCTATTCTTTCACCAACGAATCCAGCCACGCCGGCGTCTGCGGTGCCGCTCGCGGCGGAGTGCCTTCTGGCGGGGTACGATCCACACCTAACGAACTGGGTGCTGCTTCTGCCGCTGAGACTTCAGCCAACTGCCGCTCGATCATAGCCCGCATTTGTGCGAGATAGGCGCGGCGCTGGCGAACGAGAACTTCAAGGTCCGCTTCAACGCGCGCGATTTGCTGCTTTTGCTCCCCCAGCATCCGCTCAGACTCGGCCCGGGCCTCGCGCAAAATGAGCTGAGCTTCGCGATCTGCCTGTTCGCGCACTTCGGAACGAAGTTGCTGCGCTGACACGAGCGCCTCGTTGATCGCTTTGTCGCGTTCGCGAAACGCCCGCAACTGTTCGTGAAAACCGCGCGCTTTCGCCTCGAGCTCCTGCGCTTGCCGCACCAGGCGCTCGACCTCATTGGCCACCTGTTCGCGGAATTGATCGACGCGGGTCTTGTCATACCCGCGCAGGGCCGAACCGAAGTCGTAGCGCCTTATGTCGAGTGGCGTTAGGTGAAACGATTCGTCGCTCATGTGGCTCTCGTTCCGAACAGGATGGTTCCCAACCGCACCAACGTCGCCCCTTCTTCGACAGCGATTTCGTAGTCTCCCGACATCCCCATGGACAACTCTCGCGCGGGGTGACCTGCTTCGCGCAACAGCTCTCCCGCTCGACGCGTTTGAGCAAAGATTGTGCGCAATGTGGCCTCATTTGCGTCGTACGGCGCCATCGTCATCGCGCCGACAACCTCAATCCCCTGCAACCGCGTTAGGTCGTCCGCCGCCCGTGCCACGTCTGGCAATGCAAAGCCCCCTTTCGTGGTCTCTCCGGAAACGTTGAGTTGGAGCAGCGCGCGGACACGTTTCCCCTCCACCATCGCGTAGCCATTCACCGCATCCGCGAGACGCATGTTGTCCAGCGAATGCAACATCGCGAAACTCCCCAGGTGCTTCACCTTGTTGCGCTGTAGGTGCCCGATCAGATGCCATTCCACGCTCGCCTGGACCTGGGGCATTTTCGCCAGCGCTTCCTGAACCCGGTTCTCGCCGATCTTCCTCAGGCCGCACCCCACCGCTGCCTCAATAGCTTCGACACCGTGCGACTTGGTAACAGCAACGATCTCGATAGTCTGCCCATGGCCCCCGCGCGCCTGCGACGCCTGGATCCGATCTCGAATCTCAGCGACACGGTCGCCGAGGTCGGGGAAAGCCATAAGGCCTTAAGCTATCGAAGGTTACAACGCGGATCAACGGAGCCGCGCTGCGCGCGAACCGCGCTGAGAATCTGAGCAGGACATTTCAAGAGCGCCGCGACGTAACGGGCCGTGGGGTCGATTTCCGATGAGTCCGAGGGTGTTAGCGACTGGCCTGTCATCACGGTGTCCACCCACAGATCTGCCGCGGCAGGAACGATCACCACGGTGTCGCCGACGAGAGTGATTCCCACGCCGTGCGACTGCTCAGGCTCAGCGGACAGTTGTTCGTACGTCATGCCACGCAGGATCCAGCGACCGCCTAACGTCTCACGTTGGCGCGCCGGCACGGAGACCGCGGCCGCAAGCGGGCGTTTGCTTTCTTGTGCGCGGCGTCCGACAGTCGCGATCGTCGCATCGACACCGCGCCATCCATCCTCCATCGCAAGCCCGTGACGGCGCGTTAGCTCCGCGCGATACCAGCTGGCCGGTAGCAAGGGAATGGTGACGACCGTGACGTCGCGGCGACGTTGCTCGACACGCTGCACGTACCACAGCGGATAGGTATCGTTGTCACCGGCCACCAGAAGCACGGCGTCGCGCGGCGCCGAATCCAGGATCGCGCGCGCAAACCGGTTGGCGAGCGGCGCATCGCGTTCGGAGCGATCGGCCGCGCGCCAGTTGAGCGCCAACGGCAGCGCCGCCAAGCCCAGCGCGGCAGCAATGCCTAACCGCATTTTTCCCGAGCGCGCTGCAATCCAGCTCCCCACTCGTGCCGCGCCCATTCCGGCCCACGCAGCGACGAACGCGAAGGCGAGCCCAAAGAAATAATCGCGCTCCCGCGCCTCGTGGAGCGCTCCTTCGGGGAGCACTCCGACGCCGAACGACGGTCCGGTGCGCAAGTTGAGCACGAAGATCGCGCCTAACGAGCAGCTCGCCAGCGCCAGGGCACACGCCTGGAACGAACGCGGGTCCCGCGCGCGATGCCACGCCGCCCCCGGCACAGCCAGAAACGCAAACAACAATGTGAAGGGCGTCCGTCTCACACTGGGCCCCACCCATTGATCGAGACCGAACGCCACCTGCCAGTCGGCGTACTGAATCAGGTTGCCGATCTGCAGCCAGAGCGGCGCGCGGCGCGGCCAGAGCGGCGGAACGTCGTATTGCTCGCGTCCAACGACACCTAACAAGCTGCTGAACGTCGCCGGGTTCCCCTGATTGACGAAGGGATCGTGGCGCGCGCGCAGGTACATCACGAAAACGCCGGTTGCAGCCAATAAAACAACAATCATTGCCGCCCCCGCGTGTTTGAGGCGTGTGCCCACGACGACGTCTTTGCGCGTTAGGCTGCCGGCCAGCAGCAGCGCCAGGCCCGCGAGGGCCAGTAGCCAGGATACGGTACCCAGGGCCATCGCGAGCACCGCAGCGCCCGACAGCGCGATTGCAACGGGGACATTCCAGCGTCCCTCATCATTAGCGGCAAACGCTATTACGCCCGGCGCGATCAACAACGCGCTCAGGTGCAGGGGCACAGCCAGGGCAACGATGTACAGCGCCAGCACTGCGTCCCGCCAGCGACCCATCCGGCCGGCACGATCGCCTAACGTGAATGCAACCAGCGCGAGCGCAAATGAGACCGCGTACACTTCGGTCTCCGTGGCGCTCCGCCAGACGCTCAGCATGCCGCCCGCAGCCAGGCCTGCCGCAATGCCAGCCGTTCGCGAAGTCGTCCAGCGCGCAACACCGCTCCCTAAAAGCGCGCAGCCAACCGTGGTAGCGACCGCGGACAAGAGGTTGATCGACCTCGCAAACCCCATGAGCCACCCAAACAAGCGACCCCACCCCGCACCGATCACGATGTAGAGCGGCGTTCCCGGTGGATGCGGAATCCCCACCGAGTGGATGGCGGCGAGAAACTCGCCCGAGTCCCAGAGCGTTACGTCGGGCGCCAGCGTCGCCACATACGCAATCGTTAGGACTCCACCCACCACGGTGGGGACAACCCCTACCCGCACCTTTCTCGGCACATGCCTCCGCCAAGTGCTGACGGAGGAATACTAGCGCGACGTGCCGGTCACGTCCTCATAACGTCTCGCACTCGATCACGGATAGGGCCGGGGCCGCGGCTGCGGCCATGGCCACGGGTTCATCCCGCGCCCGGCGATACCGCGCACCGCCGCTTCACGCACGCTGGCATCTTCGGACTCGAGCAGTTCCTTGAAGAACTCTTCCGAGCGTTCTCCAGCCTTGAGCAGCGCTCGCAACTGGGCGCGGCGTGCCGTCTTGTTCTGTTCCTTCCGCAGCGCTTCGCGCAAGGGCCTCACCGCACGCGCATCTCCGATCTCCGAAAGTGCCCACGCGGCCTTTGCGCGCACCTGGTCGCGCTGATCCGAGATTGCCTTGATGAGTCCAGCCGGTGCTTCACTCGGCTGAATCTGGCCGATCGCCCAGGATGCGGTGCCCCGGACCTCGGCGTTCTCGTCGTTTCCGGCGGCTTCGCCTAACGCCGTGACGGACGCGGCATCTTCCATTTGCCCCAGCGCCCAGGCCGCTGCCTCGCGCACTTGCGCACTGCTGTCGCGCCGTAACACCTGCGAGAGCAATGAGGAGGACGACGCCGCTTCGAGCGTGCCTAACGCCCAAACGATCATTTCGCGGGTCTCGTCATCACTCTCCTGGCGTAATGCCGCGGCAAGGCCATCGCTCGCCTGACGCGAACGCATATGCCCGAGGGCCCAGGCCGCTGCGCGACGTACTCGGGGCTCGCGATCGCTGCGCAGCACGCGCAAGAGCTCGTCCACGGCATCTACGTCTTCCAGATGACCAGCGGCTCCGGCCGCCGCGATGCGCACGACATCTTCATCGTCGCGCAATGCCGCCCGCGCCGCTGCCTTGCCACGCGTGTCGCCGATGCGTCCGAGAGCCCAAACGGCATTCCCGCGAACCCCGACATCGCTATCGCGCGCAGCGCGCAAGAGCGGATCCACGGCAGCCTTCGATTGGACGAGCCCCAGGGCCAGCGCCGCAGCTTCGCGGGTCGCGATATCGCTGCGTCCCAGGCGGTCGATCAGCCGGTCCTGAACGATTTCGGCCTCGACACGTCCGATGAGACGCACAGCGAGCTCGCGTACGCACGCGTTAGGCGTCCCCAGACTGTCGATGAGCACGTTGATCTCGCTCAGCCGCAGCGCGCCACGTGGGAACGCGGCCACGCGCATCGCTGTCTCTTCACCAAGTGGCGTAGAAGGAGCATCGTACCAGGCACGGCCACCCCACCCAGCCGCTGCTTCGGCGGTCAGGCCACAGACGATGGGCGGAAGCTCTCGCACCGCGGCCAACAAACCGAGAACGTTGCGTATGGATGCCTGGTCGCTGCGCTGCTCCGATACAGCGACGGCAACTGGCGGCGAGTCGGCCGCCGGCGATGACTGCGCTGCGTTGACGCTCCACCCGAGCAGCGCACCGAAGACGAAAAGAGAAACACGAGGCATGAGAGGACTCCGAACGAACGAAGTTGAAAAATCAGCACCAAATGGTAGCTTGAAAGGCACGGGACCTTACGAGTCGCGTTAGGCCGTTATGGCGACGGACGCGGGCGGGGCCACGGCCAGGGCCAAGGACCGCCTCCCTTCCCGGCCAGCGCCTCGACGACGACGGCGCGAATTTCGGGATCGCGCGAGTCGATCAGCCGCGCGAGCGCGGCAGCGGATCGCTCACCGATCGCCCCCAGCGCCTTGATGTACGACATGCGGAGAGCGCGATCCTGTTCGCGGCTGAGCGCCTGCTCCAGCGCGCCCACGGTTTCGGGATCTTCGCTCTGATACATGACCCAGGCCGCCAGCATGCGTATCCCACGGTCATCGTCGTTGAGCGCATTGAGAACGGCTCGCGGCACCGATCGCGGCGCGGCGTTGCCTAACGCCCACAGCGCGACCCTGCGCAACTCGGGCGATGCCGATGACGATGTGAGCGCGTCGCCCAATGCCTCGCTAGCGCGTGTGGCGTCGAGCTGTCCGAGAGCCCACGCAGCCGTCTCGCGTACCTCGGTACTTGCGTCGCGCCGGAGCGCTTCGGCGAGAGCTTCGACGGCCTCACCCCGCTCGGAACCATTCCCCAGTGCCCATGCGGCCATCTCCCTCACGCGCATGCTCTCGTCCCGTCGCAATGCGGTGGCAAGCGCGGATGCGACCGCCGCGCGATCCGCGTACTTCTCGAGCCCCCACGCGGCCACGCGTCGCAAATTCGCACTGGAATCGTTCCGCAGAATAGTCATGAGCAGTGCCGGGCGATCGTCGCGCGTTGTGTCCTGCGCATCCTGCATGATCCGGCTGAGCAAATCGGGATTCGGATCGGTCAGCTCGCGGACGCCCGGCACATTCTGAGGCTGTGGTGCAGGTTGCTGCTGCGGATTCTGCGCAAGCTGCTCACCCGGATTCGCTATCTTCTCCTGCTTCATCCGAGGCTGCGCCCGCTCGTCGAGCTTGACCTCGGAAGCATTGCTATCCGTATTCAACGTCACTTGCTCCGAACTCGCGCTGTCGTTGAGCACGTTGCTCGCGTTGCTTGCCACGTTAGGCGCGCTGCGCTCGACGGGCACGGCGCCGCCAACGACGACGACCAGCATGAAGAGTCCCGCGAGCAGGAGCCACGACTGCCGCCGGCCTACGCGCCGGCTTACATCCGGATCGAGGATCGCCAGCATGCGGCCCTCGAACTCACGGCGATGCGCCATGGGTATTGCGATGGCGGGCGTGTGCGTCTTCCCCAGCGCGCTCACGATGTCCAACAAGTGTTCCGCGTAATTGGTCGCGCGTAACCCGCAGGTAAGTGCAAGGTCATCGCACGCGCGCTCGCTCTCGATGCGGAGACGCCGAACCGCGGTCCAAATGAGAGGATGGAACCAGTACACCGCGCAGGCGACTCGCCCTAGTGTGTGGCCCAACAGGTCGCGCCGTCGGATATGCGCGAGCTCGTGCATCAGCACGGCGCTCCGCCGCTCCGAATCCCACGTATCGGATTCGGCCGGCAGGATGATCGTCGGCCGCACGAGTCCGCAGGCGAACGGCATTTTCACTTCATCGCTGCGCATGACGCGCGGTGTGGTGTCGATACCCAGCCGGTCTGCGATTTCGTACAACGGGGCCGTCCACTTTCGATCGTCGAGTTGCTGCGCACGCCGCACGATCCGCCGAACGGTGAGGAAGCCCAGCGCGAGCCAAGCCATGACGGCAAGCGCGACGACGGCCCAGACAGTTGCCGCAACGCGCCAGGGCGAAATGGGCTGCTCAGCGGCAGGGCTGTGCGTCGGTGTGAGGGTCGAGCGCGGAGCTTCCACGTTAGGCGAAGCCGTTTCGAGCACCGGATTGTTCACAGGCGCAACATTGGACACAGCGGGCTCGGCGGCCGTCGTCGCCGGTGGCAGGATCGCAACGCGGAGCGGACTCCACGCGACAACGACAGGCAGAATCAACAACGCACCAACAATCCCAACCCAAACGAGGTGCCGCACCCCAGCGGAGGCGCGCTGCAGCAGCGCGGACACGCCTAACGCGGCAAGCAGCAGCAGCGTCGCTTTCACCAGCAACATCACGAGAGCCGAGGTCGTCCAGCTACCGAGGGCGAAAGTCATTGATCAGTGTCCTCCCAAGCGCGCACCGCGAATCTTCTCACGCAGCCGCTTGATCTCCGCGTCGCTCATGTCCGCATCCGACAGACGAAGCAACGCCGTCACCGCCTGCTCGGCCGATCCGGCAAAGTACGTGTCAACGACGTGCTCCAGCGCATTTTCGCGGACCCGCTCGGTGGCTTCAGCTGGCAGATAGATGTAGCGTGGCCCGTCTTCTTTGTAGCGGGCCAAATCCTTCTCAACAAGGATCCGGAGGATCGACCGCACAGCCGAGTACGTCGGCGGATCGGGCAGTTCATCCATGATCTCGCTAACCGTCGATGCGCCGCGCCGGTGCAGGATATTCATCACCTGCCGTTCCCGTCGCGTAAGCTCGTCACTCTGTTTGTTCTTCGACATAGACCGTCCGAATTGCCCGAGGCTCTAGGTCCTGCTGAATTTTCAACTGTGCTGATTATTCAGCAGGTGTGCGGGAATGTCAAGGGGCTAAAATAGCGCGTAGCGCTTATCGTTAGCTCTAGGCGTTAGCTCTAGCCCTACGAGCTAAGACCTAAGAGCTACGAGCTATTAAGGATCGCCCAAGCCACGCTGAGCGCCTCGCGGTGAGGCCTCACGTCGTGCACCCGAAACAGCCGAGCCCCATTGGCGAGCGCGGTTACGTGGGCCCCCAATGTACCCGCTAGGCGCAGGCGAGGGTCCTGAACGCCCGAAAGCTCTCCGACCATGCGTTTACGCGACGCACCGATCATTAAGGGGTAGCCTAACGAGGCTATGCGCTGCAGCTCGCGCAACACGGCCAGCGAGTGCTCTGTACGTTTGGCGAAGCCGATCCCCGGATCGAGCACAATGCTCTCGCGCGGGATCCCTGACTCCAGCGCCCGCTCGGCCGACGCCGAGAGCTCATGCATGATATCTCGCACCGGGTCGTCGTCGTACAACGCGTAGTCGTACTTCGCCATCGTCTCCACACTACCTCGCGAGTGCATCAGGATGATCCCGCCCCGCGCCGCTGCCACGACGTCGCACATGTGCATGTCGAGGCGCCCCCCCGACACGTCATTGATGATGTGAGCGCCTGCGTCCAAGGCAGCGCGCGCTACAACTGACTTCGTCGTATCGACCGAGATCGGCACGTTGGGGTGTTGGCGTCGAAGCCAGTCCACGACCGGAACAACGCGCCCGCGTTCTTCGTCTTCGGAAACCTTGCGAGCACCCTGAGGCCGGGTCGACTCACCGCCGATGTCGATGACGTCCGCGCCTTCGGCCACCAAGTCGTCAGCGTGGCGCTGCGCCGCATGCGGCGTTAGGTAGACGCCACCGTCGCTAAACGAATCGGGAGTGACGTTGAGCACTCCAACGATGACAGGTCGCTCGAGCGAAACCTCACTATCCCGGATGCGCCAACGGTTCGCCATGGCCCGAAAGGTCAAGGGTCCAAGGTCAAAGGTCAAAGCAGGCAGCTCGCCCACTTTGACCTCAGACCTTTGACCTCTGACCTGCTTTTAAGCGGGACTTACGCCTGGTTCGCCGAGTAAAGGTGGCGCGCTAGGCTTATGCGCCGGAGTCGGCGAGGGAGGCGGAGCAACTGGCGTTGCTGGTAATGCCGGCGGCCGCGGCGGCAGCGGCTGACCACGACGCATGAGCTCGATGTCATCTCGCGTTAGGGTTTCGCGCTCCAACAACGCAGCCGCGACCTTGTGCAGCAACTCCAGGTGCTCGGTGAGGGCGTTGCGGGCGCGGTTGTAGCAACTGTCGATGACTTTCTTGACTTCGGCATCGACCAATTGAGCGGTCTTCTCCGAGACCTCTCGCCGGTTGGTCAATTCCCTGCCCAGGAAGACTTCATGCTCCTGGTCGCCAACGAGAATCGGTCCGATCTCATCGCTCAAACCCCACTGCGTCACATAGCGGCGCGCTAATGCCGTCGCCTGCTGAATGTCGCTCGCGGCACCTGTCGTGACACGTTCATGGCCGAAGATCATCTCTTCCGCCACGCGACCACCGTATGCCATGACGATGCGCGCTTCTATCTGCTCGCGGGTCACAGACACGCGATCATCTTCGGGGAGCGTGAAGGCAACGCCTAACGCGCGACCACGCGGTACGATCGTAACCTTGTGTAAGGGATCGTTCCCTTTCACCGTCATCGCGCACACCGCGTGCCCGGCCTCGTGATATGCCGTTAGGCGACGCTCCTCCTCCTTCATCACCAGCGACTTGCGCTCGGCACCCAACATGACCTTGTCCTTCGCATCCTCGAAGTCGACCATGTAGATCTTTTCGTGATTGCGGCGTGCCGCGAGCAATGCACCCTCGTTCACGAGGTTGGCCAGGTCGGCGCCTGCCATCCCGGGTGTCCCGCGTGCCAGCGAGGTGACGTCCACGTCATCCGCGATTGGCTTGTTGCGCAGGTGAACGCGCAGAATGCCTTCACGGCCGCGCAGGTCCGGAGAGTCCACGACGATCTGACGGTCGAAGCGTCCGGGGCGAAGCAGCGCTGGATCCAACACGTCGGGACGGTTCGTGGCCGCGATGAGGATTACACCATCATTTGATTCAAAGCCGTCCATCTCCACGAGCAACTGATTGAGTGTTTGCTCGCGTTCGTCGTGACCACCGCCGAGGCCTGCACCGCGGTGCCGGCCGACGGCGTCGATTTCGTCGATGAAGATGATGCACGGCGCGTGCGCTTTGCCCTGCTCGAACAAGTCGCGGACTCGGGAGGCACCGACGCCAACGAACATCTCGACGAAGTCGGACCCGGACATCGAAAAGAACGGACGACCAGCTTCGCCGGCTACGGCCTTTGCGAGCAGCGTCTTTCCTGTGCCGGGCGGCCCGACCAGCAATGCACCCTTTGGCAGTCTTCCGCCAAGCTTGGTGAACTTCTGCGGATCCTTGAGGAACTCGATGATCTCCTGCAGCTCCACCTTCGCTTCATCGCATCCCGCGACGTCTGCAAACGTGACCTTTGGAGTGTCACCGGTAAGCAGCTTCGCCTTGCTCTTTCCGAATGAGAACGCTTTCGCTCCACCCGCTTGCATCTGCCGGAAGAGGAAGATCCAGAACGCGATGAGCAGGAAGTAGGGGAGGAATTGGAATATCGCGGCGCCAATCGAGATGCGCGGTTCCTGCGCATCGATCGTGACACCTTTCTCGATCAGCTTGTCGACGTCTTTCGGGTTATCCGCCATCGGCAGCCTAACGGTGAATCGCTTCACCTCGCGCGTGCCGACCACGATCTTCTCGCGGAATTCTCCCGTCACGGCGCGGCCGTTTTGCACGGTCGCCTTGATCACGTTGCCGCGATCGAGCTCACGATTGTACTGCGTGTAATTGATGGCGGCCGAGGCTTCTCCGCGCGCGTTCGAGAATTGGATGACGGCGACCGGAATTAGGATCACCAGAATCCAGAACGACAACGTCTTGGAGAAGCGACTCCAGTTGAAAGACCGTTTAGGGGGCGTCGGTGCCATGTCAGGTCAGGCTGCTATCACTGCAAGCTGGCAATGTATGGTAGGTGTCGGAAATTCTCGGCGTGGTCGAGCCCGTAACCTACAAGGAATTCGTTCGGTGCATCAAAGCCCACGAACTTCGTGGGATACCTCAACTGCTCGGCGACGTGCTTGTGCAGAAACGCGCAAACTTCGAGTGAACGGGGCCGTCGCTCGTTGAGCAGCGACATTAAATGATTGAGTGTTCGTCCTGAGTCGACAACGTCCTCGACCAGGAGGATGTGCTTCCCTTCCAAAACCGTTTCCGGATCGTACACCAAACGGACGATTCCGGATGAAACCATCGCGTCCCCGTAACTCGCCGCCACCAGAAAGTCCACGTGCAGCGGCCGCCTGATGCTGCGAACGAGGTCGCTCAGAAAGATGAAACTTCCCTTCAATAACCCAAGGACGAGAAGCTCTCCATCGGGATACGAAGCCGTAATCTGCTCGCCGAGTTCATGTACGCGCTGCGCGATGACGTCTTCGGTGAAGACGATCCGACGGACCGCTCGGCCGTCTAACCTCGGGTCAGTCGCCGCGTCGCTCACACACGAGAAACGTGAAATCGTTCCCTGTTTGTTGAACTGTCGAGGCTGGCTTCCAAACGCCCGGTACCCATTGGACTTCATCATTAACAGTCACCACAGGCCAACTCGACCGTTCACTCACAGGAATAGCTTGCTCGCTGAAAAATCGCGCAACCCGTCTCGCGCCACTGTGGCCATGCGCGCGCACGCGATCCCCCGGATTCCAAGGACGTACGCTGTAGGAGGCTCCGCGGTTCAGCATCGTCCCCCATGTGCTGCCAATTCTCCTGATATGCGTCGCGAACTCGGCCGCGGAGACTTCCCGGAGATTCCAGCGGCCCACGTCGACGGTGTCACCGTCCGTTGAATCGCGTCTCAGCAGGAAGGCACCGCGTGTCCGTTCGAGCGTGATTCCTCCAGAGCACTGCATGCGTTTGCCAACCTGCGCTCCGAGAGCGAAATCGGAAGCGCGATTCACGCCACGGCGGTCGAGAGCGACACCGAGCTTCGCCACTACGGCGGGCCATAGGAGAGCCAGACCGTCGCGGTCGATTCCGGCCAGGTCATTGACCGTGATGCGCAGCTCGCCGTGATGAGCGGGACGCATGGTAAGGCGATCGGCGACGCGCTCCGTTTCGCGGCGGAGGGCGGCGGCGCGCCGCGCAAGTGTCAGCATGTTGCGATCGAGACTTGGCGAGGCAGCACGCAGCGCCGGGAGCAGTTCGCGCCGCACCCGGTTGCGTAAGAAGCGCAGATCCGTATTGGTGGGATCTTCGCAGTGCGTTAGGCGGCGCGCGCGCGCATACCGCTCCAGGGTGCGCCGCGAAGTTCCGAGAAAGGGCCGTGCGACGTCGTCGTGTGCGTACAGGGCAGCCAGCCCCCGCGCCGCCGTTCCGCGCAAAAGCCGCATAACGACAGTTTCCAGCTGGTCGTCCCGCGTGTGCGCGGTCACGATCGTCGCCCCGTGCCGTTTTGCGACCGAACGCAGAAACTGCCACCGCATCGCACGCCACGCGGCTTCGCTACGGACAGTCTCGCGCGCGCGTCCCACGACTACGTGCATACCGAGCGCGCGCGCCGTCGCCCTAACGAGACGTGCCGCGCGGCGTGCGTGCGGACCTGTGCTGTGATCGAAGGTTGCGACTGTGCAGCGTTCGCGGATGTCGCGATCCCGCGCCGCCACATCCAACAACGTCATGGAGTCGAGACCACCGGACACGGCAAGCAGCAACGGTCCTCCACCGTTGGCACGTCGGAGCGCACGCGCGGCCTGTGTCAGCTTCGGTTTGGAGGAGGACGCTTTCCGCATGTGTCGCAATGTAATCGCGTCAGGCTGGCCCTTGGGGCTCGCGCTGGCTAGCTTCACTCGGAAATCGCACCGGATGAGGCAGCGCGCGTGGAGACGCATGGTCCGCTTGGAACGCTCTGGGTAGGTCTTGGGCTCGGCGCCTATTTCCTGGCGCTCACGTGGATGAACATCCTGCTCGGCCATATGCTGACGCCGCTGTTCCTGATTCCTCTCACGTGGGCGCAGGACGCCTGGAAGCGCCGGAGACGCAAAACCAAGTGACACAATCGTGCGGCAGCGCACGTAGTAGGCAGCGTGGGACGGAGTAAGAGACTCCGTCCCTTCGTCGTTTCGTCCCTCTCTGTCGGAGCCTAACGGTCATGGGAACGATCTTGCTGCTGGTCTTGCTGGCGGTGCTCGTCTTCTGGGGCGTAGCCGCCTACAACGGTTTGATCGCGCTGAAGAATCAGGTGGAGAACGCATGGAAACAGATCGACGTGCAGCTGAAGCGCCGTCACGATCTGATCCCTAACCTCGTGAACACTGTCAAGGGAGCCATGAACTTCGAGCGGCAGACGCTCGAGGCGGTTGTAGAAGCGCGTAACAAAGCGATCGCGGTCGAGTCGTCAGGCGCCAGCGTGCGCGCAACCGCGGAAGCTGAAACGCAGCTCACCGGCGCGCTGCACCGGTTGCTCGCCGTGGTCGAGGCGTATCCGCAGCTGAAAGCGACGGGCAATATCGGTCAGCTGCAGGAAGAGCTGACCACGACGGAGAATAAAATCGCTTTTGCGCGACAGCTCTATAACGACGTCGCGGCACAGTACAACACCAAGCAGAAGCAGATCCCGACAGTTTTCGTCGCCGGATTCGCCGGAGCCGCTCCGGTCGAGCTGTGGGAGATCACGGATGAAGCCGAGCGTGCCGTGCCGAAAGTCGAGCTTGGGTAGGGGCCTCGGTGGACGCTTCGCCTAACGTCGATTACTCGAAGCCGGTAGATCTCTTTTCGCAACAGGCACGCAACCGCCGGCGGTCGGCTTGGCTGATCGCCGGCTTCATCCTGTTCTTTGCGTGGTTAGGCTTCGGCGGCGATTACATCCTGTACCTCTCCACTCAGGGGGGCGAACCGGAGGAGTACAAGCACGTCATCCCCTGGTTAGGCATCGTGCTGACATTGGTCGGCGCGGGGATGGCGATCCACGCCTGGCGATCCGGCGCGTCGGACGTGCTGAAATCGACTGGCGCACGCCAGATCTTCACGCCCAAGGGAGAAGTGGAGCAGCAGTACGTGAACGTCGTCGAAGAGATGGCGATCGCGAGTGGGATTACCTGCCCTGGGATCTGGATCGTCGACGATCCCGACCCTAACGCGTTCGCGACGGGACGCGACCCTGAGAACGCGCACATCGCGGTAACCGAGGGCCTTCTGCTGTCGATAGACCGGTCGGAGCTGCAAGCGGTCGTCGCGCATGAGATGGGGCATATCAAGAACCTCGACGTCCGGCTGATGACGCTTCTCGCGGCGCTCGTCGGCACGATTGTTCTATTGTCGGACGTGTTGTGGCGCGTCGTCTTCCGCTCCGGCATGAAGGCGGGCGGCCGTAGCAGGAAGAAAGACAACAATCCGCTGATCATCGTGCTGCTTGTTGTTTGGCTGATCAGCTGGTTGCTCGCGCCTATCATCGTGCGGCTCATCGCGCTCTCGCTGAGCCGCGAGCGCGAGTACCTGGCGGACGCGATGAGCGCGCAATTCACGCGCAACCCTCTGGCGCTCGCGAGCGCGCTCGAGAAAATCGAGCATGCGGCTGAACCGACACGCCAGATCAAACGTGGGACGGCGCACCTCTGCATCGCGGACCCGCTCGGCCGACGCATCAACGAGAAGGAGACTTGGCTCGCGGCTCGCTTCGCGACGCACCCGCCGATGGCCATTCGCGTCGCTCGCCTCAAAGCGATGGGGTATCGCTCGCTCAAAGCGACGGGTTAGCATGGCGTGGGGACGGGCCGTGTGGGCGCCGTTGGTGTTGGTGGTCTCGTTAGGCTGCGCGTCTTCGCTTTTGGCACAGGGAGTCCCGCGGCCCGCGCAGAGTTGGCGCACAATTGTGACGCCGCACTTCGATTTTCACACGCCGCGCTCGCTCGAGAGCTGGACGCGTCATGTGGCAATGCGCATGGAGAGCTATGCGGCTGCGGTTTCTGCTCTTGTTGGCAATGCGCCGAGGAGCCGCGTCACAGTCATCGTCGATGATCCCACGGGGGATGCAAACGGATACGCCGTTCCCCTGCTCGACCGCCCCGTCATCGTGCTCTGGCCGACGCCACCGGCACCTTCAGTCACTTTTGGCGAACACCGTGGCTGGGGAGAGATACTCGCCGTACATGAGTTCGCGCACATCGCGCATCTGACGTACGAGTCACGGAATCCGCAGGAGCGGTTCTGGTGGTCGTTGTTACCGGCGCGGGTTGGGCCCGTGGCGCGCAAAACGCCAGCGTGGGTCTTCGAGGGTTATGCCACGTTGATCGAGGGACGCCTAACGGGTTCTGGACGGCCGCACTCGGTCGGCAGGGCGGCCGTGCTGCGGCAATGGGCTCTCGAAGGCAAGCTTCCCCCATACGGTGGACTCGACAACGCCAGCACGTTCCTTGGCGGGGCCATGCGATATCTCGTCGGGTCGGCGTTTCTCGAGTGGCTTGCTGCCCGTAAAGGCGAGGCCAGCCTCGAGCATCTGTGGCGGCGGATGAGCGCCCGGACGTCTCGGACCTTTGCGGCCGCCTTTGCTGGCGTGTACGGCGCGCCGCCTGACGAGTTGTATGGCAGGTTCGTCGTAGATGTGACTGACCAAGCGTTGCGCGCGCGTGAGGCAAATAGCCAGCTCGCGCCCAGCGAGGGTGAGCTCTTTCAGCGGCTGAGTTGGAATACAGGTGAGCCGGCCGTTTCGACGAACGGCGCGTTGCTCGCGGTGCCGCTGCGCCAGCGCGGTGCACCGCCGCGGCTCGTCATTTGGCGCACCTCACCCGAAGGCGTGGACAGCGCCTTCCTGCGTCAGCGCGCGAGGATCCTCGCGCGTGACTCGCTGGACGTTGCGCCGTTCGACTCGTTCCCTCTGCCGCGACGGGCCGTAGCCACGTTGCGCGCATCTGCCGGCGCCGGATACAACAATCCCCGGTGGATGCCTAACGGCAACGAGATCCTCGTGAGCCGCGAAGTGCCGTTAGGCGACGGGACCTCGCGGCCAGACCTGTACATATGGAATTGGCGCTCTGGAGCGGTGCGCCGTGTGACGCGGCGTGCAGGTATCCGCGCTGCGGACCCTGCGCCAGATGGCCGTCGCGCCGCAGGCGTGCGCTGTGATGCCGGCCGGTGCGACCTCGTACTTGCGAATCTCTTGACCGGTACATGGGAAGTCCTCGTCCCCGGCACATTCGAACTGGCCTGGCACCGCCCGCGTTGGTCCCAAGACGGTCAGCTCATCGCGGCGAGCGCGCACCGCAATGGTCGCTGGCAAGTCGCTGTTGTGCACCCACACAACGGCGCTGTCCGCTTCCTCCAACCGCCTGATAGCGCGTCGCGACACTCGCCAGTCTGGTCTGGGAACTATCTCGTCGTCGTTTCGGAGCGTGGCGGTGTCCCGAACCTGGAGCTGGTGGATCCAAACGACGGAAGCGTTCACATCATCACGCGCACGTTAGGCGCGGTCAGCGCGCCCGAAACCAGCCGCCGGGATGGTCGCATCTGGTATCTGGATCTCCACGCGAAAGGCCTCGACGTCCGGCGCTATGCGTCCAGCACCAGGCCGTCGCCGGATACTTTGACGCTTCCTCGCAGCCTCTTTCCGGTCGCATCGCTCCCGCCCGCCGCTGCGACGCGCTTCGATTCCGCAGAGGTCAGCACGCGCGGTTATGGGCTGGGTCCCCGTCGTTGGCGCTATCTGCCGGGCATCGCGGCGGGCGCAGACGGCGCATACGCGCTCCTCGCCCTAACGAACTACGACCCCGTCGGCAAGCTCGGCGCGCTCGCGCAGGGTGCGTTTGGGCAGCGTCATACGTGGCGCGGCGCGTCGTTAGGCGTCGCCTGGCATGGCTGGAGCGCTTTTGATGTGACGGCGTCCGGCTTCGCGAGCGAGCCCGGCGAGGATCACGCCGGCAGGTCGCGATTCGCCGGTGGGGCGCTCACGTTAGGTCGCACCTTCGACTTTGGCGCCCACGCCTGGTCATGGACACTCGGAGGCAGCTCGGCGCGATTGCGGGCGGGTGACAGCACGGAGGTCGGCAGGCACGTGGCCTTTTCCGAGCTCGGACTGACGGCGCGGCGGAGCTCCGGCCTGTGGCGCTCGCTTCATGCCCGTATGCACGGTGCGCTGGGCCGATCCGATGACACCGGGTTTAGTCGCGGAATTGCCTCGTTAGGCGCCGTGGCCGCGCTCGGATCGACCCGCCTGCGGCTGTCCGCCACCGCGGGCCGGGTGGGCATGGAGGCCGACTCCGGACAGGCCGCGAGCTTCGAACAGTTTCGCATCGGCGGGCTTCCGTCACCCTTCTTTGACGATCGCATCCTCTCGCAGCGCATTAATGTGCCGGCCCTTTCTGCTCGCGGGAGCGCTGGAGGACACGCTTTCGCCGCATATCGCGTAGGGCTCGCTCAGAGCGCATTCCCGGGCACGCTGTACGCCGCCTGGTTCAAGCTGTACGATCCTAACGGCGCCTGGCAGCGACTCATCGGCGTGGAAGGCGAGCAGTTCTTCCCGTCGATCGGTTTTGCCGGTCTGCCGAATGTCTATTTGCAATACGGCGCCGCATATTCGCTCGACCCCCCACGCCGACGCCGCCTGACCCTGTATGCCGGTGCGCGCTTCGCACCCTAACGCGCGATGAATAAAGGCACTGTTCTCATCCTCGTCGGCCCCGAATACGAAGACCTGGAGGTGTGGTATCCCAAACTCCGCCTGGAGGAGGCAGGATACCGCGCGCCGATGGCTGGAATCGGCGAGAATCTGTATCGCGGCAAACACGGATATCCCGCGAACATGGATGGTCACGTGCGGGACTTCGCCGCCGAACAGTTGGTGGGAATTCTCGCTCCTGGTGGGTGGGCGCCGGACAAGCTGCGGCGCGATGCGCACCTCCTTCAGCTGGTCCGTGAGATCCACGAAGCCGACAAGCTTGTCGCGACCATTTGCCACGGCCCCTGGATTCTGATCTCTGCCGGCATCGTGCGCGGCCGCCGCCTGACGAGCACCGTAGGCATCCGCGACGACCTTACGAATGCAGGGGCCTGCTGGGAGGACGCTGAAGTTGTGGTTGACGGCAACATCATCAGCTCGCGCGTGCCGAAAGACCTCCCTGCATTCGGTCGAGCCATGGTAGACTGGCTCGGGGCTCACGGGTAGCGTGCCGCCGGCAATGCCTCCTTCGTCAAGCTCGTAGAGCCACGAGGTCCACGTGAGGCGAATTCGCCGGAATGGCCTAACGCTGATCGAAGTTCTCATCGTGATCGCCATTCTGGCGATCATCGCGTCCATCGTCGTTCCCTTTTTTGTCAGGCAGCCGCCGTCACCCAGCGCTCCTAGCGAGGATTCGCTCGTCGACCACGCAAAAGCGCTGGCCATAGCGCGGGCCGAGCCCATGCGTCTTACAATAGACGGCGAGGGTCAGTGGCAGATTACCTCGGAAGTCACCACTGATTCCGGTCCCGTAGCCCAGGGGCGTCTGGCCGAAGCGCCGGCACGGCCCCTCGATCTGCGGATCACTGAGCTTGGAACGTGTATCTCACGAGACGCTGGTCGTCTGGTTGAGGGGCCACCGCTGGACGCGGTGTCTTGCTCGAAAAAGCCCTAGGCTTGTTATCCTCCTGACCTGCGGTCCGCATGTCCCTGCTCGAATCTCTGGTCTCGCTGGTAATCCTCGCCATCTCGGCGGTCGGGTTTCTGGGGACGTTCCAGCAGTCCGCGCGCGCGGTGAGCGATGCGGACCGGTGGTTGCGCGCCAGCCAGATCGCGGAAGCGGCAACGGAGGCGCACAAAGCGGGTGCGGCGCTTCCGCCTAACGCAAGTGGCTATACGACCACGGTGACCGAAGCGCCGTTGCCATCGGGCCTGGTAGATGTGGCGATCACCGTTACGCTGCCTAACGGGCAACACCTAACGGTGCATCGCATGGCGCCGCAATGAGGCGCGCGTTCACGCTCCTCGAGGTGCTGGTTGCCCTCATAATCGCGGGCATCGTCGCCCTGGCCGCTCGCGCCGCGCTGTCGGGGGGCATGGACACGGAGGAGCGCGTTCGGATGCACGCCGCAAGGACGGAGGGCGATGCCCGTTTTCGCGCCCTCCTGGTCAGTGTGCTTCGCCACATGACCGACGCGCCCGCGGCAGGAGTCACACCGCTTGTCGTGCGCGACACTCTCCTGGCGGAACGTGGGCAGTCTCACGCGCTGGAATTCTACTCGCGTGGCCTGTCACTCCCCGCCGGGGGCGGAGCGACCTTGCGGATCGAGTTGGTTCCGTCCGATGACGGCCTAACGATCCATGCTCATGACTCACATGACGTGATGCGCGTCAGCGGCCGGGCTCCTGGGTTAGCCGGTGTGCGGCTGCGGTTCCGCGCGCTGTCCGGCGAGTGGTTGGATCAATGGCCGCGAACGTTGCAGGTGCCGGCCGCGGTTGCGATCGACTTCACCCCGCGCAGCGGGAGCGCGCAACCCGCTCCGCTCATCGTCGCAGTGGGACTCGAGGCGAGGCCGTGATGCGCCAGCGACGCGGTTCGACGCTCGTACTTATCCTCTGGACCCTCGTTCTCCTGGGGGGGATCTCGCTCAGCGTGACTCGCCGCGCCCGCTCGGCGATTGCGGTGGCGTCAAATGCACGCGCCCAGGTTGTCGCTCGTTATGCAGCCGAGGGTGGTGTGACGTCTGTCGTCCGCGCGCTGGAAGATTCTCTAGTCGCCCTGTCCGACTCGATGCAGCGTGCAGGGTTCTTCAATTCGTTGACTAGCGGCGCATTTTGGCCGCCGTCGGGGCGCCTGGGGGATGCCCACGTGGCCGTCGCGATCGAGGACGTCAATGCCAAACTCGATCTCAACTACGCCGACGCCGAGTCAATCGCGCAGCTGCTGTCCGAGTTCGGTGAGGCCGGGGCAGCCCAGCGCACAGCAAGCGCCATCCGGGCCCACATCGGGACCGGCGTGACCCCCGAATTACCTGACGAGTCGTTCCCTATTGGGCAGAATACTCCCGGTAACCCAGCGGCCCGACTGCTGGGAACCGGTGCGCGCTACCTGACGAGCCTTGACGATTTGATGTCGATTCCCGACGTGGATGGGTCACTCATTGCTGGCGCAGCGCGGTATCTCACGGTTGATGGAGATGGCACGACGAATCGTGCCTCGGCTCCACCACCGGTGTTACGCGCGGCACGCGGCGCATTTGTCGACGCACCAAACAGGATTCTCATCGTGAGTCGCGCTTGGCTGGAGGGCTCGAGGTTGACGCACGAAATCCAGGCTGTGTACGCAATACAGGGAGACGATCTCGCGCTGGTGCGTTGGCGCGAGCGGACGCGTTGATGGCACGCCTGGCAATCGAGCTCACACCGACGCACGTTCGAGCCGTTAGGCGCGACTGGCGCGGAGCGCTGCGCACGGCGGAAGTGCCGTGGACGCCGGACGACGCGGCTCCCGCAGTGGAGGCGCTCAAGGGGCTCGGCAACGTGTCCTCAGTTCGCCTGGCCGTCAGTCCCCTGCTCCTGCGCGTGAAGGAGCTGCAGCTGCCTAACGTCGCTGCACGGGAGCAGTGGCGCGCCATCGCGCTGCAGCCTGGCCGCTACTTCGCCGAACCCGTGAGCGGCGACGCGTTGAGTATCGCGTGGCACGCGCCCGCGAGCTTGGCCTTTGCGATCGAGGCCAGACGATTGGATCGGTGGATGCGCGCGTTCGCCTCGTTAGGCCCCGTAACAATGGTGCTCCCCGGCGCCCTCGCAGTCGCGCGAAGCGGCATCAGTGATGGCACGTACCAGCTCGCCGCCGCCGGCGACACCGTGGCTGTCGCTACAGTCGCGCAAGGTCGCCTAACGCAAACGCGGGTGACTCGGCACACAGCG
>DATFBW010000128.1:0-6822 GCA_035253645.1 Gemmatimonadaceae bacterium | reverse complement strand
CGAGATGCTAAAGAAGCAACCGGCACGCCGAAATGCTTCAGAGCTGCTCGTCCACTTATCTGCCTTGATCCCGAACCTGTACAAGTCAGCCAACCTGCGGCCATGCATGTACAGGTTTACAGCACGCGAGTGCTTCAAGAGATCGAGAGCAGGGATCTGCCCGCTGTACGGCGTTAGGCCATCCAGCGCGCGGAGCTGATTGATGAACGTCGTAAACCCGGCGGTGTTGTCGTTCGCGAGCGCAGCCTCCGCCAGATACAGCAGCAGCTCACGCGTCGAGATCACTGTTCCCGGGATATAGCGGCCGTCGACGTTGAGCGCCGTAATGCGCGCATAACGATCGGCGTTCTTGATCAGCGCAGGATCCTTGATGTTCGCGATCGGATCGTTCAGGCGGATATCCGACACGCGCGTACCGGCCGCGTTGCGAATGAAGAATACGTCTCCGCCTGCAAGCTCCAGTCGCTGGTTGATCTCGAAACCGGACGCCGGGTTGCCCTGCCCGCCCGTTGGATTGGGTGTCATCTCCAGCCGCCAGTCGACAGTTGAGCCGACCAACGCGAGGGCCGCGGTCGCGTCTGCAACAACATCCGCATCACCCACAAGCGGGTTCGTCGGCGTCGTCGTTCCAGGATTGACTTTGAGCCATACTGCCTTGCCGTGACGCGCGCGAGCGCGCGTCGCCGTCAAGTCACCGCGCATTGCGGGCGTCGTCGCTTTCGCCAACCCTTTGGTCGCGTAGTCGATGGCGATGTCGTACAGGCCAGACATCTTCGATTCGCCTTCCGGCGGCCCAGCCTCTGTGCGGTATGACTTGATGACGAAGTCATCGAACATGTCCGGGATGAGCGTGTAGATCATCGCCCCGTACAGGTACGCGCGCGCCAGCTCGTTGGCGGATGTCAGCTTGCCATCCTTCTCGAAGCCTAACAAGCGCGTGATGGCTTCATCGGTCAGATATCGTGCCTCGGACACGTTGAAGGTTGCCGCATCGACGTACTCGTTGAACGGATCGGATACACCGCCGTCATCGAGCTGTTTGAAACCGTCGCGTGAGCCGGACCACGTAAGCTCGTCCGTCACCGCGCCATACGGCGCAAGCACCGAGTTGAACGCTTTGATCACGGACGCGCCCGCGCCATTCACGATCGACGCTGTGGCGGCCGGGTTGTTCAACGCGTCGTCAACAACGTTGTTCGGGTTATCGACTTCGAGGACGTCGCCACAGGCCCCGAGGACGGCGGCGGCAAGGATCGCCGCCGCTCCCCGAAACGCCCGATGCGCCCCCTCAGAAACTGCATGAATTCGCATCGTTAGGTATCTCCTTAGAAGCCTAGTCGGACGTTGATCGCAAAACGACGTGCGATGGGCCACCCGAACGCGTCCACCGCATCCAGGAAGTTCTCATCGCGTCCGCCGCCCGATGTCCGCCCGATGGCGTTCACCTCGGGATCGGTGCCGGAATACTTCGTCCACAGGAAGAGGTTGCGGCCGCTGCCAGTGACCGCGATCGACTTGACACCTAGCCGGGCCGCGAGGTCCGTCGGCGCGGTGTAGGTGAGGCTGAGCTCGCGCCAGCGCACAAAGGCGCCGTCTTCGCCCTGATTGAGGCCGTCGTACGGCGACAACGCCTTCAGCTTCGTCCAGGCCTTCGCCGCCTCGAGACGCTGATCGACCGTCGATCCCGGGTTCTCCACCGCCATTTCCGCCTCTGCCGCTGCCTTTGTGTTGCGACCGATGAGCGGGTTCGCATTCCGGAAGGCGTCGGTGAGGTTAGTGACTGTGTAGTCGCCTTGGCGATATTCGAAGAGCGTGGCGAGCTTCCAGTTGCGGAACATCGTTAGGTTGGCGCCGAACGCGCCCTGGAAGTCCGGATACGGCTTGCCGTCGAAGTGATCGAGGAGGTCACGATCGCCGTCCTCGTCCACCATGATCGGGTTGAGGTTGTTGAGCGTACGTGCCTGCGAGAGGTAGGCGCGCAGCTGTGCTTCTGTATCGGGCCGGCCGTCGCCATTCGTGTCGTACGGCAATTCGCCAGCGGCGAGGCACGTGTACGTGGCGCCTGAGGGCCGCAGCGCACACGACTGAATGAGCTTGGCGCCTAACAGTGCACCTGGAGGCATGCCCGCTATGATGAAGTTGCGATAACGCGGATATGAGCCACCGACTTTGATCGGGGGCGCGCCACCCAGGCTGACCACTTCCTGCTTGATGTACGCCGTGTTCGCGAACAGATCGAGCGCATAACGCGGCGTGTTGAGTACGAAGGCCTTGAGCGATACGTCGTAGCCGTTCGCCGCCAGCTCCCCGATGTTGGCCAGCTGCCGCAATTGGAAGCCGCCGGAGAGCGGGAACTGCTTTGAGACGAGCACGTCTTCGACGCTGCGATCCCAATACGTCACATCGAGGCCGAGCTTATTGTCCCACAGGCCGACTTCGAATCCGGCTTCGATCTCGGTGGAGACCTCGGGCTTGAGATTCGGGTTGCCCAGGTTCGCCGGCACGAGGCCGGAGCCGATTGGCGTGGCGATCGGCTGATACGTCGTGAACTTGTCGAACGCGCCTGGCTGGCGGCCGGACTTACCAATGGCCGCGCGAACGCGGAAGGTATTGATGCCTAACGGCGAACCCCAACCAGAGAGGTCCGAAGGCACGACCGAGATGGACGCCTTGGGATACAGCACGCCGCCGGCCTCTTCACCAAAGGCGGAGCTATAGTCGTAACGCGCGCCGATCGTCGTATGGATCCAGTCCTTGAAGCTCAGCTGATCTTGAGCGAAAAAGCCGCCGTTTACAGTCGAAAGGAACTGCTCGTTGATCGACGGCGATGAGCCGGCGCCCACGACTTCCAGACCTGGGCCTGGGAAGTTCGAGTTGAAGCCGCCGATCTGGTTGACGCGCTCGATGAAGCCCTGAATACCCATGACCAAGTCGGACGTCACGATACTCGCGGGCCGCCAGTTCCATGAACCCTTGACGTCGACCGTGTATTGCCGGTCTCTGATCGCATCGTACGCACGTTCACCGTTGTTATTGAGACCGGTGAACTGGTCGATGTTGTGGCCGAATGCGCGGAAGTTGAAGTCTCGCTGATCCGTCGCGTCAATGCCGAACGTCCCCGTGAAGTTGAGGTTCGACATCGCGGCGTACTGCGCTTCGAAGACGCCAGTGAAGCGGCCAGCATCCTGCTGCGTTAGGCCCTGCAGGGATTCGCGGACTGTCATAAACGCCGCATTCCCGGCCGTGTTTCCAGCGCCCGTGCAAACGCCTGGCGACGCAACACTGGACGCACCGCAGTTCGCCAGCTCGGGCTTGCCGAACATCGACAGCGCCGTCACGGCGTAGATGTTGTTGTTGTTCCCTGGAGTTTCCTGGTGAGTGTCGGTGAACCCAGCGCGGAAGTTCAAGCGCAGCTGATTCGTCGCCACGAGCCCGGTGTTCAACGTTCCGGAAATGCGGCGGTTGACGTCGCGCACCGGTCCGATTTCTTCACCCTGCATGGGCCCGTTCTCGAACGCATAACGACCAGACACGAAATACGTGTAGCGGTCGGTGCCGCCATCGACCGTTGCAGCCGCGGTCGTCCCCATGCCTGTGCCCATGAGGCGCGTGGGCCAATCGGACGTGAGGATCTCGTACGGCTGGATGGTCCGGCCGTAGAACTGTGAGAGCCGCGCGGCATGCGCTTGCGCGCCGGCAGCCGTGCACAGCCCACCCACCAGGTTCGCGCCCGTGCAACTGTTTGAGTTACCGGCAAACCCGAAGGCCTGCTTGACGCGGTCCTTTTCGTAATTGATCGCGGCCTGCTCGACCTGGACGTTCCAACGCGGCGCACCTGACTGACCTTTCTTCGTGAAAATCTGAATGACGCCGTTGGACGCCTCCGTCCCATAGAGCGTCGCTGCCGCGGCACCCTTCAGGATCTCGACACGCTCGATCGAGTTGGGATCGATGTCGTCGAGGCGCGACGGAACACCGCCACCACCAGCGCCGACGTTAGGCCCGAAATCTCCCTTGGAGTTGATACGGATGCCATCAACGAACACAATCGGTTCGTTCGACATCGAAAGCGACGCATTGCCGCGGATGCGGATGCGCGCGCCTTCTCCCGTTAGGCCTGACGACGGAAGGCCGACGAGGCCGGGCTCACGGCCGAGGAGCAGATCACTCGGCGAGGAGATTGGCGTGAACTGTGGCACTTGGACGGTCGCCACCGTGTTGCCGAGTTTCTTCACTTCGACGGCCTGGCCGCTGCCTGTGACCACGACTTGCTCAAGCTGCAGCGCTGACACTGCCATCTCGAAGTTGACCGTCGCTGTCTGGCCGGCTGTGACGGCTGCCTGACGATTCATCGGTGCGAAGCCGATGAGCCGTGCCCTGACTTCGACGGTTCGCGCCGGGACGCCGAGGACGCGATAAGTGCCGTTCGCGGCGCTCACCGTGCCTACCGTTGTCCCAGCGACGAAGACCTGAGCGCCAGCAAGCGGCCGCCCGGTCCCCTGCTCCGTTACTCGACCCTCGATAGTACCGGTAGCGGCCTGCGCATTCAGACCTGCCGGTACCAAGGCCGCCAGCATTGCGGCCGCTCGGAGAGTCGCTTTCCAGCGAACATGACTCACCATCCGGTCCTCCACATTAGGGGTTTGCGGGGATACGTCTATTCCAGCACGCCGAGCTAAACTCGGCCATCTGGCGGAGCACAACCGTAGAACGCCGTTCGGGCGCGGAGCGAGTTACGCGCGCGATTAAAGAGGATACGGCGCCTTTCGAACGACAAACCGGCAATCGACGAGGGGTGAGGGGAAGTCGATTCCGAAGCTGGACCCGGGCCGGGTCGGCAGCGACCGCCCAATATTTGGAACCCCTCTAGCAGTGTCAATAACACAGGGGTGATTCGGACATCTGTAGCGGTCAATCATCCGAATTCGGGCGATGGCTTACCGAAGTAGGTCTTAGTCCTTAGCTCTTAGGCCATATTGGCGCTCTAGAGAGCCCTAAGAGCCAAGACCTAAGAGCTAAAGACTCTGTAGTTATGCATACATCAGTCGCCGACGCCCGTTTGTGTGCCGAGCTCACTCGCACGCATGCGCGCACGTTTGCTTTTGCGAGCAACTCACTGCCACCGCGCAAACAGCGCGCGGCGTTCGCACTCTACGCGTTCTGCCGACGGGCGGATGACATCGTCGATCGGGCCGACTACAGGGGTCAGACCCCTCAGCTCGAGCATGCTGCCTACCGTCGGCAACTCGCCTCGGCACTGGCGGGCGAACCCGACGACGGGGCATTCCGCGAATTGGCCTGGGCCGTCGCGGAGTTCAATCTGCCGACATCGTTGTTGGCCGAGCTGCTCGATGGCATCGGCCGCGACCTAACGCCCGCGATATATGAGACGTGGGACCACGTAGCGGCATACGCAGCAGGCGTTGCGAGTAGCGTCGGCGAGATGCTCGTGCACGTGTTCGGCGCCGTGGCGCACAACGGCGCGTTCCAGACTGCCGTGCACCATGCACGCACGTTAGGCCTGGCGATGCAGCTCACGAACATCATGCGGGACGTCGGGGAGGACGCGCGTCGGGGCCGCTGTTACCTGCCTAACGAGGACCTGGCGCGGTTCGGCCTGCGGCGCGAAGACGTGCTCGCAGGCAACGTGGCGGCAGCCGATCCCGGATGGCGCCGCTTCGCCAAATTCCAGATCACCCGCGCGCGTGCCCTTTACCGGGAGGGGGCTCGCGGCATCCCGCTCCTCAGCTCCGACTCCCGTCGCTGCACGGCGATGTGCGCGGCCGGCTACGCGGCGATCCTGGACGCCATCGAGCGGAACGCATTCGATACGTTTTCGATGCGCGCACGGGTCTCACGATGGGATCGCGCGCGCATCGCGTTTGGCACCTGGTGGCCGCTACATAGCTCGGCAGATATCGTCCCCTCCAGCTATTCGGCGACGCGAACGTGAAGAAGGCGTCAATCGCCGCGCTCTGCGCGCACATCGCGCTCATCGCGTTCTCGACGGCGGCGATGTTGACGATCCTCAAGGGTCCCCCGGGCCCGTGGCTCGCGAGCGAGCCGAGCGCCACGGTGATGCGTATTGCGTGGAAGCTCTCGGGGCCGACGTACGTGGTGTTAGGCGGCCTGGCCGGCTTGCTGCACGCAATCTGGGCATTCGGGTGGCGGCGTGCCTGCGCGCTATGCGGCGCCGCGATCGCTCTTGCGTTAGGCGGCGAGCTACTCGGCACGAGCACCGGTGTGCCCTTCGGCGAATATGCGTACACGTCGCTGCTCGGCTACCGCATTCTGGGGCTGGTGCCGTTTCCGATCCCGATCTCGTGGTGCTACATGCTGTATTGCGCGCTGGCGATGAGCGCGCGGCTCTGTGCGGCAGGTGACGACTCGCGATCCAAATGGACCTGGGCGCTGAGCGCCGGAGCGATGCTGACGGCGTGGGACGTTGCGATGGATCCGGCGATGGTCCAGACGGCGCATTGGGTGTGGCGCGAGCCAGGAGTGTTCTACGGCATGCCCCTGAGCAACTGGTTAGGCTGGTTCTTTACCGGCTGCATCATAGCGCGGGTGATGGTCGCGATCGTTCCGCCGACGCGCTTTGCCGAGCGGCAGAGACGTGAGTGGCTGCCGCTCGCTCTGTACGCCGTAAATGGTGTGATGCCGATCGCCATCTGCTTGCGCGATCGCCTGTGGTGGGCCGCCGCGTTAGGCACGGTCGCGATGGCCGTGCCACTGGTGCTCGCCCTGCGCGTGCGCGCGCACTACGTCCCGCGCCCTGCGCACACGGAAGCTTTGGCCGCGTGAGGATTGTAGGAGTGGGGG
>DATFBW010000127.1:0-13206 GCA_035253645.1 Gemmatimonadaceae bacterium | reverse complement strand
GGAATGAGTCGTTAGGCAAGCCATGGAGGCACCTCCTGCGCAAGGCGGGGGGAATGAGCGACCATCTCATCATGTACGACGTGCGTCGATTGCGCGAGACTCCGCGCACAAACATCAGCTCGGTTCTTTCTGATCATTCTGGTGCGTGGGACGTCGGCGATTCCGTTCCCTGCGTACGCGCCTGTTCCTCAAGGTGCTCCTTCACGAGGACGTCGCCTTTCTCAGCGCGTTCGCGCAGCCACACGTCGTAAAGGATCACCTTGATCGTGGCCGCGACGGGCAGCGCGAGCAGCGCGCCAGCAAAGCCAAAGAGACTGCCCCCGATCAGCGTCGAAATGATGACGGTCGCCGGTGACAGGTTCACGGCATTCTGCATGATCTTTGGAACTACGAAGTAGTTCTCGAACTGCTGATAGACGATGAAATACACGAGCACTGCGAGGGCTTTGAACGGCGATTGAAACAACGCGACCAGGACAGCGGGGATTGCGCCGAGATAGGAGCCCACCGCGGGGATCAGGGCGGCGAGGCCAGCCCATATCGCGAGTGGGACCGCGTAAGGCATGCCTAACAAAAACAGGGCAACGAGAGTAGTGAGTGCGCAGATCAGTGAAGTGGTCAGGTTGCCGGACACGTAGCCGCCGATTTTTTCGACGGCTTGATCGATGATCCGCTTTGTTCGCTCGCGCCGCTCCGGCGATACGAGCAATGCCGATGTGTTTTCCATACTCGGCAAGGAGAGCATGAAATACACCATCAGGATGGCGACCGTCGTTAGGTTGAACAGCACCGCGGTGATTCTCCCGGCGACGCCGAGAATCGTCGAGAAGGACCGCACGATACGTGCGGGGAGGCTGGCGACGACGTCTTGAATGCTTTGCGCGACGTTGTTTTCCCGAAAGTAGCGGCCGATCGCGTCGTCGCGCAGCTCGAGACGTTGCGCGTACGCGGGGATGTCGTTGGTGAGCGCCGTCGTCTGCCTAACGAGCAGCGGCACCACGAGCCACGCGAAGAGTGCGACGAGAGCAACGAAGCCGGCGAAGATGATCATGACGGCGAAGGCGCGGCGCATGTTCAGCCGCTCGAGACGTCTGACAGCCGGGTCGAGTCCAATCGCGAGCACCGCGGCCATGAGCACCAGAATCAGGATGTGCATGACGGAGCGTGCGAGACTCAACACGTAAAGCGTGAGCGCGACGGTGACTGTCGCTTTCGCGACGTAGGTCATCGGCGGCCAGCGCCTAACGTCCGTGCGTGGGTCGGCGTGCGTAGTGGGTATCGTCACTGGGTGATCGTTGGGTGTTACGCGCTCCTGAGCACGATGCCTGGAAGCGGCGTACGGCGACAGTCGGCAGCCCGCTATAGTCCCAAAATCAACGTGGCCCACCAGAAACGACCAGGTCAGAGGTCAGAGGTCAAAGGTCAGAGGTCAAAGAACAACCGACGCCCCCTCATGCCCCTCATGCTCGCTTTGACCTTAGACCCCTGAACTTTGACTCGCACTTAAGCCGCGGCCAAGGTTCGAACGACAGCTTCTCGCTCTTTCGCGACCTCATCACTAACCGAAACGACAACCGGTCGTAGATTCGGGCTGGCTACTCGACGAGGAGAGGTTGTGATGCGTGTCGTGCGATTTGCCGTAGCATGCCTGACCGCGGTTGCGCTCAGCGCCGCGCTGTCGGAGACCAGTTCCGCCCAAGTTGGATCAGCGCTCAAGAGGAGAGCGGAAGAGGCGGCGAAAAAGAAACTGGAAGAAGCAGCCAAGAAAGCTTCTGCCGACAGCGCCAAGGCGAAGGCAACGGATAGCGCCAAAGTGAAGGCCGCGGACTCCACATCAGGAGCCGCTGCCTCGGCGGCCGGCGCGCCTAACGCGGCAGCGGCTCCCGCGAAAGCCGATGCCAAAATTTGGGACAACTACGACTTCGTCCCGGGCAACAAAGTCATCTTTTTCACTGACTTCAGCGAAGACCGCGTTGGTAACTTCGCGCGCGGGCTCAAATACGTTGCCGGACAGATGGATGTCGTGGAGCGCGATGGAATCAAAGTGCTGCGTGCGACGGACCGGTCGGAACTCCGCATCCCAGTTGGCAAGCAGCTGCCCCAGCGGTTCACGCTCGAGATCGACCTCATCGCGCCACCGGTACACTGCTGCGGCTACGAGGTCTTCTCAGTCGAAGGCAGCGTGACAAGGGAGCGCGGCGCCGAATCCGCCGAGATACACTGGCATCCCAACGGTGTCACGATCATTGGCGGCGCCAAGAATCAAAGCGTGGAAATGCCTGAAGCGCTGCGCCCACAATTGATGGGGAAGCCGGTGCACGTCCGGATTCTCATGGACAGCGCCTACTTCAAGATGTACGTGAACGAGCGCCGCATGTACAACATCCCGGAATTCCAATTCAGGCGGGACTCTGTAATCCGGATGCACGTGTTCGGTTCACCGGAAGACAACATGGCGGTTTTCATCACGAGCATTCGCGTCGCCGAGAGCGAAACCGACGTGCTGTATGACGCGCTTGCGGCGAAAGGGCGCTGGGCCACGCAGGGCATCCTCTTCGCGACAGGCAAAGCGGAGCTGCAGCCGGAGTCGCGGCCCGTCCTCAAGGAGATCGCCAGCACGCTACAGAAGTACGGCGATCTCAAGATCCTGATCGAGGGCCACACCGATAACGTCGGACAGGCTGCCGCGAACCTAACGCTCAGCGACGCGCGAGCGGCGGCAGTGAAGGCGGCGCTGGTTGCGGACTTCGGCATTCAAGGCGATCGGATCACCACGAAAGGGTTCGGTGATACGAAGCCATCGGTGCCTAACGCGACTGCGACCGGTCGCGCGCAGAATCGCAGGGTCGAGATCGTGAAGCAGTGACGCCGGCACTGACGCACACTCCGCTGCTCGTAGCGCTCGCCGCGCTGACTGTTTCCTTCACCGGCTCGAGCGCGGGCGCACAGGCGGTGTATCCGCCTATCAGCGCCCGTCAATTCGTTGCCGGCAGCGCGACGGTAGTGGTGACCGGTTCCTTCAGCATCAGCGGCGATGTGGCCATCAACGCGAAAGCGAGCTTCGGTGACGGCGAAATGACGTGGCTCCAATTCGGTAATTCAGGGTCGGCCGAGTCAAATGCACTGCTGACTTTTGGCGATAAAGAAGTCGGGGTCACCGTAGCTCGCGGTAAGCTCATAGCCACCGCGGGAGTCATGGCGGGCGAAAAGCCCCAGTGCACGGGATCGACCGAGGTGAAGCCTGCCTTGGTCTCGGGCCATTACGTGTGCAAGGGTATCACATCATACGATCCGGGCACGGGCAAGATGGGGACTGTAAACATCGAGGTACGCTTTACCGCCAGATCGTAAGGCGCCTAACGCAAGCTATCATGTGGCGGTAGGACGTTGTGCGCGCGGTGTGCAAACGCGCAGCGGGCTAACACGCGGGCCGAAAAACCTAAGTTTTTGGCTGCTGAAGCAGCCTGGGCCCGCGCGCAGGCTGTACTAAAAAAGAACCAGTCGGGGTGACTGGATTTGAACCAGCGACCTCCTGCTCCCGAAGCAGGCGCTCTACCGGGCTAAGCTACACCCCGTACTACTAGCTCATAGCTCCTAAGTCGTAGCTCTTGGCAAGAGCATCGACCTCGCAAAGTCCTAACCCCTAACCCCCAACCCCGAACCCCTAGTTGTTAGTCACGCGCCCAGAGAGACTCGAACTCCCAACCTTCTGATCCGTAGTCAGATGCTCTATCCAATTGAGCTATGGGCGCTCACGTGACACGCAATACAGCGCATTACGTATGGGCGGTACAAGACTCGAACTTGTGACCTCTACGATGTCAACGTAGCGCTCTAACCAACTGAGCTAACCGCCCAATTCCTTCGCCTGTCGTTCTTCGTACAGAGCGGGAAACGGGACTCGAACCCGCGACCCCAACCTTGGCAAGGTTGTGCTCTACCAACTGAGCTATTCCCGCATCGGGCTCCGTACGCCGTACGGAGTGGAGGCGAGGGGGATCGAACCCCTGACCTCGTGAATGCCATTCACGCGCTCTCCCAACTGAGCTACGCCCCCGATGTTTTTCCCTGCGTCCGCGTACCGTCTAACCCGGTTCGAAGGGAACCAAGTACTCTAGTTGGGCCTATCACAAGCGTCAAGCAAACACACTAGCGAAGATGTTTCTGGACCGTATCTTATGCGCTCGCCGCAACAATCGTTGTCACCCCAAAAGCTGGCGCGGGAACGCTTGCCGGTAGCTAGCGGTTTGATCGTCATCCACCTCTAACGCTTAATCACTCGTTCGACCCTGAGGATTTGCCTACATGCCTGAAGTGAAGCGCCGCCGTCGCCGCGCGAGCGTCCCCCAGGGGATCGCGCCGAGCGAGCCGGAGCGCGACATCCTTGACCAGTACCTCTACGAAGTCTCGACCTATCCGCTCCTCAAAGCCCACGAGGAGATCGAGCTGGCGCGAAAGATCCGCGCCGGCGATCAGGACTGCCTGCAGGAACTCGTCAAGCGCAACCTGCGCTTCGTCATCTCGGTCGCCAAGAAGTATCAGAACCGAGGACTCCCGCTCATCGACTTGATCGGTGAGGGGAACGTCGGGCTGCTCACCGCTGCGCGCAAATTCGACCCCGATCAGGGCGTAAAGTTCATCTCCTACGCGGTGTGGTGGATCCGCCAGGCCATCTTGTCGTCACTCGCTAGGCAGGGCCGCACCGTTAGGGTACCGCTCAACCGTACGGCAGATCTCTCGCGCATCATCAAGGCTTCCGAGATCCTCCGGCAGAAGCTTCGGCGTGAACCCAGCCCCGAGGAGCTCGCGCAGCTCACCGGTCTTTCGGTCGATGTTGTCCAGTCGCTCGCCGCGCTCAACACCGGCGACGTTAGGCTCGACGCACCGATGGACCCTGAAGGCGATCGTGCGTTGATCGAACGCTTCGTCTCGGACGAAATGCCCGACACGGAGGAAGAGGCCATGAACCGCTTCCTCACCGATGAAATCGAGCTGGCGTTGAGCACCCTGCCGCCGCGGGATGCCAAAGTGCTGCGTCTATACTTCGGACTCGAAGGTGGCCGTGAACATACGCTCGAAGAAATCGGCACCATGCTCGGCGTCACACGCGAACGCGTGCGCCAGTTGCGTGACCGCGCGCTCAAGCGGCTGCGTGAGGGCGACGTTGGTCGAGCGCTATCGAGCTTTGCTGCCTAGTCCCTAGTCCTTAGTTCTTAGCTCTTAGGGTGGGCGTCGCCGACGCTCACCCTTTTTGCTGCAATGGCCCCTTCCTCGCATCACAAACATGCGGTTGTTTTTCCCAAGACTTAACAGCTAAGAACTACGAGCTAATAGTTTGATCCAATTACAGAACGTCCACAAAGCCTTCGGTAAGAAGAAAGTCCTCCAAGGTTTTAGTCTCGAGGTCAACGAAGGCGAGACCATGGTTGTCATCGGCTATTCCGGCAGCGGAAAGTCGGTTGCGATCAAACACATCGTCGGCCTGCTCACCCCCGATAACGGGACCGTATTCGTGGACGGCTCCGAGGTCCCGAAGCTCAAACGCCCGGAGCTCTACGAGCTCCGCTCGCACATCGGGTACGTCTTCCAGTTCGCCGCGCTCTTCGACTCGATGACGATCGGCGAAAATGTCGCGATGGGCCTCCGCAAGTTGGCGCATTTGAGCGAGGCACAGATCCGCGAACGCGTGCACGAAGTCCTGGAGCTTGTGGACCTGCCTAACGTCACGGATCGCTTTCCTGCCGAGCTGTCGGGGGGGATGCGCAAACGTGTGGGCATCGCGCGCGCGATCGCGGCGCGCCCGAAATACATCCTCTACGATGAACCCACCACGGGCCTGGATCCCGTCACGTCGGCCGTCATCGACGAAATGATCATCCGCATGCGCGAGCGCCTTGGCGTGACCTCGGTCGTCATCACGCACGACATGCGCAGCGCCTATCATGTGGGAACGCGCATCGCCATGCTCTACAACGGGAAGGTGCGCCAGGAAGGACCTGTCGACGAGATCAGGAACTCGCGCGACCCCGTGGTGCGTCAATTTGTGGAAGGACGCGCGAACCTCGACGCGCTGGAAGACCTGTGACGCGGAGCGCGAAGTCGCGCGCGGAAACGTCGGCTGGAGGCGTGGTCGTTAGGCATGGCGCCGAACCGCTCGTCCTGCTGATCCGCGACAGTTACGGCAAATGGGGATTTCCGAAAGGCCATGTAGAGGAGGGGGAAGCTCCGGCGACTGCGGCCGCGCGCGAAGTTGCCGAAGAAACCGGTTTAGCCGATCTCACCGTCGTCGGCGGCCTCGATACGATCTCCTGGGAATTCCAGTGGCGCGGACGCCGCGTGTACAAGACGTGTCATTTCTTCCTGATGGAATCGCGCAGTGAAACCACGTCGCCCCAGCGCGCAGAGGGGATCACGGAGTGTCGCTGGGAGTCGTTCGACCGGGCCGCAGAGCTGCTCGCGTATGCGAATGCCCGCGAAGTCCTGCGCCGGGCGCGCGAGCATCTAGCCCTGCGGCATCGGGTGTGATCGTTTCTCCGTCGCAATGTCTCCAGCCCCCGCGCGTGTCTCCCGTGTCCCAGGCTCAGCCAACGCTGCCGCGCCGGCCGTGCCCATATCACTGGTCGCGTATGCGCCGCGCGAGCGGATGCGCGGCATCTTGCGCGCGGCATTTCCGCGCCGCCGCTGCCGTCTCGCCCTAACGCGAGCGGCGTCCGAGTTCGCGCGGGTGTTCCGCAGCACGCTGGTGGACGCCGCCGTCATCGACGTCGCCGTGCCTAACGAGGATCTCTGGCACGCGGCCGCGCTGGCGCGCGATTACCCCTCGATTCCGTTTTTTGCCTTGACTCCCTTGCGCGCTGCCGACGCGCCGGCGGTCGCGCGCTGCGTTGCGCTCGATTTCGCGGATATCCTGACCGAGCACGTCGACGACGCGGTGCTGCGCGACCTCGTGCTTCCGCTCACGTTCACGCATCGCTTTCAGCTCGCGCTGTCTACCCCCCCGCCCGAGTTGGGGCTCACTACACATTTGCGGCGCGCGGTCTGGGAGCAGCTCGTGGCACATGCAGGGCGGCCCGTCCGCACCGATACCGTTGCGCGCGCGTTGAGCGTCAGCCGTGAGCATTTGAGTCGTACGTTCGCGGCGGACGGCGGCGCGAACCTCAAACGAACCATCGATCTGGTCAGGCTGCTGGCGGCGGCCGAGTTGGCGAAGAACCCGGGATATGACGTAGGGGATGTGGCGCGGGTCCTGGGTTTTGCTTCCTCGTCACACCTATCTACAGCGTCGCAGCGGATTTGCGGGACCAAACCAGCCTCATTGGCGCGGCTTCGGGCGATCGACATAATCGAGCGGTTTGTACAGGGACGGCGCCGCAGTCGTACATGACTGCTTGAACGGACCCGGAGCTTGTGATATTTTTCACAAGCGCTCTTCGGGTGGTTGGAGGGGGCCATCCTCCTCGGACCTCAGACCTTAGACCTCAGACCTCGTTTATGGCCCAAGAAACGATCCTCCGCCCCGGCGAAATCAAGGACATCCTGCTGCGCGAGATCGAAGCTGCTGATCTCCGCTCGCTCGATGTCGAGGAAGTCGGCAGCGTCCTCGAGGTCAAAGACGGCATCGCCCGTATCTATGGATTGGAAAAGGCCATGGCGGGTGAGATGCTCGAGGTCACGTCGTCACGAACCGGCAACAAGGTCGTTGGCCTCGCCCTGAACCTCGAAGAAGACAACATCGGCGCCGTCATCCTCGGCGACTTCCTGCAGCTCAAGGAAGGCGATGAAGTGCGCCGCACGGCGCGCGTGCTCGAAGTTCCGGTGGGACCGGCCCTGGTGGGCCGCGTGGTCGACGCGTTAGGCAACCCCATCGACGGGCTGGGCGCGCTCGACACGACGATGACGCGCAAGGTGGAGTCGCCCGCACCGGGTATCATCGTTAGGCAGCCCGTAAAAGAGCCGCTGCAAACCGGGCTCAAGCCGATCGACGCGATGATCCCGATCGGACGCGGCCAGCGCGAGCTGATCATCGGTGACCGCGGCACGGGCAAGACGGCCATCGCGATCGACACAATCATCAATCAGCGAGGGCAGGGCGTCATCTGCGTGTACGTCGCGATCGGACAGAAGGCGTCCACAGTCGCAGCGGTCGTTGACAAGCTCAAACAGGCCGGGGCGATGGATTACACAATCGTCGTCAACGCCAGTGCGTCGGATCCCGCACCGATGCAATACATCGCGCCCTACTGCGGCTGCGCGATGGCCGAGTACTTCATGTACCAGGAAGGCAAGGCGACGCTCTGCATCTATGATGATCTGTCGAAACAGGCGGCCGCGTATCGTCAGCTTTCGCTCGTGCTGCGGCGACCGCCGGGACGCGAAGCGTATCCCGGCGACGTTTTCTACCTCCACTCGCGCTTGCTCGAGCGGGCCGCGAAGTTGAGCGAAGATGCGTCCGTGGTCGACGGCAAGACGATCTTCGCGCCAGGCGGCAGCCTAACGGCACTGCCCATCATTGAAACGCAGGCCGGCGACGTGTCAGCCTATATCCCCACGAACGTCATCTCGATCACAGACGGCCAGATCTTCCTCGAAGCGGATTTGTTCTACGCAGGCGTTAGGCCGGCCATCAACGTCGGTATCTCGGTGTCCCGCGTTGGCGGCTCGGCGCAAATCAAGGCGATGCGATCGGTCGCCGGGCGTCTGCGTCTCGACCTCGCGCAGTATCGCGAGCTCGAAGCGTTCGCCGCGTTTGCTTCCGACCTCGACGCCGCCACGAAGAAGCAGCTCGATCGCGGCGCGCGCACCGTCGAAGTGCTCAAACAGCCGCAGTATCAGCCAATGCCTGCCGAACAACAGGTCATGATCATCTATGCGGTGACGAACGGTTATCTGGACGATGTCGCCGTGGCCGACATCCGCGACTGGGAGGAGGGTTTCCATCAGTTCATGACGAGCAAATATCCGCAGGTCGGCGACGGGATCCGCAAGGAGAAGGTTCTCTCGAAAAACACGGAAGAAGCGCTCAAGCGCGGGATTGCGGATTACAAGAAGATCAAGGGTTAGGGAACGTGGAGCGAGGAGCGGGGAGCAAAGAACTGCCTAACAAAACGCTGAATGGCTAAGGGTCGCGAGCTGAAGGGACGGATCAAATCCGTCGAGAACACGCGCAAGATCACGCGCACCATGGAAATGGTGGCGACGTCGCGCATGAAGCGCGCGCAGGATCGCGTGATCGCCGCGCGGCCGTATGCAAACGTGCTCGCCGATGTCATCGCATCGCTGTATTCCGCGGAGCTGGCGGAACGGTTTCCGTTGCTGCGGCAGCCCGACCGCGTGCGCAACGCTGCCGTCGTTCTGCTCACCTCGAATCGCGGGCTCTGCGGTGCATTCAACTCGAACCTGATCCGCGAAGCGCGCAACTTGTTAGGCTCGCTCGAGGAGCAGGGGACCACGCCAGAGCTGCACGTCGTCGGACGCAAGGGGATCGGCTACTTCAAGTACGTGGGAAGGCCGCTTGCTACGGCGCGAACCGACATCAGCGATCGCCCCACTGCGCACGATGCCGCATCGCTCGTCGATGAGCTGATGGCGCGTTTCATCCGGGGCGAGCTCGACGCGGTGTACGTGGTCTATGCGCAGTTCCGCTCCGCGCTTTCAACTCCGCCGAAATCGCAACGCATTTTGCCGGTCGAGCCGCCGACGACGAAAGCCGTAGCGCGGGACTACCTCCTCTTCCCCTCGGCGAAAGCAATTCTGTCCGAGCTATTACCGTCGTATGTGCGCAATCAGATGTACCGCGCACTTGTAGAGACGTCAGCAGGAGAGCAGGGAGCGCGGCGCACAGCGATGAAGAACGCCACAGATAACGCGGGTGAGATGCTCAACACGCTGCGGCGTACATATAACCGCGCTCGTCAGGCGCAGATTACGCAAGAGATAGCAGAAATCGTGGGTGGCGCGGCGGCGTTGGAGTAGGTCTGAGGTCAAAGGTCAAAGCAACCCAAGGATTAGAGATGGCAACCGCAACGGCCAAGAACACAATCGGCAAAGTCGTGCAGGTGATCGGACCGGTGCTCGACGTCGAGTTCCAGACCGACGAGCTGCCGGAGCTCTATAACGCGCTCGAAGTCCGTGGACGCACGGAATCGGGGGACATCCGTGTCGTGGCCGAGGTGCAGCAGCACATCGGCCGCAACCAGGTCCGTGCGGTGGGCATGTCGTCGACAGACGGGGTCGTGCGGGGCATGGAGGCCGTCGATACCGGTTCGTCTATCACGGTTCCGGTAGGTGAAGCGGCGTTAGGCAGGATCCTCAACGTCCTCGGCGAGCCCGTAGACAATGGGCCGGCGATTCCGTCCAAGGTCGAACGCTGGCCGATCCATCGTAAACGCCCCGATTTCATCGCCCTCGAGCCCAAGACCGAAATCTTCGAGACGGGGATCAAGGTCATCGACCTGATCGCGCCGTTCGTCAAAGGCGGAAAGATCGGCCTCTTCGGAGGCGCCGGCGTTGGTAAGACGGTGGTTATCCAGGAGCTGATCAACAACGTCGCTAAAGGACATGGCGGCAAGTCGGTCTTCTGCGGCGTTGGCGAACGGACGCGTGAAGGAAATGACCTGTACCTGGAGTTCAAGGAAGCGAACATCCTCGACAAGGTCGCGCTGATCTACGGACAGATGAACGAGCCGCCAGGCGCGCGTCTCCGCGTAGGCCTAACGGGGCTCACGGTTGCAGAGTATTTCCGCGATCGTGAAAACGCCGACGTACTTGTCTTCATCGACAACATCTTCCGCTTCACGCAGGCCGGCTCCGAAGTATCCGCGTTGTTAGGCAGGATGCCGAGCGCCGTCGGTTACCAGCCGACGCTGGCGACCGAGATGGGCGATCTGCAGGAGCGCATCACGTCGACGCGCAATGGATCGATCACGTCCGTGCAGGCGATCTACGTGCCCGCTGACGATATCACGGATCCGGCCCCAGCAACCGCCTTCGCCCACCTCGACGCGACGGTGGTGCTTTCGCGCGCCATCACCGAGCTGGGCATCTACCCGGCCGTCGATCCGCTCGCTTCAACGTCCCGTATTCTGGCCGCGCAGTTCCTTGGCGAACGCCATTATGCGGTCGCGCGTGAAGTGCAGCGCATTCTGCAGCGCTACAAGGAATTGCAGGACATCATCGCCATCCTCGGGATGGACGAGTTGTCTGAAGAAGACAAGCGCGTCGTCGGAAGAGCGCGTCGAATTCAGCGGTTCATGTCACAGCCGTTTTCAGTCGCGTCGCAGTTCACGGGACGGGAAGGGAAATATGTGAAGCTGGAAGAGACCGTCGGTTCCTTCGAGCGACTATGTGGCGGTGAGTTCGACCAGTATCCGGAGCAAGCGTTCTTCATGTGCGGCGGCGCCGAGGACATCGAGAAGAACGCCGAGACACTGGCGCGGGCTTAGCAAATGGCGACGCTCACCGTATCCGTCATCTCACCTGAGAAGGTGCTCTTCGAAGGTGAAGTGGAGAGCGTCGTCGCGCCGGCGTTCGACGGTGAAGTCGGCATCCTTCCGCAGCACGCGCCCATGGTCACGTTGCTTGGTAAAGGCGTATTGCGATTAGGCGAGGGTGGCCGCGCGGGGCGCTTCGAAATCGCCGGCGGATTCCTGCAGGTCGCGGATAACCAGGTCCGAGTCGTGACGGAGCACGCGAATTCCCTGTAGGCCTAGCCCTCAGTCCCGGCACACAATCATTAGATAGAGTACGAAAAGCCGCGTTAGGCTGAACCACGCCCCAAGCGACGTCATCTGTCGACTGGGGCTTGTGGCTTTGTATGGATGCTGCAGATTAGAAGCTTAACAGGTAAACCTTTGCGAAGGAGGACGCTTATGCTCCTTTGTGTCCGCGCCGTGGAAGTGACCACCGTCTTGGCAGCGCTCAGGTCGTCTCGGAGAAACCGAGGATACTCGTTAGGCACAGCGCGCTGACCGTTCGGCCCGGCTGACGCGGGCACCTCGATTGCAGAACACGTGAAGCGATCAGACCGTCGCGGCAAGCGCGACGGCACTAGTCACTCTTCCCCGGGAGCAGACTCATGAGTCAACACGTACGACGACTTGCGGCTTTCGCTATTGCTTCGACTCTCGTTTTGGCCGTTGCATGCGACGATGATGACGAACCCAGCGGCCCGCAGATTGTGCAGACCAACTTTACGGCGGCGCTGACTGGCGCGGCGGAACGTCCCAACCCAGTTACCACGAACGCGAGCGGGACAACGAGCCTCATACTGTTCGATGATGACAGTCTGCAGTACACCGTTAGGGTGCAGACCATCGACTCGGTTACGGTCTCTCACATCCACGCGGGCGACGCGACTGTTGCTGGACCTATCATGGTCTTCCTGGGCACCAGCGCAACGCCGGTGAATATCAGCACCCTCGCCACGCTGTATTCCGGGACGATCACGCGTTCATCAACGTTCAGCGGAAGCTTCACGTTCGACTCGCTGCTCACGCGACTCAGCGCAGGAACGGCGTATGTGAACGTGCATACACGGCGGAACGCGGGTGGGGAAATCCGCGGTCAGATCGTGCGTCAGTAGCAGAACTGCCCTAACGACGTCGGCGGCGCCGTTCGCGGAGCTGCTTGCCGACAGGTGTCGCGATTAGATAGCAGGGCGCACTGCCGTAACTGGCTGCGCCCTGTTTTCGTTCTCCGTATACAAAACGTCGACTGCTAGCCAGTCCTAAACGGAGATCGATCGTTATGCATCACGCGCGAGTTTGGGGTGCGGCATTCCTTTGTGGTTTTGCGAGCATCGCAACCGATGCGCGCTCGCAGGCGTGGTCCTATCCCGCGTTTCAGATACCGCGGATCGTGGAGCGCGAGTGGAATATCGGCGTTGCCGATGGTGGCATCGCAGGTGTCAGCGCTGTTTTTCAATGGCGCGAACAAACGACCGTGCGGACGCAATGGTCGGTCGATGCGGGCGTCGCCGACCCCGATCGCGGCGAGCTGGGCACGAGTGTCTTTGTTGGCGGGCAGTTCGCGTATCAGCTGTCAACGGCGACGAATGAAGCGCCCCTCGACTTTCTACTCACCAGCGGTGTCAACGTCGCACTGGGTAGACGCCCAGTTTTCCGTGTGCCTGTCGGTGTTGTCGTGGGACACCGCTTTCTGCTAGAAGGCGATCTCGCGATAACCCCCTTCGTGCATCCGCGCATCTCG
>DATFBW010000126.1:0-20880 GCA_035253645.1 Gemmatimonadaceae bacterium | reverse complement strand
CATATGCCGGCGTTAGGCCGAGCACGTCCGCCGTTTCGACCATGCCCTCTTCGCTCACCCAGCCATTTGCCTCCTGGACCATCCAGAGAGCCGGCAAGAGCACCGCCTGACGAGTCGGATAACGCTTGATCAGCTCCTCGAGCTGCGCACGCGTCTCGCCGACGAAGACAGGCTTGTAAGGCTGCTCGGAATAGCCGTGCGGCGAGCCTTTGAGGGCTGCAGGTCCCGATGCTTGTGGCCCGTGGCTCATCTGTCGATTTCCCCCATCACGATGTCGATGGACGCGTTGATCGCGATGACGTCCGACAGCAAATGGCCTTCGACCATCTTGGGAATGGCGGACAGGTTGACATACGACGGCGGACGGATACGCCAGCGCACGGGCTTGGACGTTCCGTCTGATACCATATAGTAGCCTTTTTCTCCTTTCGGACTCTCGACGGCAACATAGCACTCGCCGATAGGAGGCCGCGGCCCTTCCATGACCACCTTGAAGTGATGGATCATGGACTCCATCTCCGTCGTCGCTTTCGTTTTGGGCGGAAGGATGATGCGCGGATCGTCGATGTTCACCGGGCCGTCCGGTAGCCGCGCTGAGGCTTGCTCCAGGATGCGTACCGACTGGCGCAGCTCTTCCATCCTAACGAGGTAGCGGTCGTACACGTCGCCGCTGGTGCCGACGGGAACGTCGAAGTCGTAGGTCTCGTAGTCGAGATACGGGAAGTCCTTGCGCACGTCGTAGGCCACGCCAGACGCGCGCGCCATAGGACCGGAAAGCCCGTAGTTCACCGCTTCGGTCGCCGTCATGGCTCCGATGCCGATCGTGCGCCCCACCCAGATCCCATTGCGCGTGATCATGCGGTCGACTTCGGCGATGGTCTTGGGAAAGGTCTGCACGAAACCGCGCAGCTCGTCCATCCACCCGTCGGGGATGTCGGCCATCATTCCGCCGACACGCGTGAGGCTCGTCGTTAGGCGGGCGCCGCACCATTTTTCCAACAGATTGTAGACCCGTTCGCGTTCCTGAAAAGACCACAAGAACGGTGTGAAGGCTCCGATGTCGATGCACGTCGTGCCGAGCCACACGAGGTGCGAGATGATGCGCGAGAGCTCCATGGCGATCACGCGCAACACCTTGCACCGCTCCGGCACCTCGATCCCGAACAATCGCTCGGCGCCTAACGCGAAGGCGACGTTGTTGCCCGGCGAGTTGAGGTAATCCTCCCGGTCGGTCCACGGGATGATCTGATTGTACTGGCGGTATTCGCCGATCTTCTCGAAGCCGCAGTGCAGATAGCCAACGTGGGGGATGCAGCGCACGACCGTCTCGCCATCGAGCTCCAGGACCAGACGCAACACGCCGTGCGTCGCCGGATGCTGCGGGCCGAGGTTGATGAGCATGTGCTCACCCTCGAGCTCCGGCTCGAGCGCGGGTGGCGCTTCCATGGTCGTCACGTTCCCGCTCTCGTCGACGACGAGCGGGACGCGCTGTGGCCTGCCCTGCTTGTCGAGCCCTGTGGTCGAGACCGAAACGTCGACGGTGCGCTTCGTGGCCACGACCTACTCCCCCGTCTCCTCGCCGCCTAACAAGCGCTTGCGCATGTCGGCGGGAAGGTCTTCGAAGGCGTCCGCGATCGCCAGCTCTTCCATCGAATACCGGGCTTCCGGATTCGCAGCCAGAGCCTGACGCAATTGCTCGGCGCGTGAGAAACGGCCACGCAATGGGAAGTCTTTGCGCAGCGGATACCCTTCTTTGTACTGCTCCCACATCAGGATGCGGCGAAGATCGGGGTGGCCTTCGAACTCGATGCCGAACATGTCATAACACTCGCGCTCGAGCCAATCCGCGCCTTTATAGATCGGCCACACGCTCTTGACGCGGAGGGGCTTGTCCTTCGGGATCTGTGCCTTGACGCGGAGAAACGCGCGCCACGGGATCGAGCGCACATGCCACACGACTTCGAGCGGCTGCTCCAGATCGCGATATTCGACGGCGGTGACGTCGGACAAGTAGTCGTACAGCTCGTTCGGGTCGTCGTGCAGGTACTGAATGACCTCGAACACGTTCTCGGGCCGTAGAAATACGGTGGTCTCGCCCCAGACGACTTCGGCCCTAACGAATGCGGCCGGATATCTTGCTTTGATCCGATCGGCTGACGGATTCATCTCGCCGCCGCGATTCGGAACCTTTCGCGGCGTGCTCGGCGCCGGCGCGTTAGGCGCCGCCCAACCGGCTTGCACTATGCCCTGGTCGCTCACAGCCCCGAACGTGTCTGGTGCACTGAATTACCGAACGGCTCGGACAATTCGTCGATCACCGGCGGCGGGATGTACAACTTGCTGCTTGGATCCGGCTCGAGCTCCGTGCGGATCGTCTGATCGGAGCTGCGCTCATTCATGACTTTCTTCTGTAGCATCATGATCCCGTAGATCAAGCCCTCGGGACGCGGTGGGCATCCCGGCACGTACACGTCCACGGGAATAATCGTGTCGATCCCCTGCACCACGGCGTAATTGTCGAACATGCCGCCTGACGAGGCGCACGCACCCATCGAGATGCACCATTTGGGTTGCGGCATCTGCTGCCAGATGCGGCGGATGACCGGCGCGAGCTTGAACGGAACGCGACCGGCGCAAATGAGCACGTCCGCCTGACGCGGGGAGAACGACATCCGCTCCATGCCGAACCGCGACAGATCGAAGCGCGACGCCGCGGTGGCCATGAACTCGATGGCGCAGCAGGCGGTGCCGAAAGGCATCGGCCATAACGAGCCTGCGCGTGCCCAGTTCACCAGGAAGTCGAGACGCGTGGTGACCCAGCCTTCCTGCTCTTCGGGAGCGTATGTGACGACTTTCGTGTCAGGGCGCGCGGCTAATCCCATTGCAGCGCTCCTTTTTTCCAGATGTAAATGAAGCCGAGGACGAGGATGGCCATGAACACCAGCATCTCGCCCAAACCGAAGAAGGAGATTTGTCCCGCGGGGCACGCCCCATTCACGAGCGGTACCGCGCAGGACAGTTGTTTATAGTAGACGCCCCACGGAATCATGAAGACGGTCTCGATGTCGAAGATGATGAAGAGCATCGCGACCATATAGAACTTCACGGAGAAGCGCTCGCGCGCGTCACCGAGTGGTGGTATTCCTGATTCGTAGGGTGTGTCTTTGACCGGCGTTGGCCGCAGCCGCATGGTGAGGTGCGAAAGCGCGACCATGCCAACTGCGTTGACGACGACGAATCCGATGAGGAGCAGGACCGGCAGATAGGTACGATCCATCGGGTGCGGTCGTGTATGTCGTCTCAATGCCTGCGCTTAGCGACGCCGGCAGTTTGTGAATTATTTCACTTGCTTGCACGGAGAACTTATCGCGCGGGGAGACCGCGAGTCAACGGAACAACTAGTCGCGTCTGGCCAGCGCCTCGCCTCGCGGAAGATCCGCGCCGCGCCTTTCACATGTGAGCGCGGCCGCGCGCGTGGCAAAGCGGAGAGCCTCGTACAACGCCTCCTCATCCATTGACGCGACCCGCTTCCGCTCGAGTTTGTCGTGCTCTGCCAACCACGCGAGCAGCGCGGCGTGAAAGGCATCGCCCGCTCCGACGGTATCGACAACCTTCACATCGCTCGCTGGCACCTGTACACGCGCTCTGGGCGACCAGGCACTCACCCCTTCCGCGCCATGCGTGGTTACAACGAGTCCCACGCCGCACGACAGCGCGCGCTCCGCGAACTCTTGCGGCGTTAGGCCAGGAGCGAGCACGCTCAGGTCTTCATCACTCAGCTTGACGAGATCACTTCGCGGCAGCATCCAGTCGAGCAGCTCGCGCCAAGGCTGAGCTTCACCGACGACGTTGACGCGAACGTTCGGATCCCACGCAATCAGTGTCGAATCGCGTCGCTGCGCGATGAGCGCTCGCAGCGTGGACGCGATCGGCTCGACCACCATCGAATACGATCCGACATGAATCGCGCGGACATGCGCAACTCGATCAATCGCGTCTGGCGTGAGTTGCCGATCCGCGCGACCCTCTCCCAGAAACGTGAAGGTGGGTGCCCCATGCGCGTCGACGCCAACGATGCTCTGCGTCGTTGGCGCATCGCTGCGTGTCACGCTGCTCACATCTACTCTCTCGTCCGCGAGCGCAGCATACAACCGTTCGCCAAACGCATCGCGGGAGATGCTGCCGAGGAATCCCACGTTTTGCCCCAATCGCGCGAGCCCGATCGCGACATTGAACGGCGACCCGCCAATTCTTGCCTCGGGTGCTGCATGCGTCGCGCTTTCCGGATACACGTCAATCAACGCCTCGCCGCACACGAGAAAAGTTGGCCCTTGCTTCATCGAGTGTGACGATTCAATTCCGACATTCCCCTCTCGTCTCGCTCATGCGCGCTGCCTTCCAGGAAATCGGCAAGGTCCTGCTCCTCGTCACGATCGCGCTCCCGGCGTCGGCGCAGCAGCCGATCATTGGCCTCATCACGAAGACCTCGACAAATCCGTTTTTCGTCAAGATGCGCGAGGGCGCGGAGGCAGCCGCCAAGAAGCACGGTGCCCGTCTCGTGTCAGGTGCCGGGAAGAACGATGGCGACAACGGTGGTCAAGTTACGGCGATGGAAAACATGATCGCGGCGGGCGCAAAAGTCATTCTCATAACGCCGAACGACGCGAAGGCGATCATTCCATCGATCAACAAGGCGCGAGCCAAGGGGATTCTCGTCATTGCTCTCGACAGCCCCACTGATCCGGTGACTGCAACCGACGCGCTCTACGCGACAGACAATTATCGCGCCGGGGTGTTGATCGGCCAGTACGCGCGGGCCGCGTTAGGCACGAAGCCTGCGCGCGTAGCGACAATCGATCTTTTCCCGGGACATCCGGTGGGGGCACAGCGGCATAACGGATTTCTCAAGGGCTTCGGCCTCAATGCACCAGCGGCAAGCGTCAACACACTCGGCAGCGCACCCGAGGTGGTCTGCATGGCGGACAGCTACGGCGATCAGACGCGCGGACAGACCGCGATGGAGAACTGCCTGCAGAAGCGGCCCGACATCAACGTGGTCTACACAATCAACGAACCGTCCGCCGCCGGCGCATTCAAGGCGCTCAAGGCGAAGGGGAAAGAGCGAGATGTAGTCCTCGTGACGGTAGACGGTGGATGTCAGGGCGTTCGCGATGTCGCGAGCGGCGCGATCGCGGCAACAGCGCAGCAGTATCCCGTGAAAATGGCGGAGCTTGGAGTCGCTGCAGGAATGGAGTTCGTTCGCACAGGAAAGAAGCCCACCGGATATACAGATACCGGCGTGAACCTGATTGCCGGAAAGGCGATCGCGGGCGTCGCGAGCAAAGACGTAAAGACAGGGCTCGAGCTGTGCTTCGGCCGCAAATAGTCCCGCCTGCACGCGCGGAGCAGCAAACGCCGCGATGAAACACCGGCTGCTAGCGCTTGGAACGCTAGGGCCAGTTCTCGCTCTCCTCGCAGCGTGCGCGTTCTTTGCCACGCGCAGCGAGCGCTTTCTTACCGGGGACAACCTCTCGATCGTGCTCCAACAAGTCATGGTTGTTGGGGTGATTGCCATCGGTCAGACGCTCGTCATCCTCACTGCCGGAGTCGACCTTTCGTGCGGCGCGCTCATGGCGTTAGGCGGTATCGTGATGACGAAGCTGGCCGTCGAAAACCAGTGGCCCGTCGCCCTCGCGCTCGCGGCAGGACTGGGCGTGACAACGCTCTTCGGCTGTCTCAACGGCTTGCTGGTCTCGCGACTCAAGCTGCCGCCGTTCATCGTCACGTTAGGCACGCTCAACATCGCGTTTGCGATCACGCAGCTCTACTCGAACGCGCAGACAGTCACGGACGTCCCCGCTGGCCTGACTGCGTTGGGGAACGCCGTCCAGCTCGGAGGCACGTCCGTCGTGTACGGCGTGATTCTGATGCTCGGCTTGTTCGCGTTCGCTGCCTTCGTGCTCAGTCAGACGGCGGCGGGTCGTCATGTCTACGCGGCTGGAAACAACCCCGAGGCCGCGCGCCTCAGCGGTATCGCGACGCGACGCGTGCTCCTGGGCGTATACGTCGTGGCTGGACTTTGTTATGGCATCGCGGCTCTGCTCTCCGTCGCGAGAACGGGCGTGGGCGACCCTAACGCGGGGCAGTCGGAGAACCTCGACGCGATCACGGCGGTTGTTGTAGGAGGCACCAGTCTCTTTGGGGGCCGTGGACTCGTGCTCGGGTCGCTCGTGGGCGCGCTCATCGTCGGCGTCTTCCGCAATGGCCTAACGCTTATCGGCGTTTCGTCAGTGTATCAGATGCTCGTCACCGGCATCCTCGTGATCCTCGCGGTGGCGACCGACCAACTGTCCCGCCGCCTGGCGCAGCGCGGCGCATGACTGCGCAAATCGTGTTGGAAGCAAAGGCGCTGGTGAAGCGGTATGGCCATGTGACCGCGCTCGACGGCGCCGATTTCGAGCTGCGGGCCGGCGAGATCCTCGGCATAATCGGTGATAACGGCGCAGGCAAATCGACGCTCATCAAGGCTTTGTCGGGCGCGCTCATTCCCGATAGTGGTGAGATCCGTGTGGACGGAGCGCGTGTTCACTTCCGCAGTCCGACCGATGCGCGCCGAGCGGGCATCGAAACAGTCTACCAGGATCTGGCCGTCGCCCCAGCGATGACGATCGCGGAGAACCTGTTTCTCGGCCGCGAACTGCGGCGGGCCGGTTTCGCGGGGCGCATCCTGCGCGTGCTCGATAAACCGCGCATGCTCCGCGAGAGCAGCGAATACTTGCGGGACCTCGGAATCGGCGTGCCTTCCATAACGCTGCCGGTCGAGGCACTCTCAGGCGGGCAGCGCCAGGGTGTCGCCGTAGCTCGCAGCGCGGCGTTCGCGCGGCACGTGGTCATCATGGACGAGCCCACAGCCGCGTTAGGCGTCAAAGAAGCCAGCATGGTGCTCGAGCTGATCCGCCGTGTGCGTGCCCGCGGGCTTTCGGTCGCTTTGATCTCGCACAACATGCCGCACGTGTTCGAGCTGGCCGATCGGGTGCACATCGCCCGGCTCGGACGGCGAGCAGCCGTCATCGACCCGAAGCAGGTGAGCATGAGCGACGCGGTTGCTGTCATGACGGGCGCCATTCCTCCCGAGGATATCGCCTCGACTTAGCGTTCCAGGGAACAACCGCGGAGCCCCGCAGTATCCGCAACAGACTCTGCGGTCGGCCCCGCCAACTGTCAGCCGACCTGAGTTGTCAGATAAGAGTCACCCTCATCCCCGAGGCCTTCCATGTTGTTGAGCCGTGTCGGACTAGCAGTCATGCTCTCTGTCAGCGCGGGCGCCGTTGTGGGCGCACAGGCCCCATCTGCGAAGCCCTATCGTGCTGCGGCGGGCGAAGTGGAAGCCGTCCGTCGCGCGGCGATGGATTACCTCGAGGGCTTTTACGAAGGCGATACGGCGAAGCTGGTACGCAGCGTCAGCCCCGGGGTCGTGAAATACGGCTACTTCGTGAAGCGCGGCGAGTCAGCGTACTCAGGCGAAGGGATGCCGTTCGCCGAATTCATGTCGTATGCGAAGAGCGTGAAAGCGAATAATCGGCAGGCACCGCCGACGGCACCCAAAGAGGTCACCGTCTATGACGTGCTCGATCAGACCGCGGCGGTGAAGGTCGTTGCGTGGTGGGGGAGCGACTATCTGCATCTGGCCAAAGAAGATGGCCGGTGGATGATCAAGCACGTCATCTGGCAAACGGCGCCCAAAGCCACGCCCTAAGCCCGCAAGGCCCCAAACAAGGAGCTTCGCGTACGCGGTCTATTCGCGTTAGGCAGCCCCCAACCGCACGCCTCAAAAGTACGTCGCCAGGCTCGCGAGCAGGTACGCATGCTGCGATCGATTATTGAACTCATCGTGCGATCGGCCGCGCACATAATCGAATTTGATGGCCGTGTCCCGCGTTGGGCGAAAGTTGAGCCCTAAGGAAAACTGAGCGCGATCGCTGCCAGCTCGTCGGGCATCGAAATCGACGGCCTCTACCCTGCCCTTCAATGCGAAGAAAGACTCGGGCATCGTGCGGATCCATCGGCGCCCGAACTCGCGCACAGCCTCGGTATAGAATCCGCGCTGCCGGTCGGCGAAAATGCCGCGGAGGCCCTGCGGAATGTCGACCGTAGCAATGGCCGCCTCCCCGCGCAGTTGCACGCCTAACAATTCTGTTTCGCCATCCACAACGCGGATCGTCACGTTGCGACGCTGATCGACGCTGGCGCCATCCTCGACAAACACGTTGTATGCGCCGTGGTGCACCGAGACGCCGACTTCGTGCGCGATGGTCGGACTCCAGGCGATGCGCGCGACAGTGGCCGGCGATCCGTTGTTGTCCTCCCAGTTCCCGCGACCCAGCGGAATGCGAGTGCCATCCTCAGCATCCTGAATCAGTCCGTCGTGGAAGCCATTCGTCGCGTAGGCCTCATAGGTCACGCGACCTGTACGGCCTAACGAGAACTGACCCAATACACCCACGCCAGGCTCAGATAGAGCGACACCGAGGATCTCGGTCGACACGAGCGGTCGGTCCGTGAACTCGTTGAGCGGTGAGTCATGCGACAGGTTGAACTTCCCTAACGGGGACAGGATCATTCCACCACGGATCGTGAACGAAGGGTGCACGCGCACATCGATCGCGGCGAACTCCAGCTTGATCTCGCTCGCTCCTTCTTCGAACTCGAGCTCGGCGGCCATGCGCACAAAGTCGCTCACGCGCGTTGCCGAAAAGATGTTGAACCGCTTGGCTTCAATGCCCGAGTCTTCATTCGCACCATCGACACGTTGATAGCGCACGTGCGCTTCGGCATACCCGCCGATGGCCGTGCGACCGAGGAGCCGCGTCTGGAAAGGTTTGTCGTACGCGCCACCGCGAACGAACGGTCTGCCCGTGTCGGCCACCACCGTGTCGCGCCGCGCACGCGTCGTGTCACGCTGCGCGCCGGCCGTGGCCACGCACAGGATGGCGAGAAGGGTGGCGCCTAACGTTTGCCTTGCGAAGTTGTTCATGTCGCGAGATCGATGACCAGAATTCCTTCTCCTGTCAGTTGCGCACGGTACCGCCGAAGAGGACGCTCCGCCGGCCCACGGAGGACATCGCCTTTGCGGTCGTATGTGGACCCATGACATGGGCAGACGATGCGCTCTCCCTGCACTTCTACAGTGCATGCACGGTGCGTGCATTCGGACGAAAGCACAGTGTGTTTGCCATCGGGACCTACCAGCACGATGAGGGGCTGCGTCTCACCGTTAGGCAGGATTTGCAATGCGGTACCGGCCTCAGTGAGCTCCGGGTACTGCGCCAGCGGCAGCTCCACGCGTCCATTGATGGCCGGAACCTGTCGCACGAGCACGCTCGCGCAGGCGGCGAATACGGGTGCCGCCGCGACCGCCGCGCACACGCCGAGGAAGGCGCGGCGTGGAAGCTCGCCCTCGCACTTGCGCCTAACGCTCATCGTGTCTCGACGAACCGAAGGAGTGCTGCTCGTTGAGCGTCGGGAAGCGCCACGTATCTGTCGCGGGCGGCTTTTCCTTCGCCGCCGTGCATGCGGATCGCCTCATCCACTGTGCTTGCGCGACCATCGTGCATCAAGAAAGCATCGCCATTGAGGAACTGGCGGAGCAGACGCAGTCCCCAGAGCGGCGGAGTTTTCCACTCGCGACCGGTGGCCTGACCGTCCGGCCGCCCGTCCGCCAACTCGTCACCCATGTCGTGGAGCAATAGATCAGAATAGAGCTCAGCGCGCTGGCCACCTAACGCGGCCAGCACGCTCGTCCCCGTCGTAAAGGCGCGCACATGACACGTGGCGCAACCAATCCGGTCGAACTCCGCGCTTCCCTCGGCGATTACGCCGCTCAACGCCGCGGCACGCGGCGGGGCGAGCGCGCGGATGTAGTGCACGACCGCCTGCACGGTAGACGACGGCACCTCGGGATCCGGGACATGATCAGCCGTGAGATCGATTTCCTCGACCTGGTAATCGCTCGTTATGCCCATGTCTTGCAAGTAGGCTCCTACGACTTGCTCCACCAGGTTCGACGTTTGCGCCTTTCTTCCGAACCGTCCGACGCGCAACGCCGCACCAGCACCGGGAGTACTGCCCGGGACATATTCGGCCGCATAAACCCAGTTGGGGCGGCCCGAAATACCATCGCCGTTGCGGTCAGCCGAATCGGCATTGGCAAGGATTGCGGCCTCCGGAATCGCTTCGATGAGACCTACGCCGAACACGGGGGGAGGCAGTCGGACGGATACGGCGACCCCGGTGGGTATGGCCTCGGCGTGCGCCCCAGCGATTGCCTTGTCCTGGATCTGCGGGCCGCCTAACGAGCCAAGGTAACCGTCGCCCGCGGTCCCAATACGGTGCAGCGCATTCTCGAGGCGACCCCGCCCGTCGCCGCTATGGCACGAGGCGCACGACACGTTATTGAAGAGCGGTCCGAGCCCGCTGGCCGGCGCAAACCGCCGCCCGAACTCAGTGTCGCCGCGGACGAAGGCAGCCATTTCGTCGGCCGAGAGCCCTTCCACAGGCCCGTCAAAGATGTCGCCAGCGTCGGGCGCCTCGGTCAGCAGGTCGTCGCAGCCTACCAAAGCAAAAAGAAGCGCAATAGTTAGCGGCGCTCGGTACAAAGACAGCCTCTAGTGAGAATTAGGACGTACGAAATTGATATTTTTGTCGTCCTAAGTCAACCGTCCGGCGTAGACGCCCTGCTTAGCCCTCCGGCGAGCCCTCCACAAGATGGAAGTCGCAGTAGGCAAAGCGGTTATCCCTCAGGACCTGCTCCCCCTTCTCCACCATGATAGGCCGATCGTACACAGGCGCCTGGACCACGCACGTATGGAATTCACCGCGCTCGCCACACGGATCGATGGCCGGCGGAAGGTCTGCGAGCAATGCCGCGTCGTACCGCCTGCCGGCAAAGGAGGCGTCGAGCTGCGTTGTATCGATACACGTTAGGTAAGCTGTGAGCTGAGACGCGGCGCGCGGCGCCAGCTCTTTCGTGGATCGCCCCCACAACGGGAAAAGCGGCGTCACGCCGAGACACGCACATTGTCGCTCGCGAAAGGCGCGAACGTCTTCGAGAAACAAGTCTCCGTAGGCAACTGAGTCGATATCGCCGACAATGGCCCGGGCCTGACCAAGTGCAGTCGCCCAGGCCGATTCGTATTGCTCGTTGTCGGCGCTCTGGTCGAGCAAGGCTTCAAAAAGCGGCAGCCGCAAACGCTCGGCCTGGGCCCTCAAGATGGACCTGCGGATGCCGTGCATGCTCACGCGGTCATAAACGCGCGTGACCGAAGTCAGCACACCAACGATCTCGCAGGATGAGTTGGCACGCAGCGCGCCCAGAGCGAGCGCGCTGTCTTTGCCGCCACTCCAGGCGATCAGCGTGCGCACCGGTACCTAACGAGTGACAGCGGCCCGCAGGCCCAGCGATAATGTTCTTCCGGGAGCGCGGAAGTTTGCAACCTCCTCGTACTCCGCCCCAAACACATTGTCGGCGCGGGCGAAGACTGTCCACGTGGAGCCGCTGCCTCCCGCCACCGCGTAGGCGATACCGGCGTCAAAGCGCTGGTACGATTCCAGAACGACCGGCCTGGCCGGGAAATCGGAGAAGTCACGGTCGTCGCGCGACCCGACGATGAGCAGGCGTGCATCCCACGTTAGGCGATTTGTGACTCGCGATGTGACGGAGAATGTGCCTGTCGCGGACGGCCTTCTCAGGAGACGCTTTCCTTCGACGAAGGTCGCGTTGGCGCCACTATCGAACCCTGCATCATCCACCCGCGTCCGGAGCAGCGTTATGGACGCACCAAGCTGTGTCGCATCTGTCACGCGCGAGCGTCCCTCGATCTCCAGCCCCCGCGCCGAGGCCGCGGCAATGTTGAAGTAGTTGGGCGTTGTGGGGGCTACGAAGGAATACTGGATAAGATCGCGGAAACGTTGAGTGAACCACGTGGCGATCAACTCATTGCGCGAACCAATCGCCTCGCGCACTGAGACTTCCAGACTGCGCGACCGTTCTGGACGCAGTGCGGTATTGCCCACCGTGAAGGCGGTATTGAACTGCTCGAGGAAGGTCGGTGCTTTGAAGGCCGACCCGACGTTCGCGCGGATGGTCGTCTGATCCGTGATGCGTAGCGCTAGACCAGCGCGCGCGGTACGAAAAACGCCGAACACGTCGTTGTCGTCGTAGCGTCCGCCAATCGTATAGCTGAGGCGCCGGCTTTCACCCACAAGCTGCGCATAAGTAGCACGAGTTACCCGCCGTGCAGCGAAGTCGTTAGGTGCCGCATCGAAGTTCGAGCTGTCGCGACCGTGCTGCGATTCACGCTGCCATTCGTACCCGAGGGTGGCAATTGTCATCGGAGTTACGGAGACATCGATGCTCGCATCGGCGACGCGGCGACGCAGTGATCCGTTGCTGCGATAGGCATAAAAGCCGACGGTGTCTCCTGTGCCATCAGACGGATCGTCCGTGGTGGGGCGACCCTCCATCGCCGAGAAGCCGAGATGAGCGCGAATAGCGGTGTTCAGCTGATGATCGGCGCTGAGCGCGACAGCACTCCGGCGATCGCTGCGAAATGCATTGCGGTCGACGACGCGCCCCGCGCCATCCGTTGGGTAGTGGAATTCGTCCTTATGCTGGCGGCCAGTCAGCGTGGCGCTCAATCCGCCCGTCGTCATAGCGGCGCGCGCACTGAACGTCGTGTTCTCGTACTCATTGTTGAAGTCGAGGATACCGTCCGTCGCGCGCCGCGCAGCGCCGAGCGAGATACTCGCTCTGCTGGATGCGGCGCCTAACGCAAGGTCCGCGGTGCGCGTGCCATAACTCCCGGCGCTCACTGATGCCGATGCACTCCGGGGCGACGCCTGCCGTCGCGTAAAGATCTGGATCACCCCTGTCACAGCATCGGATCCGTAGAGCACGCTCGTCGGACCGCGTACGACCTCGATGCGCTCGACATTGTCGAGCGTGAGCGCAGATAGGTCGATCGACCCGCCGGGTGCATTCATAGGCACGCCATCGAGGAGCACGCGAACGTAGTCGCTTTCTCCTCCCCGCAAGAAGAGCGACGTCTGAGCTCCGAAGCTTCCGCTTCGCACGATTGCGGCGCCCGGAGTTTCTCTCAAGGCGTCGGCGACGTTGTCGATGCCACGGGCGCGCAGCGAATCGCCATCGAGCAATGCGACCGATGCGATGTTGCTTCCGATGCGACTCTCCACGCGAGTCGCGGTGACGACTACACGCGGTAGTCTGGTGGAGTCCGCCGTTTGCGCAGCGAGCGCGTTCGTTGTGGCGGCGAGGGCGGCGATGGCGCAAAAACGAAGCACGGGTCATCTCCTCCCTCGGAGAAAATCCCGTGCGGCGACCGGCGCACGTTAGGCACCGGTGGAGCCACGAGTCCTCCCCCGAGGCACTCAGGTTGTGGCACGAGTCGAGGTCGTCTCCTGGCTCCGGGCCGCGCTGCTCCCCTTCCCGACCGTTAGGTCAGTGGGTTGCTGAGCACGCGTACAACTCCCGTTACAGTGGCGGGGCCGCACCGGCGTCACACCGGTTTCCGTGGCCTCGGCTCGCAGTTGCGGTTGTCGGAAAAACAGTAGCGACCAACAGCATGTCGGTCAATGCGCGACGAACTGGTTCCTGTGTGGCCCCTCGAGCCGCTGAAATCCGTTTCAGCTTGTAGGACTGACCAGGGGCAACGATGGTTCGAGTGTATCACGTGGCGATCGCGATCGGCGCCATAGGCTTCGCGAGCGCCATTCAAGGGCAGACTCGCATCAGCAGCACGACCACAACGACGTCTTCAATTGCCTGGACAGCGCTGCCAGCCATGCCAGTCCCCGTATCGCTCGGTGCGACGGCGCGGATTGCGATCAAAGAGCTGCACGGCTACGCCGCCGTCGGAAAGGTGAATGGCATCTGGCACCGGTGGGGGCTGCAGCAGGTTTGCGTCAAGGTGCCCGAAGGTTGGAATTGCATGCCGGGACAGTACAAAGGGCCCGCAAGCTCGTGCTGCACGTGGAAGAATTCAGAAAAGTTCCCGTACGCGCCTAACGCGGAGCTGCGCGCGCTCATAGATATCGCGGGGACTAACCCGAGCCAGATTTTCATTTTGCAGGAAATCGGAACACTGGCTTCTCCTGTAAGCGCTGGCGGTGGCATGTTGCAGGCGACGTTGCAACCAGGACAGACTCTCGCGCTCATCAACAACCGAACGCTCACAGTGGTCAAGTACGGCTGGGGGGCGACCGACTACGTGTTGCAGAGCGGTGCCCAGGAGCTCGATCGCTGGACGACGTACGGCACGGTGGTGATGACGGACCAGTCACTGCGCGTCGCGATCCTTCGCAACATCGGCGCACATCGCGCGGACAATTGGGGCGTTCCAGCCGGCGTACTAGCGAAGCTGCAATAGACGCCGAATGCTATGGAGTGGTGCGCGCGGTGGACGACAACCACCACGATCGCGCCTCGGCGACGATGGGATCGGGGACGCCGCGCATCTGTGTGAGAACCGGGAGACTCGCTCGGAGCAGCTGACGCCCCTCCGCCACCCTGCCGCGCCTAACGAGCGACATCGCCAGCGCGACGCGCGCTTCGGCGGCGCTCGGGTCGTTCGAGTTGTGCGCCGCCTCCATGCTGCGGATTCCGGAACGCAACAGTGAATCGCCCCGCGCATGATGACCAAGGGCAATCAGGGTCCGGCCCAATTCGGCGCGAAGTACTCCCATGATATGCGCCGTGGGTTGGATCATCTTGGGAGCGAGGGTCAATGCCTCGTCCTGGTGCCGACGGCCTTCTTCGAGCTTCCCGTTTAAACGCAGCACAATTCCCATCTCTAACGACGCCCTGAACCGGTCATACTCCTGAAACTGATCGATCTGTTCGAGACGCTGACGCATAACGCGCTCCGCCTCCGCGTAACGTCCCAAACGCCGCAACACCGCTGAGAGGTCGTAGGACAACGCCGAGAAGTACGGCGCGCCACCTCGCGCTTCGCGCTCGAGGGCATCGCGAAACAGGCGCTCTGCGCGCGCAAAATCCCCTAACTCCTGATGCAGAAGCGCTTGGCGACTCATGATGAGCAGCGTCAGCCCGTGATCGTGGCCATGGACCTTTGATGCTACATCGTACCCGCGGGCGAGCAGCGTCTCCGCGGCATTGAAGTCTCTCACGGTCGTGCGTGTGAGTCCGGCGTCGGCAAACGCGATGACTGTCATGACGTTCTCGTCGCCTACAGTTGATCGAAGGATCCGTAGCGCCTCGGTAATGAGCGAATCGGCAGAGCGATATTGATTGCGTCCCAGGTGAAGAAACCCGATCGGCAGCAGTTGGTGAGCCATTGCAACGTTGCCCGGGCCTAAGAGGCGCTCGTTTATTCTGAATGCACGCCACTGTAATGACTCGGCTTCAGCGAAGCGCCCAAGGCTCGCCAGGTTGCGCGCCACGTTGCCCATCGTAAACGCCGTTTCGATGTGCTCCTCGCCGAAGATCCGCCGACGCATGGCCAAGGCGCGCTGGAAGTAGGTGGAAGCCTCCTCATCGCGTCCACGCGCGGCGAGCACCATACCTAACGCGTCGATATCGTCGTCCAGCCTCGGATGATTCGTGTCTCCCGTCGCTTCATTAATGGCGATCGCCTCGCGGAAGAGCGCCTCCGCCTTGCCGAACCGTCCTAGCATGCGGTGGACAGTGCCTAACCAGCTCAGTGCTGGAGCTACGTCGGGGTGTTGCGGACCACGCAGTTTGCGGGCGAGGGTGATCGTTTGCACCAGCACGGATTCTGCTTCGGCATAACGTCCGCGGTTCGCCAGGATCCCGCCAAGCTCACCCAGGCTCGCGAGCATTTCAGGACTTTCTGGGCCGAAGGTCCGGCGTGCGATTTCAACGGCTTCTTCCGCCAGGGCTTGGGCCGGATCATACGCGTAGAGCCCATGGTAGGCCTTGGCGAGGCGGCGTAGTATCTCCGCTTGCACTTCCGGCTGCCCAATGAGCTCCCGCCGCGCCCGTTCTGCGCCCTGATCGAGCAAACCGCGCGCGGTGAGTGTGTCACCTTTTGCCACATTGGGGTTTGCGATATCGAATATGCTGCCGACGAACGCGCTGATGGTTTGTGCTTTTTGCGCCTCGAGTCTAGCGCGATCGCGCTCTGCAGCAGCGACGCGTGCCTGCCACGAGACGGCGAACAGCCCGGCCACGAGCGAGAGCGCCACAGCGCTTCCCGCCCCCACCGCAACACGGTTTCTCGCAACGAAGCGACGTGCGCGATACGCTCGCGTCTGCGGCGTCGCGCGCACCGGCAAGCGATGGCGCCAGCGTTCCAGGTCATCGAGCAACGCTTGCGCAGAGGGATAGCGCTCCGCCGCGTTTTGACGCAGCGATTTCAGAACGATGTTATCCAGATCACCACGCACGCGATCGTACCAGCCGCGGTAGCGACCTGCCCGTGCTTGCGTGAGCGCGGCACTCGGCGGGTGCGCATCCTCCTCCAGAACGCGCCTAACGACCTCCGTCAGGCCGCCGGTTGCACCGTCGTAGGGGCGTGCACCGGACAGCAGCTCGTACAGGACGACTCCGAGCGAGTACACGTCGCTGGCGGTGGATACGGCCTCGCCGCGGATTTGTTCGGGTGCGGCGTAATGTGGCGTTAGGCGTCGCTCGAGGTCGATTGTCGATCCGGCATCCTCTCCGTCAGGGCTCACGAGCTTTGCGATGCCAAAGTCGAGCAGCTTCACTTCGCCACTTGCCGAGACGAAGATGTTGCTCGGCTTGAGGTCGCGATGGATGACGAAACGCTCATGCGCGAACTGCACGGCGCGCAGCACTTGTTCGAAGCGATCGATCGTCGTGTCCAGCGTTTCGCCACGGCCCGCGCACCAGTGCGTGATCGGTTCGCCGGCCACATACTCCATCGCCAGCCAGGGAGTCCCGTCCGGCCCCGTTCCTCCATCGACCGCGCGCGCAATATTGGGGTGCTCCAGGCGTGCGAGGATGCGGCGTTCGCGATCGAACCGGCGGAGTGCTTCGGGGGAGTTCACATCCCCGCGGATGCGTTTGATCGCGACCTGCTGCTCGTAAGCACCATCTGCGCGCTCCGCCAGCACCACTGCGCCCATGCCCCCGCGTCCGATCTCGCGAATCAAGCGCCAGGGACCGAGGCGTTCGCCGGCACTCACGGGCGCTAACGCGTTAGGCTCTGAGCGGGCCGCCAGTCCCTCTGGAAAGAATGCCGCAACGTCGCCCTCGAGAAAGCCTGCCGCCGCACGGTCTGCCGCGATAAGACGCTCGACCTGGGCTCTCAAGGGTGGGTCGGTAGCGCAAACGCGGTCGAGGAAGCGTCCGACTTCCTCCGGCGGCAACTCGAGTGCTTCCTCGAGGATCCACGAAATGCGCGACCAGTCGTGCGCTTCGGATGTCGGCATGAAAGCTTGTGCCTAACGCGAGCCTTCCGGCCGTGCGGCGCGGGCGTCGGCCAGCGCTAGACGCTCGACCAGCCGCTTGTAGCGCGGTTCGCGACGCAAGGCGTCGTATAGCGGCTCGGCCGCCAGAAAGTGCAACCCGATCCCGCGTGCCTCGTACGCACGCTCGAGCCATGTCAACGCCGCGTCTTTCTCACCGAGTCCTGCATAAATCACAGCGACGCCTTCGTTGGGAACGTTCGGTCGCGACTCCAGCGCCCGCGCGGCGGCCAGCGCCTTCGCACGATCCCCCGCGCGCGCATAAACGAAGCCGGCGATCCCCGACTCGAAACTGCCGAAGCGGATGCTGTCAGGCGGGAGCATGGCTATCGCCTCTGCGTGCCGCCCCTGCATCGAAAGCGCACGTGCAAGTTGCAACCGCGCCACCGGGTGCGATTCATCCAATTCCAACGTCGCTCTGAGGACGGCCTCTCCCTCAGCCACGCGATCCATCCAGAGCAGCACCTGGCCAAATCGGACGTTCGTCATGAGTGATACAGGATCGAGCGAGCGTGAGCGCTGCAGTGCAGCCAGCAACTCCTCGCTGCGTCCCAGCGCCATCAGGTTCCAGGCGTTGAAGAACCACGCGAGCGCCGAGGTCGAGTCCAGAGCTATCGCGCGCGTAAAGGCGCGATCCGCTGCCTGCCAGTCCCAGTTATGGAACGTGTTGATGATCCCTAACGAGACATAGGCTTCGGCCATCGTCGAGTCGAGTGCCAGCGCGCGACGCGCAGCCTCATCGGCCAAACCGAACAGTTCGCGCGGCGCCCCTGCCCCCGTCCATGCCAGGATGCTGTACGTATCCGCGAGTCCTGCGTACGCGCGCGCGTATGTCGAGTCGATCTCTATGGCGCGCTTGAAATGGCCGAGCGCTTGTTGCAGTGACGAGGCGGTGCGCGGCCCAAAGAAGTACCGGCCTTTCATGTAGCTCTCGTATGCGTCAGCGCTCACTGAGTGACGGCCGACGAGCCGCGTGCTATCGGCGGGAAGGAGTCTCACGCGCAATTGTTCCGCGACCGTTCCCGCGATCTCGTTCTGCAGCGTGAGTATGGCTCCCCAGGACCGTTCGTACCGGTTGTGCCAGAGACGGTCGCCGCTCTCCGCGTCGTAGAGTGTCGCCAAAAACAGAACACGGTCGCCGTCGCGCCTAACGCTGCCTTCGAGGATGCGCGAAACGCCGAGCTCGTTGCCGATGTTGCGGATGTCTCCAGCGCGTCCTTTATAGGCGAAGGCGGTGGTGCGCGGAGTAACTCGCACGCGACCGAGCTGCGCCAAAGCGCCCGTGATCTCCTCGGTCAGGCCGTCGCTGAAGTATTCGTTCGCGGAGTCCCCGCTCATGTTGGCGAACGGCAAGACCGCAATCGATGGCGTGTCGCGCGAACCGCGCGTGAGGTATGCACCCACAACGAGCAGCGCGAGCCCCAGGGCCGCACACGCAGCGGCAACCCAGCGCCGCCCTAACGAGTGACGGCGCGCGGGTCTCTGACCAGCGAGAGCAGCATCCAGAGCGTCCCGCAGCTCACAGGCCGTCGCAAAACGTTCCGCGCGGTCCTTCGCGAGTCCGCGCTGCATGACGTCATCCACAGCCGCCGGAAGATCCGGGCGTGCCGCCCGGGCGGATGGGACCGGATGGCTCAAGTGCTTGGCGAGGAGCGCGCTCGTCGTGGGAGCTTGGAACGGAGGCTGCCCCGTGAGCATCTCAAACGCCACGCACGCGAGCGAATAAACATCGCTCCGCGCATCCAGCTCTGCTCCCGCCGTGGCATGCTCGGGACTCATATAACCCGGCGTTCCAACGAAAATGCCGGCAGCCGTTAGGCGATCGCCCGAGTCGCTTCCGGGACTCTGCGCGATGCCGAAGTCGGCGATTGTGACGTGATCTTCGTTCAGGAGGACGTTGGCCGGTTTGATATCCCGATGAATGACCCCACGCCGGTGCGCGTAGTCGAGTGCAGCAGCCACCTGCGACGTTATGCGGCGTACGTCCGCAAGCGGCAGTGGCCCATCGCGGGCGATCCGTTCGCGCAAAGTGCCGCCCGACACGAACGGCATGACGAAGTACAACAGACCATCGGCTTCCCCGGAGTCATAGAGCGGCAGGATGTTGGGGTGCTGCATCCGGGCAACGACATCGATCTCGCGACGGAACCGTTCGCTGCCTAACGCCGACGACGCGGCAGCGTCGAGTAATTTCAGCGCTACGGCTCTGTGATGTTTGGTATCCTCGCCCTCGTATACCGTGGCCATCCCACCGCGTCCAACTTCACGGGTGAGGGTGTACACGCCGATCGATCGACCGGCGAGGCTCTGAGGCTCGTGCGGCTGTACGCCATGCGCGAGCTGCGCGGGGGTCATGTCGAACAAGCGATGCGCGGAGGCGTCGGCGCGAAGCAGGTCCAGAACTTCCTCGCGCAACTCGACGTCGCCGGCCGTTGCAACGGCAACGAACCGCTCGCGTTCTGTCGCCGGTTGCTTGACCGCTTCTTCGAAAATCTGAACGACCTGTTCCCAACGATCGTTCATGCCCGCGTCTGTCCTCGCGCCAACTCGAGCGTCAACCACGCGCGCGCCGCGCGCCAATCGCGTTCAACGGTCGCCGTCGAGATGTCCAGCAGCCGCGCTGTTTCAGGAATCGACAGACCCGCGAACACGCGGTGTTCGATGACCAGCGCGCGCCTCGGGTCGAACGCCGCGAGACGCGCGAGCGCCTCGTCCAACGCGATCAACTCGTCAGGCCTAACGGGAGCTGCGTGGGCACCGTCATCGTACGTCATCACGACGGGATCCGCACCACCCCGCTTCTCCGCCAAGCGCTCGCGTGCGACGTCAACGAGGATCTGCCGCATCGCGCGCGCAGCGATGGCAAAAAAATGCGACTCGTTTTTCCACGGCGTGTTGTCGGCCGCTGCCAGTTTGAGGTAGGCCTCGTGAACGAGAGCGGTGGTGTCGAAGGTCGATCCGCGCCCACGAGCGCTCCGGACCCTATGGGCCAACCCTTTCAGCTCCCCATAAACCTGGCCGAATAGCGCGTCGACGTGGCTCGGTTCCACTCGTGGTGTCGGTGTTTTGACCCGGTCTGAAAGCTGGAGCATCGAAACGGCCGCAGGAGGGGCAAAGTTGGTACCGAGTGATCGCGGGCCGCAACGTCGCGATTTGCCATATGATGGGATCCGAGGCCGCTCTACGTAGAGCGCGTGTGAGAGACCTGCAACATCAACCTCACACGGAGATTCTCATGCGTGCCTCTATCCTTTTCCTCCCGGCCGCTGTTGCCTTCGCGGCCTGCGCGGATGGTCCTCTGACCACCGCGTCCTCGACTCTGAGCCTGACGCGTGCCGAGGACGCCGCGCACCAGAACGCGGCCGTCTACTGGAACGGCGTGGCGCGGGGCCT
>DATFBW010000125.1:0-4621 GCA_035253645.1 Gemmatimonadaceae bacterium | reverse complement strand
GACGCGGAGCGTGCGTTACATGAATTGGAAGCGGAAAAAGGAGAGGGGAGGAGACTCGAGGCGGCCAGTCCACAACGGCCCTCAGGAGCGACGTGGGTGACGCGCGAAGGCGTCTTTGTCGATCGCATCGCAAGCGCCTGGCTCATCCTCAGATTCATCGATCGCAAGGCACGGTTCAAGTTCGTCAGCGGGCCGCGATACGCTGCACGCCCGGGCGAGCTCCGTTTCGACATGTATCAAGGCGAATACACACACCGTGGCGCGCACTGCACCTTCGAAACGTTGCTGGCCGCCTTCGGCCTAACGCATCCAGCGCTGCAAGCCATCGCTGAAATCGTCCACGACATCGATCTCAAGGACGCCATGTATCAGCGTCCGGAGACTGATGGCGTCGCGCAAGTGCTTCGCGGTCTTGTGTTGGCCGAACGTGACGATGCCAAGCGGCTGAAGGCCGGGGCGCTCCTGTTCGATAGCCTGTTCGCCCAACTCAGCGCCGAGGCGCCGTGAGGGACGGTACGCACCGTACGCTACCACTACGCGAAGGCCTGCCCGTGTGGTCGGCGATTGCTGCGGAGAGCTTCGGCGGACCCGTCGCGCAGATTGCAGTGCTGCATCGCGTCCTCGTCATAGAGCGCCGCTGGATCAGCGAAGAACGTTTTCAACGCGCGCTCAGCTTCTGCATGCTGCTGCCGGGGCCCGAGGCCCAGCAACTCGCTACCTACATCGGCTGGCAGCTTCACGGCACGTGGGGCGCCCTTGTGGCTGGGTCGCTCTTTGTACTTCCAGGGTTTCTTGCGCTCCTGGCGCTCAGCCTGATCTACGTCTACGGCGGCGACACGCGGGCCGTGGCCGGCATGTTAGCGGGAATCCAGCCAGTGGTCGTTGCCATCGTCGCGCACGCCCTCCCGCGGCTGGCGCGCCACGTCGCCGGGGACCGCCTCCGGGTAGCGGTGGCGTTAGGCGCATTCCTCGCTCTGTATTTCCTGCGGCTGCCATTTCCGCTGGTGTTGGCGGCCGCGGCGCTGATCGGCGGGCTACGCTACGGCCGCGCTGCCATGACATCCATCTCGGTGCCTCCGCCTGCGGCGACGTTTCGCTATCACCGAGTCGCGCGCACGCTCGCGTTGTGGCTCACGATCTGGCTGCTTCCGCTCATCATCGCATGGCTGGCGTTAGGCAGCGGGCATGTTCTTGTACATGAGGGCCGGTTTTTCGCAACATCCGCGATCGTCACCTTCGGTGGGGCGTATGCCGTCCTGTCATACGCTGCCCAGGAGGCAGTACACAGCTTCCATTGGCTGACACCATCCGAAATGGTCACCGGTCTTGGCTTTGCAGAGTCGACGCCCGGCCCGCTCATCCAGGTCGTGCAATTCGTCGCCTTCCTCGGCGCATTCCGCGCCGCTGCACCGCTGGAGCCGTTGAGCGCTGGCATCGTGGCTTCGCTGCTTGTCACGTGGCTCACGTTCGTACCCAGTTTCATGTTCATCCTGGCGTTCGGCCCTTCCGTGGAGCGTCTCGCGCATAACGCGCGCTTGTTAGGCGCGCTTCAAGGGATTTCCGCAGCGGTGCTCGGTGCTATGGTGAACCTCGCCCTGTGGTTCGCGCTGCACACATTATTCGGCGAGGTCAGCGAGATCGTGCGCGGCGTCTTTCGTTTTAGCGCGCCCGTGCCCGGCACGCTCGATGTGATCGCGCTTGGCGTGGCCGTGCTCTCGTACGCGGGTCTCACGTTGCGCTTGAAACACGGTTGGTTGCTGTCGGCTGGTGCGGCCGTGGGCCTCCTCAGAGCTCTGGCGTAACGCTGACGTTACCTTTCCCAATCAGGAGAGTTAGGATCGTAGAACCGTCGCGGGGAGCGTTTTTTTCATGGGCAGAATGTTGGTTCAGACAGCCCGCATAAGTGTGCTGGCACTCGTCGTCATGGCGTGTACTTCGCCCGTCGAATCTCGGGATCTCGGAAGCCTAACGCCGCGCGATAACCACGCGCTCTTCATCACGCTGACAAAGCCGAGCTGGACGTGGGAGGAAGTGTCTTCTGGCGGCATTCAAGCGACAGTTACAAACGGGTCGGACCGTCCCCTTGCCAGCACTTTAGGCGATCGGTTCAACAGCGCCACCGAACAACCCAACCTCTACGTTGCACTCGGCGGCTCGAGCGCTGTGGAATGGCTCGATTCCGGCGGCATATGGCGCGAAATGGGGCTCGCGCACCTCGTCGAGGGAGTCAAGCAAATAACGCTGCGACCAGCGGGGAATTACGCGCTCACGGCCTTGCTCCGTGAACCGCGCCGGAGCGGCACCTTCCGCATCCGCGTCGACTTTGCCGACTTCCCTTCGGGTGGCAACAGGTTGTCGGATTACTCGGGGGTTTTCGAGATTCGTTAGGCTCCCGCCTCCCGGGCGCGCGCGTCATATTCAGGCGCGTGCCACGTTCACGTCGCCCGCGTCGCCCGCGTCGCCCGCGCAAATCTCGCACACGCGGCTCCGCCGCGCGGCCTAGCGGCTCCCGGCGCCCCGTGCGCCGTCCCGGCTCACGGAGCCGATTAACTCGAGCTCGTCGGCGTCCGGTTCGTCGCGCGCGAAGTAGGGGTCCCACGCGTATACGCTGGGATCGGATCTCAGACGAGCGGCTGCTGAGGATCAGACTCAAGGATCTACCCGTCTCCATAACGGGCACGGTGCTCGAGCGGTGCCTCGCCAAGCTGTACGACGAGCTCGACATGCGGGGGCTCCGACTCAAGCCGCACGTGTGGTTGTCGGACGAATGGTTCTCGCCGGCTGGAGTTCCGGGATTCGCTGTCCCGTTCTACCTGGCGAACTTCCGCCTACGCAGGCTCGAAGCGAATCAGTTGCTCGACGTGGAAGGTGCGTCGCGCTCCGAGTGCTTGCGGATCATGCGCCATGAAGCCGGGCATGCATTTCAGCACGCGTATCAACTGCATCGGCGCCGCCGGTGGCAGCAGCTGTTCGGGAAGTCGTCGACGCGGTACCCCGAGTACTACCGACCGAATCCGGCGAGTAAGCGATACGTCCAGCACTTGAGACTGTGGTACGCACAAAGTCACCCCGACGAAGACTTCGCCGAGACATTCGCTGTATGGCTCAAGCCACGATCGGACTGGAAGCGTCGTTATGCAGGGTGGCCCGCGCTCAAGAAGCTGCAATACGTGGACGAGCTGATGAACGAGATCGGCAATCGCGCGCCTCCGGTCTCGAACAAAAGGACTGTGGAGCCGCTCCACCGATTGACCAAAACGTTGGCGGAGCATTACGCCGCGCGGCGCAAAAAGTACACGATCCGCCTGCCTAACATCTATGATGCCGATCTGCGGCGACTGTTCTCTGATCAGCGACGGCATCGCAGACTCGAGTTGGCGGCTACATTCCTGCGGCGGAACCGTTTGGAGATCCGGCGACTCGTCGCGAAATGGACGGGTGAGTATCAATACACGCTGGATCTCGTGTTAGGCGACATGATTGCGCGGTGCCGTGTGCTCAAGTTGCATGCGGCAGGTCCGGAGCGCCAACTGCTTACGGACTTTTGTGTGCTTTTGACCGTGAAGACGATGCACTTCTTATACAGCCAAGGACGCAAGGACTGGATCGCTCTCTAGCCTAGGCCTCGCATGAAGCAGCTGCGTGTGCTGGTGTTGATGCATCCCGATCTCGTTCCGCCTGAGGACGCGGCGAAGCTCTCCGAAGAGGAGCGTTTCGCGTACAAGACGGAATGGGACGTCATGCGCACCCTCCGCAAGCTCAAGCACGATGTCCGCGCGTTAGGTGTGCAGACTGAATTCCAGCCGATCCGCGACGCGCTCGAGGAGTTCAAGCCGGACGTCGCGTTCAATCTCCTCGAGGAGTTCCACGGGAACGTGCTCTACGATCAGAACGTGGTGAGTCTCCTGGAGCTGTTGCGAGTGCCGTACACCGGCTGCAATCCACGCGGCATGGTGATCTCACGCGAGAAGTCGCTGGCCAAGAAGCTGCTGCTGTACCATCGCATACGTGTCCCCGCCTTCCATGTGTTTCCGATCGGACACCAGGTCAAGCGACCGCGCGCGCTGGGGTTTCCGTTGATCGTCAAGAGCCTCACCGAGCATGCCTCGTTAGGTATCTCCAAGGCATCCATTGTGAGCACCGACGAAGAATTGGCAGAACGCGTCGCATTCGTGCACCGCCGTGTGGAAACGCCAGCGCTGGCAGAGCAATTCATCGCCGGACGTGAGATTTATGTGGGCGTGTTGGGCAACGATCGGCTCACGGCTCTGCCTGTGCGCGAGCTGGTGTTCAAGAACGCCGCGCCCGACGAGCCGCTGATCGCGACGGAGCGTGCGAAGCACAACCTGGAGTATCAGAAGAAGCACGGGATCGATCAGCAGGCGGCGGACGACCTGCCGCCGAATGTGGCATCATCGATCGGGCACCTCAGCAAACGGATTTATCGTATCCTCGGCCTAACGGGTTACGCGCGTCTCGACTACCGCCTGGGTGCCGATGGACACCTCTGGTTTTTGGAGGCAAATCCGAATCCGGAAATTGCGCAGAGTGAGGAGTTCGCATCGGCGGCCAAACAGGCGGGGATCGACTATCCCGATCTGTTGCAGCGCATAACAACTCT
>DATFBW010000124.1:0-3481 GCA_035253645.1 Gemmatimonadaceae bacterium | reverse complement strand
TTACCGCTCGCGGTATCTTGCGCGAGCACCGGCCCTGCAGCGAACAGCGCTGCGGCAACGAACGCGAAATATTTGATTGTGGTTTTCATAGGAGTCTCCGGGGTGTTTCTCCGTTATGCGTTAGTCTTTGAGAACGAGGCTGAATCCAACCTTCACCTTGTCGTGCACCTTGAGCGTGCCGAACATGAGCGTCGGCGGCTTGAGTCCGTACTCGGTCATCTTGAGCTCGTGCGTCCCTTCGACGACCAGCGTTCCGTTGCCTCCGTCCTTTGCACGCGCCTGCATGGAGATCGTCTTCGCCGTGCCGCCAATCGTTAGGTCACCCGTCAGCATGACGCGCAGCGTGTCGTTGCCCGTCTCCAGATCGTACGACGCCATGGTAAACGAGATGGCTGGGTTGGCGTCGGCCTTGAGCGCTTTCCGCATGTGTCCGTTCATCGTCCCGTTGCCGCATTCGAGCTTCGCGGCTTCGATCGTTAGGTCGGCACCGCTCACCGCCTTTTCGCCGGCCAGGATCGCTTGCACTGCGTTGCCGCCGTCGGTGCGAAGCGTGGCGGTGAGTCCCAGCGCACGGCACTGGTAGCCGCGGACGGACGAAGTCCCGTCGACCCACAGCCTGCTCTCCGGCTGCAGCTCCATTACGCCTGCCAATCGGGGCCACGCAATCAGCGCCGGCGCCAGAACGAGCTGCGCAAGAACGAAGTGTCTGAATACTCGGCGCATTGTATCTCCTAGTGCGAGTGTCGGTCACGCCTCGTGCGTGACTTCCAGGAGGATACGAATCAGCGGGGACTGCGCCTGTCCGAGGAACGAGGAACTTGTGTAAGCGCTCCCGACTCGCCCGCGTCAGGCATTCCCCGACGCTGATCCACCCCACCCGCCGTGGCAACCGTTGCCCCTTGTGTGTATGCGGCCAGCGTTAGGATGGTCGAACCCAGGACCGGCATCGCGCTCGTGATGCGTACCGGAAGGCGGAGGCGGTCGTCCGATAAATGGATTCCGATCACGCCTTCGCCTTTGTACCTGCGCGGATCTTTGACGCGCAGCTCCACGAAAACCGTCGCGAACGTGCCGGCCTCCGTGACCAGCGTATCACGCCTAACGATTGTCACTTTGATCGGGTTCCGCCCGGCTTCGAAATGACGAGTCAGCTCGTACGTGGTGTCCGGGACGAGCGGGAGCGTGCGCACGAAGTAGATGAAGGACAGCTCGTCGAGCGGCGCACCCGTCGGACTTACCCCCGTGTCTCCGGGGGCGCGTTCCCAGCGGTGGTCGTCTGGATAGAGCTCCACGCGTTCGTCGTGTTTTGAAAGCGGATGGCGCTCGTGCTTGTGAAAGCGCAGTGACGCCATCCGCTGAGGGTCGATCCATGACGCAGTGCGATCGGCGGCGCTTACGAACGCCACACGCGCCTTGAGCTCGAACCGCAACACGTATGTCTGTACATCGCGGACGAGCACGGGCCCTTCGACTGTCATAGTTCCCTTGCCGACGGTGCCGAACTTCCCTACCCGAACCTTGTAGGTGAGCTGCTCGCCGGGAGCGAACGGGAGCTCCTGCCCGGCGAGCAGCGTTGGCAGAGCTGTCATTGCGCCACTCAAGCAGAGCGAGCAGCAAAGAATTCGGCGCGTCCGTTCGGTGAGAGTCATATAGATGCCGGGTCTCCGCGGCTCGCTTAAACATCGGCTCTCGCTCAGGCCGGCCCAGTCAGCGGATATCCTCGATCTTCGTCCGGTAGCCTGGCGCACCGTGTGGGAATATCCCTGACAAGGTGCGTCGGCCGAGAATGGCCTCATCCCAGGGACTACCGTGCAGCCTTGGCGCGCACGAACACAAAACGTCGGGCCGTCAGTATCCGATCCGCCACGGCGTCGGCGATGTCCTTCGTCGATACGATCCCCACCAGCTCATCCCCTTGCATAACGAGCACGCGATGAACGCCGGCTTGACGCATGCGATGCGCCGCGAACTCGACAGCCGTTCCAGGCGGCAGCCAGATAGTCGTCCGCGTCATGGCCTCGGCTACGGTGTGTTCGTCCAGCGCACTCCACTCCGGATTCCCTTCATCCCGGAGCCGCGCCTCCGTTTCGCCACGCGACGTATACCAGCTGGTCGAGAAGTATGCCTGCTCCGCATCGTTCTCGTCAGCACCTGCCCAAGCGCCGTTAGGCTCCGCCCATTCCTGCGGGTCGTCGGTTTCAGGCAGCTTGGGTTCGCCGGGCAGTGACGCGGCCAGGTCCATCAAATCCGTGGATGAAACAACACCCAAGACTTTTCCTTTCGCGACCACGGGTGCGCCGCTCAAGTGTTTGCTGGCAAACAACGCCATCGCTTCACGGAGCGTCAGCTCTGGCGACACGGTGACTACGTTCCGGGTCATGATATCGCGTAGGCGCATCATAAGTCCTCGCTCGGACGACGACCGGCACCCGTCGTGGGCGCGGTTTCCGACAGCAAGTTGCTGCGTGAGACGAGTCAGTCTGTAAGGCAACACCCCTGATTTCGTCAGCGATTCTTGTCGTTAGGTAAGAGTCGGACTCCTTTGGTCGGCAAATTCCTTACGCCGGTGCGGCGGGATGACCGACAGCGCGTGGACGGGGGCCAACTGCATTCTGATCTCGTCGATGATTGAGAGGCTTCGATGAAACCGGTTCGCATGTCGCGTCGCCTCGCAGGGCTAGTTGGCGTTCTCGCGGCATTCAGCGTTGCGTTCTTTGCCTTCGTCCGACCCTGGTATTTGAACTGGGGTGCAACGGACCACGAACGTCGGAAGACGCTGCCCGGTGACGACATCATCGCGGGTGCGCGATCGCAGCAGACACGGGCGATCACGATTACGGCTCCTGTCGATCTCGTGTGGCCGTGGCTTGCGCAACTGGGACAGGATCGCGGTGGCTTCTACAGCTACGACTTGCTGGAAAACGCAGTCGGCTGTGCGGTGCCAACCTTCGACATTTTGCAGCCGCAGAAGCAAAGCTGGCAGCTCGGTGACAAGCTCTGGATGTACCCCAGGGACAAAGCGGGTGGCGCGGGCTTCGCCACGCTCCGCGCGTTCGTACCCGGGCGCGCGTTAGGCTTCGCCACCCGTTCGGTCGGGACCTCATTGGACGAACCAGAAGACGGCAGTTGGTCGATGGTTCTCGAACCCGCCGGCTCCACGGCTCGACTGCTCATCCGCGGTCGGGGTGCAGGTGGGCGGTCGTTACTGGGGACGGCGTTCGACCGCTCAATTTTCGAGCCAATCCATTTCGTCATGGAGCGGCGCATGATGATCGGCATCAAGCAGCTCACAGAGACCGGCAATCGCGGCCGCCTTTCGAATCATGTGAGCGTCGCGCTGTGGGCGATCGCTTTTATCGCGTTCGTTACGGCGGGCGTTCTCGTTATGCGAGCGGTGGCATGGCGTCGCGCGCTCGTGGGTTTCACGGCTGCCGGCATCACCTTCCAGGTGCTCACTTTGGGACAGCCGCCAGCGGCCGTC
>DATFBW010000123.1:0-4694 GCA_035253645.1 Gemmatimonadaceae bacterium | reverse complement strand
AAGAACAAGAAGCAGGACGACCTGCTGTTTGTAATTCGTGGTGAGCATAGATGCCGTCGAGGTTGGTCCCATCATTACTTGGGACGTCACCACGCGCCAATTCTTGCACACCTGTCGGTCAGGACCTCACATCGGCTTCACGGCGTACTAGCTATTGTTCAGCCTTAGCCAACCCGCCCTCATGTCTCGAACGACCCTATCGCTCATCCTCCTGCTCGTGACGCCGAGTGTCGCGTTTGCTCAGACGCAGCGACCAGCGGCGAGTCAAGGTACGCGCGGCTCCGCGCAGTCCGCACCGATCGCCGACGTCCGCTACGACGTGGCGTTCAACCCGGAGCTCGCCGCGCAAAACATGTTGCGAGTGACCATGCGCTTCTCCGTCACCGGGAACGACCCTGTGCTCCTCTCCTTGCCGGCGTGGACGCCAGGGGCGTACGAGATCTCCAACTTTGCGCGCAACGTCTGGAACTTCGGCGCGTTAGGCGGCGAACGGGCGCTCGTCTGGGACAAGGTCGATCACGACACGTGGCGCGTACGGCCGGATGGCGCTCGCGCAATCACGGTGCGTTTCGACTACCGCGCGGACTCGCTCGACAACGCCATGGCGGACTCGCGAGCGGATTTCGCGTTCTTCAACGGAACGAATGTCTTCTTGTATCCCGAGGGCCGCAGCTTCGATTTCCCCGCCACGGTGACGATCACGCTACCTAACGAGTGGCGTGTGGCGACCGGGATGCCATCTTCCGGTGCGCGCACATATCGCGCGGCGAATTACCACGATCTGGTGGACTATCCCACATTTGTGGGACGGTTCGATCTCGACAGCGCGACGATCGGCGGCAAGACCGTACGCCTTGCTACCTATCCGGAAGGGCTATTCCGCAATCCGGAACGCGCCAAGCTCTGGGATGATCACCGCAAATTCATCCCAGAAATGGTGAAGGTGTTTGGCGATACGCCGTTCGACACGTACACGACGATGATCGTGTTCGACACGGCTTATGCCGGAGCGAGCGCGCTGGAGCACAGCAACTCGCACGTCGGCATTTACACGCCATTCATCATCGGGAATCCGATCCTTCCATCCATCACGTCGCATGAAGTCTTCCACCTGTGGAATGTGAAGCGCATGCGGCCAGCGGATCTGTGGCCCTACCGCTACGACGTGGAAACGCCCACCGTGTGGCTGTGGGTGAGCGAAGGTGTCACGGATTACTACTCGGATCTGATGCTCGTGCGCGGCGGCGTAATCGATTCTGCCACGTACCTGCGTACGCTGAACGAGAAGATGGATGAAGTAGCCGCGGTGCCGCCCGTGGCACTGGAAGACGCCTCACTCTCGACGTGGGTCCACCCGACTGACGGCACGGGATACATCTACTATCCAAAAGGCGCGCTCGCTGCCTTTCTGCTCGACATCATGGTCCGCGATGCGAGTGACAACAAGCGCTCGCTGGACGACGTGCTGCGCGACGTGTACGAAGCGACGTACAAGAAAGGGCAGGGGTTCGGCAGCGACGATTGGTGGGGAGCCGTTAGGCGCGCCGCTGGGCAAGGTGGTCAGGCGGCGTTCGATGATTTCCGCACGCGGTACATCGACGGACGTGAGCCATTTCCATATGCGCGCGTTTTGCCGCTCGCCGGCCTTCGCGCGCGCACCGATACGATTCGCAGTCCGCGCATCGGTGTCCTTACCGAGCCGGATTCCAACCGCATCGTCGTCACGAACGTGGAGCCCGGATCCGCCGCGGATGCGGCGGGAATCAAAGCGGGAGACGTTCTTGTACGAGTCGGCGACATCGCAGTGAACGATCCATCGTTCGGGGAGCGCTACCGGGCGCGGTATCGCAATGCGGAGGGGACGAACCTCCCGGTCATCGTGAATCGCACCGGCAGCGAGATGACGTTGCAGATGCCCGTGCGCATGGCGATCAGCACGCGCCTCGTCCTCGAGTTCGACCAGGCGGCGTCGGCCAAGGCGGCGCGGGTCCGCCACGGCATCCTCACGGGCCAGCGCAACTGATGCCTAACGCTTAGCTTCGGCTTCGAGCGCGCGGCGGAGGAGCATCGCCTGGCCGGCGTGATACGCGGTGTGCGCCAGAAGGCCGGCGATCATGGCGCGGTAACTGACACCGCTGCCTAACGGGGCGTCGCGCTCGGTGCCGACCCGGTCGTCCAGACGGGCCGGGTCAAAGCCCTCAATGGCCGCGATCACGGTATCGTGCGCTTCCACGAGCCGTGCGGTGATGCCTTGCCACGACGCGGCGTCGACCGGTGCATCGTTAGGCGGGAAGTCGCCTTCGACGGGCATTTTCGCGGTTGCGCCACCGAGCCGCAGACCAACTTCGGCAGCCCACGCCGCGGTGTGATGCACTAGCTCGTAAATCGTGTGTGCGGCGGGAACGATGCGTGTGGCCGCCTGGCGCGCATCCACGCCTGCAAGTACATCCCGCCAGGACGGCCCGTGCCACGCATCGCCCGAGACTATTGAACGGATGTCTGAAGTCAGGTAACTCATTTTTTGGCCGGAGAAGAGCGCAGGTTGTGCGGTTGGAATCTGGTGAGCCCGCCGCCGCAAAACAGGTATTCAGCCCATTGGGGGATAGACGTTGACAATCGGACAGAAATTCCTCGAGCGATCACGCTATTTCTTGCAGAACGAGTACATCCCGAAGATCACACTCGCGATCGAGCCGCTCAGTGAAGAGGCGATCTGGTGGCGGCCGAATGAGTCTTCGAATGCGATTGGCAACTTGATGCTTCACCTGGCTGGAAACATCCGCCAGTGGCTCGTCAGCGGCGTCGGCGGCACGGAGGACGTTAGGCGTCGCTCGGCGGAATTTGCCGCTCGCGAGGGGCAACCCAAAGCCGCTCTGCTAGCCCACCTGACCGCTGCCGTTACCGACGCGGATGCCGTGCTGGCCGGCCTGCGCGAGGAAGACTTGCTCCAGGCGCGCAAAATTCAGGGGCGGGACGTGCAGATTTTCGAGGCGGTGTACCATGTGGTGGAACACTTCTCTACCCACGTGGGTCAAATCATCCTGCTGGCTAAGCTCCACGCCGGTGAGAAGATACGGTTTTACGATGGCAGCGATCTTGCTCGTCCACTGTGGCGCGAAGGCACCCGTTCCTAGCTCCGAGCTCCGACCTCCGACCTATATTGCAGCATGCCTGATCGCCGTACGTTTTTGAGTCACGCCCTTACCGCCGCGTTAGGCGTGCTGTTGCCGCGAGCGCTTTGGGGGCAGGATCCGCAGCCGAAGAATACCGCGCGCCGCCGGATCACCGTCTACAAGTCCCCGACCTGTGACTGCTGCCGGAAGTGGATCGAGCACGTGGACAAGGAGACGGACTGGGTCATCGACGTCAAGGAAATGGACGATGTGACGCCGATGAAGGATCAGCTGAAGATCCCCAAGGACATGCGGTCATGCCATACGGCTGTTGTGGCGCGGACGGTCTTCGAGGGTCACGTGCCGGCAGATCTCATGAAGCTGCTACTCGATCGGCCCCGCGGCGTGTACGGATTGGCCGTGCCCGGTATGCCCGTCGGGACACCGGGGATGGAGATCCCGGGACAACGCGCGGACCGCTACAACGTCGTCGGATTCTATCGGGACGGGCGGACGTTCATTTTCGCATCGCGTTAGGCTAACGCGTTAGGCGCACCAGCTCCACGACGAAGGCCACGGCCGGCACCGCCGCCAGCGTCGCCGACAGAAACGGACGCTGCCATGGTCGCGGTACGCGCTGATAGCGCGCCACGACCGCCATGGCGAACAACACGACGCTGAGCCCTATGGCCCAGCCGACGAGGCGCGGGCTGCGACCTTCGACAAAGGGTCCCGTGGCCGACCAACCTCCCGCGATGAACGTCAGCGAGTTGATGAGGATCGCCACTGCGTGCACGCGCTGGCCTAACGGTGCTTGGCTCCAGAGCAAGGCGACGCCGAACGCGATGACCGCGAAGGCGAGCGTATAGAGCAGCGCATTGACGCTGAACATTTAACCCCTACCGCCAACGACGAAACGTCTAGGGATTAGGGGTTCGGGGTTGGGGGATAGCCCAATGTGCGTTGTGTTGCGCATGGTTTGCATCGGCGCGACGGATGCGCGCGTTAGGCTAACCCCCAACCCCTAACCCCCAACCCCTAGCTTCTTGGCGATTGTCTGGAGCTGCATATTGGACGTCCCTTCGTAGATCGTGCCGATCTTGGCGTCGCGGTAGAATTTCTCGACTGGAAAATCTTTGGTATAGCCGTACCCACCAAAGAGCTCCACGCATAACGACGTGACGCGTTCACACACCTGCGACGAAAAGAGTTTGGCCATCGCTCCTTCTTTCGCGATGTCCTCGCCGGCGTCCTTGAGACGCGCGGCGTTGTAGACCATGAGCCGCGCGGCCTCGAGCTCCGTCGCCGCCTGTGCCACCTGAAATTGCACGGCCTGGAAATCGGCGATCTGCTTGCCGAACTGCCGCCGCTCCTTGATGTAATTCAGCGCCGCGCCTAACGCGCCAGCGGCCACGCCGATCATCTGGGCCCCGATGCCGATGCGCCCCTCGTTGAGCGTCTCGATGGCGACCTTGTATCCCTGGCCCGGTGTGCCTAACACGTTCTCCTCGGGAACCTGGCACTCGTCGAGAATGAGCTCGGTCGTGCTCGAGGCGCGGATCCCCAGCTTATCCTCCTTCT
>DATFBW010000122.1:0-18780 GCA_035253645.1 Gemmatimonadaceae bacterium | reverse complement strand
CAACTCTCGGCCTCAAGAGTTTAGCATAGGCCTTTGCCTTCGAAGGATGCGTCTTGTATCAACTGGCTTGACACAAGAGCCACGCCCAGTATTGTTCTAAGAGTATTGGTACAAGAACGAGGCTATATGTTTGGTCGATTTCGGGGCGCATTCAGGTTCAGCGAAGGGTGCCGCCGCGCGCTCTTGAACGCTCGCGCCGAGGCGCGTCGGCTGCGGCATGACTACGTCGGGACGGAGCATATCCTCCTCGCGCTCATGGACGGCCCAGACGACGACGCCGTTCAACTTGTGGCCGACCTCGGTCTCGTTCCCAAGCGAATGCGTAAAGACGTGGAAGCGTTGGTGCGCGAGCCGCGGTCTGCGCCGGCGCGCGGGGCTGAGCTCCCGTACACGTCCCGAGCGAAAAAATCCCTGGAATTGGCGATGGGCGAAGCGCACGATCTCGCTGCTGCGGCGGTGGGCACGGGGCATCTCCTGCTCGGGCTCATCCGCGAAGAAAAGGGCATCGCCGCGCAGGTACTGCAGCAGCATGGCGTCGATTACATCACCGCTCGCGCCGCGGTCGCCGGTGAGCTCGCCGAGAAACGCAAACGCTTTTCGATTCGGATTGACGACAACGCGGACCGGTCGATCTACGAACAAATCATAGCGCAGGTGCAAGAAGCTGTGGCGACGGCCGAGCTCTCGTCAGGCGGGCGTTTGCCGGCCGTGCGCGAACTTGCCGATGAACTGGACATTGCCCCAGGCACCGTTGCGCGGGCATACACTGAGCTCGAACGCCTCGGCGTTGTGGTCACGGATGGGGCGCGTGGTACACGCGTCGCGCCTCGCACACGCCACATGCCCGCTGCCGTACGCCCGGACACACTCGTTGGTCTGCTCCGGCCAGTCGCCGTCGCCGCGTTTCACCTCGGCGCGTCGGCCCCCGAAGTGCGTCAGGCGCTGGATGACGCCATGCGCGACATCTTTCCTACTGCGCCACCGCCTTGATCGTCGGGTACTTGATGCCTAACTGCTCGAGATACGTGGCATACTTCGACGGATCGTAATAGTACTTCCGCATCTCCGGCCGGTACCGCGCCATGATGTCGGCGTTGAGCCAGATCGCGGGTTTGTCGTTAGGCCGCAGGAACGACGTGTATTTGATCTCCTTCGTCTGCACGTTCCTGAAGTAGTCCCATGCGTCGGTGATGTGTTTGGGTGTCAGTAGCAGATCCAGCAGCGTGAGCGCCTGAACCTTCGCGCCCTGCAGCGTTCCCTTGTGCGCGATCGGCGTCGCCATCGCGATGGCATTCGCCCAATTGTGACCCGGCCCGCCGGGGATATTCGCCGGGTATCGCAACGTCACGGTCGGCATGTTCCACGAAATGTCGCCGATGTCATCGGATCCACCGCCGGTGAACGGTGCGTTCGGATTGGGCGTCGGCAGATCGCGCACTTCCGTTGGCAGCCCCTGCTCCCTAACGCCTAACTCCTTTTGTAATCCTTTGGCGAGGGCGATGTCGTTCGCATCCCAGGTCGGCAGCCCCACACGCTTGATGTTCGCGTGCGTCACCTCGGCGATCGTCTTGTTCATGTGCTGATTCCACGCGGAGCCGAGGATCATGACCGTATCGAGCTGTGTGTCGGTCATCAGAGCGGCGCCCTGCGCGATGCGCTTGGCGGCTTCGAAGTTCGCCATCACATGCTGATAGTCGCGCTCGCGGATGTAGAACCAGATGGACGCCGTCTGCGGAACCACGTTAGGCTGGTCGCCGCCGTCCGGAATGATGTAGTGAGACCGCTGGCCGGGCTCCAAGTGTTCGCGCCGATACTCCCACCCTTGCGCCATCAGCATCACCGCGTCGAGCGCCGATTTGCCGCGCCACGGCGCTCCGGCTGAGTGCGCGGTTTGCCCGCGGAAACGGAACTCGACAGAGACCATCGCACTGCCGCCACCGCCGCCCCACGAGACGCCAAGATCGCTCGAAACGTGCGTGAAGAGGTTGGCGTCGACGTCCTTGAACAACCCTTCGCGAACATAGTGCGCTTTCGTCGCGAGTTGTTCTTCGGCCACGCCCGGCCAAAGGATGAGCGTGCCGGGAAGCTTGTCACGCTCCATCAGCTCTTTGACTGAAATCGCCGCGACGATGTTGACGGCTTGCCCCGAGTTGTGTCCCTCGCCATGTCCTGGCGCACCCGCGATTAGCGCGTCACGAAAGCCAACAGCGGGTTTCTGGCTGGCTTGCGGAATGCCATCGATGTCGGAGCCTAACGCGATAACGGGTTTGCCCGACCCCCACTTCGCGAGCCACGCGGTGGGGATCCCGGCGACTCCGCGCTCGATGCTAAAGCCATTCTTTTCGAGAATGCCAGTGAGGTATTTCGATGTCTCGACTTCCTGCATCCCCAGCTCGCCGAATGAGAAGACCATATCGACGATCTCCTGCACCATCTTCGCACGACCTTCGACCTTGGTAAGCGCTTCGCTCTTGAGTTTCTCCAGACGAGGATCGGGTTTGACTGTGGCGCGCGGGGCTTGGCCGTATGCGCTAATTGCTACACAAAGTGTTGCGATGACAGACAGGGATCGAAGCATTGGAATGCGAGGGGTTGAGGTCTGAGACCTGAGCTGACAGCTCCTTACTGTTTGTTCGTGGTTTGCACAGGGAACTCGGTGCGCTTGCTCCATTCTTCGAAGGAGCCGTCGTACAGCGCGGCATCGTAGCCGAGTATGCGCGCAGCCAGATAAAGCACGGTGGCTTGCATGCCCACGTGGCAATACGTCACGACTCTAGTTCCTTTGCTGACGCCAGCCTTGGCGAAGAGCGCTGCGAGCTTGTTTGGACTACGGAACGCGGTCAGCTCGCCTGTGAGCCACGTGAACGGGATGTTGCGCGCCCCGGGCACTCGTCCCGGACGCGGGTTGTTGCCGCCCGTGTAGAGGCCGTGGTAAAACTCCGGGACGCGAGCGTCGAGCACCGCAACCGCAGGATTCTCGAGGTTCGCCGCCAGCCAGGCAGCGTCTACCAGACGCGTGGCGACGGGACGCAGGGTGAGCGAGCCGCGTGTCGCGTTAGGCGCCGCCTGCTCCAAAGGCCGGCCAGACTCTCGCCATGCATCGATGCCACCATCGAGCATCGATACGCGCGGGAGCCCAAAGTATTCGAGCGTGAAGAAAAGGCGGGCGCTCGTCTGGATCGGCCCGCCGCTTATGACGACGTGAGAGTCATCCGAAACGCCAATGGCTTCGAGCGCCGAATCCAGCGCCGCCACGCTCGGGAGCTCTGTCGTTTGACCATTTAGCGCCGTTGTGTACGCCTGCCAGGCGAGCCAGCGCGCGCCGGGTATGTGGCCGGCGTCGTAGTCGCCTTTTTGCGCGGCCGCATGAATGACGACAACCTTCGGGTCGCGAAGGTGCTTATCGAGCCAATCCAGGGAGACCAGCGGCGTCGCGGCTTGGCCGGTGGCCATCGATGGCAGGGCAGTCAGGACGAGCAGCGTTAGGCAAAGCCGGATGTTTTGCATAGAGTCGACCTCGACGGTCGTGCGCATGAGCGGCGGCGACGGAACGGCACAGCTAACCTACCATCGGCGCGCAATCATTAGGTAGCGGCCCGCGGCTCCCGCAGCACCCTCTTGGGCGATACCTTGAGCACATGAAACCGAGAACAGTTTTGCTGGGCATGGTGCTCATCGCGCTGCCCTCTTTTACGAGCGCTCAGACGAATCTGCGCACCGCGCCGAGCGGACGTGCCACAACCGAAGTGGCGCTGGCCCCGCCGACCCCCGAGGGTCAAGAAGGCCCGCCGCCGCTCATCGTAAAGATCGATTACGGTCAGCCACACGCCCGGGGCCGCAAGGTCGCCGGAGCGCTGGAAGCCGATCTGGGGAAGGTATGGCGGCTCGGCGCGAACGCGCCGACGACGTTGAAGACGGATGTCGACCTCGTGTTTGGCGGGACGACCATCCCGAAAGGGACGTACATGCTGCTTGCCGAGACGACAGTTGGCGCCTGGAAACTCGTGGTCAACAAAGGGAGCGGCGAATACGATCCCGCGTCCGATCTGGCGCGCATCCCGCTCAAATCGCGCACGCTCGCGTCGCCGGTGGAAAGCCTAACGATTTGGCTGATCCCCGGCGCGGCCGGAGCGCTCAATGGAGAGCTGCGTATCGCGTGGGGGACGCTGGAGCACAGTGTCGAGTGGACGGTCAAACCATAGGTCTGAGGTCCGAGGTCTGAGGTCAGAGAGAAAACGATGACTAATCCTCTCGTTACGCTGCACGACGCGGGACAATCCGTGTGGCTCGACTACATCGATCGCGAGCTACTGAACGACGGATCGCTCGATAAGCTCATTCGCGATGATCGCCTTGGCGGGATGACGTCCAATCCGACGATCTTCGAGAAAGCGCTATCGAGCGGCCACGAGTACGACGCTCAGATCGCGGAAGCGGCAGCGGACCGCACGGCGTGGGAGCTGTTCGAGCTGATCGAAACCGACGATGTGCGCACGGCGTGCGACAAGTTTGCAGACGTGTACCGCCGCACGAACGGTACGGACGGCTTTGTGTCCATCGAGGTGTCGCCGAACGTCGCCAACCACGCCAGCGACACGGTCGAAGAGGCACACCGGCTCTGGGCGACCGTAGATCGCCCCAACCTCATGGTCAAGGTGCCCGGGACCGCGGAGGGGTCACTTGCCGTTAGGCAGCTCATCGCGGATGGTGTCAACGTCAACATCACCCTTCTGTTCGCGGTCTCCGCGCACGATCGGGTGATCGAAAGTTATCTGGCGGGCCTGGAGCAGCGCGTCACGTTAGGCAAGGATATCTCACGCCTCGCGTCGGTGGCGTCGTTTTTCGTCTCGCGTGTAGACACAGAAGTAGACAAGCGCCTCGACGCACTGATCGCCGCTGGCGGTGACAAACCTCGTCTGGAGGATCTCAAGGGCAAGGCCGCGATCGCGAATGCCAAGCTGGCGTATCGCCTGTTTCAACAGCGCTTCGCCGGACCGCGCTGGGACGCGCTCGCGAACAGGAGCGCACAGTTGCAACGCCCTCTGTGGGCCAGCACCAGCACAAAGAATCCTGCGTATCGTGATGTGATGTATGTGGAAGCGTTGATTGGGCCACACACAGTAAACACGATGCCTCCTGCGACGATCGATGCATTCCGTGATCACGGCGAGGTGGCACGCACGGTGGACCGCGATGTCGCCGCAGCCGAGGCGCATTTGGCGATGCTGGAGAGCGTCGGCATCTCGATGAACGACGTTACCGAGAAGCTGCTCGTCGACGGCATCGCATCATTCCAGAAATCGTTCGATTCCCTGATCGCAGGTCTCGAACGCAAGACGCGCGAGCTGGGTCTGGCACTCTTACCGGGTCGTTAGGATTTCGCTGCCGCACGCCATGCGCACGTGAGTGCGTCGTTTCCATTCATGCCTTTCCCGCGTACCAAGGTCGTGTGTACGCTGGGGCCGGCTACGTGTACGCGTGACGCACTCACCAGCCTGATGGACGCGGGGATGAACGTTGCGCGCATCAACTTCTCCCACGGCACGCACGACGAACACGCGGCGACAATTGAGCTGGTGCGCGAACTGTCGCGCTTGCGTCAGCAACCCGTAGCGATACTCGGCGATCTCCAGGGGCCGCGCATCCGCATCGGCGATCTGCCAACTCCCCTTACGGTCCAACCCGGCGACGACGTTTCGCTCTGTTACGAGGAGCTGGTGGAGAAAGGGGACATCCCGGTGACATATGCCGCGCTCTCCAAGGATGTCCACGTCGGCGACCGCATACTTGTCGACGATGGATTGATCGAGCTGATGACCCTCGACATAGAAGGGCCGCGCGTCAAAGCCCGTGTCGTGCACGGCGGCCTCATCAAGGAGCACAAAGGTCTCAATCTGCCTGGCGTCGAGGTGAGCGCCCCGTCGATAACCGAGAAAGATCGCGCGGACGCCGAGTTCGCGATCACGCACGGCCTGGATTATCTCGCGCTGAGCTTCGTTAGGCGGGCGGACGACATCGCGACGCTGCGCGCGCTGGTCGGGAAGGCTACCCTCATCGTCGCCAAGATCGAAAAGGACAGCGCGCTCACAAATATCGAGAGCATCGTGCGCGAGTCCGACGCGGTCATGGTGGCGCGCGGCGACCTTGGCGTCGAGCTTCCCTTCGAGAAAGTCCCGATCGCGCAGAAGACGATCATCCGGTTATGTAATCAGATCGGACGGCCAGTGATCACCGCGACTCAGATGCTGGAGTCGATGGTCGAGAATCCGAGACCCACGCGCGCCGAGGCGAGTGACGTGGCGAACGCGATCCTCGACGGCACCGACGCGGTGATGCTCTCTGCCGAGACGGCGATAGGGTTGTATCCGCGGTTCGCGGTGCAGGCGATGCGGCGGATCATCACCGAAATCGAGCTGCACCCTGCGCCTCGACCAGCGCCATCAATGGATCGTCGTCTCACCGGCGGCGCGAGCACGGAAGAAACGATCGCCGGCGCCACGGCCACGGCCGTGCGCATGTTAGGCACGCCGTGCGTGGTTGTGTTCACGAAAAGCGGTTTCAGTGCGCGGATCGTGTCCGCCCAGCGGCCTGGTGTGCCTATCGTTGCGCTGAGCGACAGCCCCCGCACCTACACACAGCTCGCGCTCGTGTGGGGCGTCATGCCGGTGCTCACGCCGCACTGCGACACCTACGACGAGATGCTGCGCTACGCGCGCGAGGCCCTCGTTAGGTTGCGTGTGGTGCGCGCCGGGGATCGCGTCATAGTTACTGCGGGCCATCCATTCGACATCCCGGGCACGACCAACCTGATGAAGGTCGAGATCGTGTGAAACTCACGTTCCTGGGCACGGGGACGAGTTTCGGTGTGCCGCAGATCGGCTGTCACTGCCGCGTGTGCCGCTCTCCCGATCCGCGGGATCGGCGGACGCGGGTTGGTGCAGTCGTGGAGACCGACATGGGAACGCGGCTGCTCATCGATACCCCGCCGGAGCTGCGACTCCAACTCATCACTTCGGGCATCGACCGCGTCGACGCAGTGCTCTTTACGCACGATCACGCGGACCACATCCACGGCATCGACGACATCCGCGCCGTAACCGTTAGGCGCGATGGACCGCTGCCGATGTACGCGTCTCAGGAAGTGCTGGCGCGTCTCGCACAGCGATTCCCCTACATCTTCGACCAAACGATGTTGCCCTTGCCGGGTACGTCGAAGCCGGAGGGCCATGCGCGCCCCGTCACCGATGGAGAGACGTTCAGTATTGGCGACGTCGATGTCACGGCGATCGCGGTGCCGCACGGCAAGGTGACCGTGTTCGCGTATCGTGTCGGCGCGCTTGCATACGTCACCGACGCGAAGTCGGTCCCGGCACCCGTCATCGAGCGACTGCGTGGCGTCAAAGTGCTCGTGCTGAACGCACTATTTCACACCGAGCACCCGACACACCTCAGTATTCCCGAGGCACTGCGCGTCGCTGCGGCGGTTGGTGCCGAACGGACCTACCTAACGCACCTCACGCACGAGAGCTTTCACGCCGACCTGGAGGCTGAATTGCCGCGCGGGGTGACGCCGGCGTTTGATGGCCTCGTTGTGAAGATCGACTAGCGAGAGGACGGGATGCCACTGCAGCTCGACTATACGAACATGATGGCAGACGCCGTGCCGGGGGCCATTGGCACAGCGCAGTGGACGGCCGCGCGGGCGGCCCTTGGCGCTGCGCACGCTGACGTTAGGCGGCAGCACGGCGCGGGCACACTCGGTTTCATCGACCTCCCCGGCGACAACGCGCTGCTCGAGCAGTGTCTGGCCATCAGCAAGTGGGCCAGCAATCAGCGCCGCATAACGAATGTCGTCGTGCTGGGCATTGGGGGCTCCGCGTTAGGGCCCATTGCGCTGCGCACGGCGCTGTGCCGCCCTGGCTGGAACATGTTGAGCGACAGCGAGCGGGGCGGACGACCGCGCTTGCACGTGCTCGATAACGTCGATCCCGTGACGATCGGCGCGCTGCTGGATCGCCTGGAGCTGTCCAACACGCTGTTTCTAGTCGTCTCGAAATCCGGCGGCACCGCGGAGACGATGGCGCAATTCATCATCGTGCGTGAGCGCCTGAAGCGCGGCCGCCTGAAGCTCGCGGACCATTTCGTCATCGTGACGGATCCCGAAAAAGGGGCGCTGCGACCCATCGCCGTCGCCGATGGAATTCGCGTCGCCGATATTCCGCCTAACGTGGGCGGTCGATTCAGCGTGCTCAGCCCCGTGGGTGTGCTCCCGGCAGCGCTGGTGGGTATCGACGTGCGCGGGTTGCTCGGCGGCGCCAACGATATCGTGCAGCGGAGCGCCAGTGATGATCCGGCAGCAAATCCTGCGCTGGCTTACGCTGGATTACAGTGGGTGGCCGATACACAGCTCGACCGACGCATGCACGTCTTCATGCCTTACAGCGACCAGCTGCGTGATTTCGCCGCGTGGTTCGTACAGTTGTGGGCCGAAAGCCTTGGCAAGGTCGCGACCAGTGACAAGCAACATGTCGGCCCTACACCAATCGCGGCGCTCGGAGCAACAGACCAGCACGCGCAGGTGCAGTTGTTCATGGAGGGACCACCGGACAAGACGATCACGTTTGTCGCAGTGAAGCATTTGGGAGACGACATCCCGATTCCGGCTGCCGCCTCGGATGGCGGCGACCTCGCTTATCTTGGCGGGCACACGTTAGGGGAATTGCTCAGTGTCGAGCAGCGCGCGACCGCCGGCGCGCTCGCCCGGCGTGGGCGGCCGAGCATGACTCTCACGCTCGATCGGGTCGACGCCCGTCACGTCGGTGGCCTAATCATGTTGCTCGAGCTTGCCACTGCCTATGCTGGATCGTTGTACGGAGTGAATGCTTTCGATCAACCCGGAGTCGAGCTCGGCAAGCAATTCGCATATGCGATATTGGGCCGGCCGGGCTTCGATTCAGCACGACAGGAATGGGAGTCGTTACCTCCGCCAAATCCCGCTCGGATCGTATGATAGCTTTGACCTTGACCTCTGACCTCTGACCTCTCTGTACATGCACTCGTTCGGAAAAGCCGTAAGCGTTCACGACGGAACGGTTGAAGTACACGAGCCCGGCGCCCTCGCGACAGATGCGATGGATGCGCTGGTGAACGATGCGGTGTTTGGCGAAGACGACAAAAAAGCACACGCGCGCTGGCTGATTTGGGAGCTGGGCCAGCAGGTTGGCGTTAGGCCGTCATCGATTCATGAGCTGTACATGGCGCGTGGGCGCGAAGAGATCGGCGGCTTCACAGTACCGGCGATCAACGTGCGCGGCGCGGCGTATGCGACCGCCCGGTCCATCTTCCGCACCGCAAACAAGCTCGATGCGGGAGCGATTATCCTGGAAATTGCACGATCGGAAATCGCCTACACCGATCAGCGGCCTGCTGAATACGTGAGCGTGATGTTGGGTGCCGCCATGCGCGAAGCGTTCCACGGACCGGTGTTCATTCAGGGCGATCACTTCCAGGTCAATGCAAAGAAGTACGCCGCGGATCCGACGAGCGAAGTCGGCGCCGTGGAAGCGCTCGCTCGCGAGGCGATCGACGCTGGGTTCTACAACATCGATGTCGACACGTCTACCCTTGTTGACATCAATAAGCCGGACCTCGATGAACAGCAGCGGCTCAATTACGAGGTGTGTGTCGAGCTGACGCGCTTCATCCGCGCGACCGAGCCTAACGGCGTGACGATCTCAGTCGGTGGTGAGATCGGTGAAGTGGGAAGTCACAACAGCACGGTCGAAGAGTTGCGGGCGTTCATGGGCGGCTACAACCGCACGCTCGCGCGCGAAACACCCGGCGCCGTGGGGCTCTCCAAGATCTCTGTGCAATCGGGGACGTCGCATGGTGGTGTCGTGCTCGCGGATGGATCGATCGCCGAGGTAAAGCTCGATCTCAATACTTTGGCGGAGCTGTCGCGCGTTGCACGCAAGGAATACGGTCTCGCCGGTGCCGTGCAGCACGGGGCGTCCACCCTGCCTGACGACGCGTTTCATCACTTTCCGCGAACCGAAACGTGCGAGATCCATCTCGCGACGAACTTTCAGAACATGCTGTACGACGGCGTGCCGGCAGCGCTGCGGGAGGAGATCTATGGCTGGTTGCGAGAGAACGCCAAAGACGAGCGCAAGGCAACGGATTCGGACGAGCAGTTCTTCTACAAGACGCGCAAGAAGGCGTTAGGTCCGTTCAAGAAAGCGTTGTGGTCCCTGCCTGACGAAGTGTGCACGAACCTGGCGCGGTTGTACGACGCGAAGTTCGAGTTCCTGTTCACTCAGCTCGGCATCGGCGGCACGAAGCGCATCGTGGCGCGGTACGTAAAGCCGCTCGCGATTCATCGGCCGCGGCCCGGCACGCCGGGCTTCGTGACCGTTACGGCGGCGCCAGACGACGCGACTTTGAGTGACTGAGCCGGTTACCAGCGAGCCTCTCGCGGGCGTCGATCTCGGGGGCCCTCCGCCGTCTACTCCCGCGCCGATATCTCTGGGCAGTCGTATCACCGGAGCGCTGCTCAAGTTTGTCCGTACGTTAGGCGCGTACATCAGGCACGTCTGGGACGTCAGCAATTCGGACAACATCATCTTTCTCGCCGCGGCGATCGCCTTCAACATCCTGCTGGCGGCGCTGCCATTCGCGCTGCTCGTGTTGTGGATCCTGGCGGACCTCCTCGGCCTCCCGCCCGACGAATCTGCGGCTGCGGTGCGCGCATTCGTGGAAGGGTTCCTGCCTAACGTGGCGACCGGAGCATCTCCGCTGCACGATTTCGTGTCCGACGCGCTGCGGCTGCGCACAAAGGTCGGAATCTTCGGCGTTATCGGATACCTCTGGTTCTCCACGAGACTTTGGGGGACGCTGCGCAGCGCGCTCGCGGAGGTGTTCGACGTGGAGAAGGAGCGCGGCATCGTCTCGGGGAAGTTGTTCGATCTGCGCGTCACCGTGCTCGCGTCGCTACTCCTTGTCGCATACACGACGCTCAACGCGTACCTGGCCCTGTCGCGATCCTGGCGAGCGGCAGCGTTAGGCCTGCGCGACGATATCATCGAGCCCATCGAATATGCGCTCGGCCTCGCCGTCGCGTTCGTCGTGGTGACGCTCATCTTCTTCGCGCTGTACAAATTTCTGCCCAACCGCAGCATGCGCTGGCAGACCGCGCTCGTGGGTGCGCTTTCGTCGGCCGTGTTGTTCGAAATCGCACGCAACATCTACGCGGCCGTGACGCGCGCGCTCGATCCCGGTTCGCTGTACACCGGGGCGCTCTACGCGATCATCTCAGTCGTTTTCTGGGCGTATTACGCGGCGCTGCTGTTTCTGATCGGGGGCGAAGTCGCGCAGGTTCATGACCTGCGATATCAGCATCGGCAGACCCGTCTGGCCGCGACAACGGAATAAGATCAAAAGCGGCGGCGCAGTTTTCGTTTAGATTGCCGCCATGACAATCGACGTCCGCAGCGACACTGTCACGAAACCCACGCCCGGCATGCGCCTCGCGATTTCGAACGCCGAGGTGGGCGACGATGTGCTGGATGGCGACCCGACGACGCGCAAGCTCGAAGCGCGTGTCGCGGAGTTGTTAGGCAAGGAGCGCGCAGTCTATTGTCCGACCGGAACCATGGCGAACCAGATCGCCATCTGGCTCCTGGCAGAACGTGGCACCGAAGTCCTCGCCGACGCCAATTCGCACATCCATGACCTCGAATACGCAGCTACAGCGGCTTTGACGGGGGCGCAATTACGTCCGGTTCAGAGCGATGGACCCATGATGGACGCCACGGCACTCGAGCGCTCCTTCAGGCCAGCCGCGCATGGTGCCGTTCGGCCGACACTCGTTTGTCTCGAGGACACGCACAACAGCGCTGGTGGCCTGGTGACGCCTGTCGCTGGTCTCAATGCGATGGCGAAAGTGGCGCATACACACGGCTGTGCGGTACACCTGGATGGCGCCCGGCTCTGGAATGCGGCAGCAGCGACAGGGAGCGCGCTGTCGGAATTCGCAGCCTCCGCCGACACCGTCATGGTTTCGTTCTCAAAGGGACTCGGGGCGCCCGCGGGTGCCGTCGTCGCACTCAGCTCGCGGCTGTACGACCGCGCTGTGGAGGTACGGCGCCGATTCGGCGGAGGAATGCGTCAGAGTGGAGTGCTCGCCGCTGCTGCGCTCTACGGTCTCGATCACCACCTCGCGCACCTGATTGAGGATCACGAGAAGGCGGCCGTCTTCGCGCGCGTTGTCGATCGCGCGCTTGCGGCCAGTGTAGTTCCTCCTGAGACGAACATCGTGATGATCGACCTGGCCCCAGGGCTCGTCGCTGTCGACGTTGCACGTCGTGCGGCGGAGAAAGGTGTATTGCTGAGCGTGTGGGGTCCCACGCGCCTGCGCACAGTTTGGCACTATGACGTGAGCCCCGCCGACGCCACATCAGCAGGCGAGCGTGTCCTGGAGGCCTTGGATGAAGCGTGGAGAGACCTCGCAGACACTTCGGAATGGCCCGCCGTTCCCTTAGATTCCCCTTCGCTCCAGGCCCCGAAGGTCGTGGGCCCACCAACTCCGTCAGGACCCCGCAGGTAGCAGCGGTACGTGGTGTCCTGCGTCGCTTCGTTCGGCCTGGAGTATCGCGCGGGAGATTGGTCGGCGGTCGCCGCCAGCTCGCGCGATTCGTTTTGGAGCAAGGAGCAGGGAGCGAGGAGCGCATGATTTCCTTCGCTGCCTGCTCCTTGCTCCTTGCTTCCTGCTCCTCGGAATGATTGCGCTCGCCCGGAAGTATCGTCCCCGAAACTTCAGTTCCGTCGCCGTGCAGACGCACGTCGCGACGACGCTCAAGGGCGCGATCGAACGTGGCCGTGTTGCGCACGGGTATCTGCTGTGTGGTCCGCGCGGAGTCGGCAAGACAACGCTCGCCCGCGTGCTCGCCATGGCGCTCAATTGCGAGCGGCGCGCGCAAGGGGAACCGTGCGGCGAGTGTGAGTCGTGTCAGCGGATCTGGGGCGGCGCAACGAGCCTCGATGTAATCGAGATCGACGCTGCTTCCAATCGCGGTGTGGACGATGCGCGCGAGCTGCGCGAGCGCGCGATGTATGCGCCCTCGGGTGAGCAACGGTATAAGGTCTATATCGTCGACGAAGCGCACATGCTGACGCGCGAGGCATGGAACGCGCTGCTCAAGATCCTGGAAGAGCCGCCCCCGCGTGTGGTGTTCGTGTTCGCCACGACGGAACCGCAGAAGATCGCTCAGGCGGCCCTCCCGGTGCTGAGCCGGCTCCAGCGCTTCGATCTCAAGCGCATCGGGGCGACAGAGATCCGCGAGCGCCTAACGAGCGTGTTGAACGCCGAAGGGGTTGCCATCGAGGACGACGCGCTGCTCATGCTCGCCCGCGCGGCCGACGGTTCCATGCGCGACGCGCTCAGCCTGACGGATCAGGTGCTCGCTCTGGGCACGGGACGCATCACATCCGAGCGCGTGCGCCACGCCCTCGGACTGGTCGCCGAGGACGAGCAGCTGAATTTGCTGGATCTGATTGCGGAACGGCGAGCGGCCGATGTCTTCCCGGCCGTCGAGCGGCTCATGGATGCCGGTGTCGACCTCGGCGTGCTGCTCAACGGATTCGCGGACATGCTGCGCGCACAACTCGCCGTCACGTTAGGCGCCGAGCCTCAGGAAGTGTCCGAGCGCACGCGCGCTGCGCTGGAGGAGCGCAAGGGACGTCTCACGGCCGGCGACTTGCTTCGCATGCTGCACCTCGTGGGTGAGCTCGAGCCGCGCTTCAAGCGAAGTGGCCAGCAACAGACCCTGTTCGAGGTTTTGCTGGTACGCTTGGCGCTCCTCGACCGGACAGTAGTCATCGAGGAGCTGCTGGCCCAGCTAGGGGGTGCTCCTCCGCCCGAGCCGACACGGGAATTTGATGCGGAGGTTCCCCGCAGACAGCCGCCTCCCACGAAGCGCGGTGCCACACCGACGGCGATGGACAGCGCCGTGCCGCGCGCGACCACGCCGAGCGCAGATCGGCCCGAGCGCGCAGGGGCGCCTAACGAGGCACCGCGCGCCGCGGCACCGCTACCGCTGGATTTCGCGACGGTGCGCGCGAAATGGGAGGACTTCCGGGCTGCCGTTCGTCGTGAGAAGCCCGTGCTCGCCACGTTCGTCGAAAAAACAGAGCTCTTTGCGGTGACTCCTTCGGGAGCGCTGATGCTCGAGACCGCGGACGAGAACACGCGCGAAAATCTGGCGGCGCGAATGACGGACCTTACTGCGCTCGCTCGCGCCCATTTAGGCTCTGTGTCGCAGGTGATCCTCCGCGAAAACGCCACGCCAGCGAGCCCTGAGCTAGCGGCTCGCATGACCCCATCGTCGATCCGCGATGACACTGTTGCCGCTCTGCGCAAACGCGACCCAGTACTCAACGCGGCGATTGACGAGTTAGACCTCGAGCTGCTCGACTAAGAATTCCTTGCCGCAGCCGCGCGCAATAGGCTAACTTCTGTTCTTGCTTCAACTTGGACATCGGCCATGGCGGACTTCCTAAAGATCCTGCAGCAGGCGCAACAGGTGCAGGGTCGTCTCCAGGAGCTGCAGCAGCAGCTCCAACAGAAAACAGTCAGTGGTACGGCTGGTGGAGGGATGGTCACCGCAGAAGCCGACGGACGTGGTCACGTGAAGCGCGTGCGGCTGGATCCCAGCGTTGTGAATCCCAACGACATCGAAATGCTGGAGGACCTGATCACCGTGGCCGTCACCGATGCACAGCAGAAGGCGGCTGCCCTGGCCCAGGAGGAGATGAACAAGGCGACGGGTGGGATGAACTTGCCGTTCAAGCTCCCGTTTTAGCGTGAGCTGTGCTGCCTAACGTGTCGGTTATCGACGATCTCGTTACAGAATTTGCGCGGCTACCGGGGATTGGCAGAAAAACTGCCGTCCGGCTGACCTACCACCTCCTGAAGCAGCCCAGGGACCGGAGTCAGCGTCTGGCGCGCGCCCTGGTCGAGCTGGCGGAGCGTGTTCGGCCTTGCCAAAGGTGCTATAACCTCGCCGAAGGGGCTCTTTGCCCGATTTGCGCCGATCCACGCCGTGACTCCGCGGTCATCTGTGCCGTCGAAGAAGCGGCCGACATCGCGGCGATCGAGCGTGCCGGGGAGTTCCGCGGGACGTACCACGTGCTCGGGGGGCGGCTCGCCCCTCTCGACGGCGTGGCAGCGGATGACCTGACGATCGACGCGCTGGCCTCGCGCGTTCATGCGGGTGGGGTGCTCGAGGTGATTGTGGCAACGAATCCGAGCGTGGAGGGGGAGGCAACTGCCCTCTACGTTCAGCAGCAGCTTCGACCGTTGGGTGTCCGGGTGACTCGTATCGCGCGCGGACTCCCCATGGGCGGTGACCTGGAGTACGCCGACGGTGGCACGATCGCGCAAGCGATCGCAGCCCGGCGCGACATGACCTAACGAGACCAGCTCAGACCTCAGACCTCACACCTCTGCCTATGTCATACGGCGCCGCGAGCTGGACCTTCACACAAGACGACCAAACGGCGATTCAAAAGGTGCTGCTCAGCTTTTTGAACGAGTCGCAAGCGAAAAGCGCATTGGTCGTAGATCGCAGTGGACAACTGGTCACAACAGCCGGGGAGCTTCCGCGCTTCGATGCGACAGCGTTCGCCAGCCTAACAGCAGCCGACTTCAGCGCCAACGATCAACTGGCGCGGCTCATCGGCGAGAGCGACTTCAACACGCTTTTCCACCAGGGTGAAAAGGAATCGATGCTGCTCGCTGATGTGGCGCGGCGCGTCATCCTCGTGGTGCTGTTCGACAACAAGACGACGCTCGGTCTCGTAAAGCTCAAGTTGAAACCAGCTGTCGAACAGCTGGCGCGGCAGTTTGCCACGATCGGCACTCGGCCCGCGCGGCCCGCCGATCAGAGACCGCTCCTCGGAAACGTGGATGAAGAGATCGATAAGCTGTTTCAATAACGCGCGCTCCGGAGATTGATCGATGTCGATGATCAACTACGCGTCGCGCGAGATCAATTGTAAGCTCGTGTATTACGGACCGGGGTTGGGAGGGAAAACGACGAACCTCGAACACGTGTACAAGAAGGTGGCGCCGAATACCCGCGGAAAACTCATCTCGCTGGCCACGGAAACGGAGCGCACGCTGTTCTTCGATTTCCTGCCTGTCGACCTGGGGACGATCCGCGGTTTCAAGACGCGCTTCCACCTCTACACGGTGCCTGGTCAGGTGTATTACAACGCGAGCCGGAAGTTGATTCTCAAGGGGGTGGACGGGATCGTGTTCGTCGCCGATTCGCAGGTGGATCGCATGGAGGCGAACCAGGAGTCGATGCAGAACCTCTATGACAATATGGCGGAATACGGGTATGACCTCACGAAGATGCCATTCGTCATTCAGTACAACAAACGCGACCTGCCTAACGCGGCTCCGATCGCCGAGCTGCAGGCTGCATTGAATCCTGGATGGGAAGTGACGGAACAGAGTCGCCAACGCGTGACGCCCGATCCGTACCACGCGGGAGAAAATTTGATCGAGCAGGTCCCGACGGGTGAATGGATCGAGCGGTCGACGTATTTCGAGGCCGTTGCCATCAATGGTGACGGCGTGTTCGATACACTTCGGGCGGTTTCGAAGTTAGTCCTCAAGGCGCTGTCCTGACGAGGGAACCTTCGGCGTGATGAACCTGCCGAACAGCCTAACGCTTGGAAGGATCGCCGCGACCCCGGCGATCACGGCGCTCATTATGAATCCGCCGTGGCAGTACCGGCTGTCGGCATGGGTCTTGTTCGTTGTGGCGGCGGTCACGGATTACTACGACGGCAAGCTCGCGCGCTCGCGGAACCTCGTCACCAGAACGGGGAAGCTGCTCGACCCGATTGCCGACAAAGCTTTGCTCATCGCGACGCTCGTCCCGATTTACTGGCTGACGCGCGACGTGCCGTTCCTGGCTCCACTCGACCCCGAGCGATGGACGGCCGGAGTGGTTGGTCCGGTGACGGCGGGGGACCCATCGCATGTAGCGTATCCATTCGTGACACCAATGGGATTGGTCCCGGTACCCCTGTGGGTCGTCGCCGTGATTCTCGGTCGCGAGCTGTTCATGACGTTCTTACGGCAGCATGCCGCGCGGCGGGGTGTTGTGATCAGTGCGATCGGTCCCGCTAAGCTCAAGACGACCTTTCAGAACATCTGGGTGGGGACGGCGTTTTTCTGGTTCTTCGCGGCCTCGGCAGCGGCGCAGCACCGCTGGGATCACCCGGCCTGGGACGCATTCGCGCACTTCAACGGCATCGTTGGGACGATCGGCATGGTCGCGGCGCTCGGCCTGACTCTGTATTCGCTGGGCGTCTATTTGCGGCGTTATGGCGGGCTGCTGGTTGGAGGGGCCAAATAAGGTCACCTTGTAGGCGATGCAAGTCGAGCTCATTACGATCGGGGACGAGCTCCTCCTCGGCCTAACGATTGACAGCAACGCCGCATGGCTTGCGCGCGAGCTCGCTGGGATCGGCGTGCAAGTCACGTGGCGTACGACGGTCGGCGATCGCAAGGAAGACATTCAGTCCGCCGTGCGCACGGCTCTCGATCGGAGCGGTGGCGTGATCACCACCGGCGGCTTGGGCCCCACGGCCGACGACCTCACCAAGCCCGCCATCGCCGAGCTGTTCGGGCGCGGATTGCACTTCGAGCCCGAGCTGTGGGAAGGGCTGCGCCGCCTTTGGCGGGAACGCGGTCGCACCGGTGAGCTCCCCGAAGCGAACAAGCAGCAAGTAATGATTCCCGATGGTGCGGCGATCCTGCCTAACCGGCACGGCACTGCACCCGGCATCTGGCTGGAGGACGATCGCGGGCGCTGGGTCGCCATGCTGCCGGGGATTCCGCGAGAAATGCGCGGACTCGCCGCGGACGAAGTTTTGCCGCGTTTGCGCGCACGATCCAACGGCGGTGCGCTGCGCTCTCGCACGGTTCGCACCACCGGCATTGCAGAGTCGCAACTCCCCGCGATTCTGGGGCAATACGCGGTGGAAATCGATGGGATGCGCATTTCGTATCAACCGAGCCCCGCCGGCGTGGATCTGCGCCTAACGAGTCGCGATCGCGATGTGTCGGAGGCGGATCGGCGGCTGACGCGCGCCGCAGCGGAGCTGCGCGCGCGGATCGGAATCCCCGTCTACGGTCTCGACGATCAGGACCTCGCGGCTGTCGTGCTGCAGGCGTGCCGTGATCGACGCTGGCACCTGACCGTTGCAGAGAGTTGCACCGGCGGCCTGCTGGGCCAGCGCCTAACGAGCGTCGGCGGCGCCAGCGACGTTTTTGTCGGCGGCGTGATTGCGTACGACAACGCTGTGAAAGAGAACCTGCTCCACGTTCCCGGCGCCGACCTCGCCGCGCACGGTGCCGTGAGTGAGCCTGTGGCGCGCGCGATGGCGCGGGGTGCCCGGGAAGTGACAGGTGCCGAGGTCGGTTTATCTATCACCGGCGTGGCGGGCCCCGATGGCGGAACGCCCGAAAAGCCTGTCGGCACGGTCTGGGTTGCTGCGGACACACCGCTCGGTGTGAAGACGTATGGTGGTAGGCTTATCGGCGACCGCGCCGAGATCCGGTTCCGCGCAACTCAATCAGTGCTCGACCTGCTGCGGCGCACGATGACTGGATAGCTGCCGTTCAGACAGCCGTGGGGGGCATACACGTTGCACCCCGTGGCCACTGCGTTTGAGATTCAATGGCAACGACCACATGACTGATCC
>DATFBW010000121.1:0-13082 GCA_035253645.1 Gemmatimonadaceae bacterium | reverse complement strand
AATCGCCTTGCGTATCAACCGCTCATTCGTGACGCCTCTGGATCGCGAAGATATCCTGCGACTTGCGAGCGAGCTCGATAACGTCGTCGACCTCATCGACGGCACGGCACGGCGAGCCGTCATGTTTCACATCAGCACGACGCGCGAACCAGCGCGCCAAATGTCGGAGATCCTCGCGCGGTGTGCCGGTCAGCTCGCGCATGGTGTGCGTGAGATCAAGCAGCCGCAAAACGTGGGGCGCGTGTCGCGCGATGTAAAACGGCTCGAGGAAGATGGGGATGCGATTTACCACACCGCTGTCGGCGGACTTTTTCAGACGGACGCAGATCCCATCGAAATCATGAAGTGGAAGGAGCTGTACGACACGCTAGAGCGAGCGATCGACCAGTGCCAAACGGTCGGCATCGTGCTCGAGAGTATCGCCGTCAAGCACTCCTGACCGTGGTCTCGTACGTCATCGCGATCGTCGCGGTCGCGTTCGTCTTCGACTTCATCAACGGTTTTCACGATTCGGCGAATTCGATCGCCACGGTCGTGGGAACTCGCGTCCTGAGCCCGATTACCGCGGTCGTTTGGGCGGCGTTTTTCAATTTCGTCGCGGCGTTCACCGTGGGCACTGCAGTGGCCAAGACCATCGGCGCGGGGATGATCGACATCAGCGCGGTGACGCCCAACGTCATCCTTGCCGGTTTGAGCGGTGCGATCATCTGGAACCTCATCACCTGGTTTTATGGGCTGCCGAGTAGCTCGTCACATGCGTTGTTAGGCGGTTACGCCGGTGCTGCGGTTGCCAAAGCGGGGTTTGACGCCATCATCGCGTCCGGATGGATCAAGACCTTGCTGTTCATCGTTCTGTCGCCAGTCATCGGCTTGATGACCGGCTTCGGGCTCATGACGGCGGTATACTGGATCTTTCGGAACGTGTCGCCGGCGCGGGTTGATGCGCTGTTCCGCCGCTTGCAGTTAGGCAGCGCGGCGTTGTTCTCGTTGTCGCACGGCGCCAACGATGCACAGAAAACCATGGGAATCATCGTCGGCCTGCTCGTCTCGACACAGGCCACGTTCGCGAACGAGCAGGGTTGGCTCCGGCACCTGTATCTGCGCGACGCGAACCATATCCCCCTGTGGATCGAAATGGGCGCGTACACGGCCATCGCGTTAGGCACCCTCCTGGGTGGGTGGCGGATCGTGCATACCATGGGTACGCGCATCACGAAGCTGCGCCCAGTTGGCGGGGCGTGCGCGGAGACCGCGGGAGCATTCACAATCCTCTTGGCCACGCGATTTGGAATTCCCGTAAGCACCACACATACGATCACGGGCTCGATCGTAGGCGTGGGCGCCGTGAACCGCCTGTCAGCGGTGCGTTGGGGCGTCGCGGGGCGCATCGTATGGGCCTGGCTACTCACCATCCCAGCGGCCGCCCTGATCGCCGCCCTGGGCCTTGGCATCCTCGACCTCGTCTTCAAATAGCGCTAAAGCCTGAAGCCTAAAGGCTTTACAAAGCCGTGACCGGCATGCCCGGCGGCTCCATCCGAGCCAATCCTTTTGGAGCTATCTTAGACGAGCGTGCTTTCCGCACCCTCGCCGAGAGCATCTGGATTCGCGGTTCATGACCACATCTGCTGTAACATCCCCGCTGTATCTCAACCGCGAGCTGAGCTGGCTCGAGTTCAACGCTCGCGTTCTACACGAAGCCGAGGATCCGCGAACTCCGCTACTCGAACGGCTCAAGTTCTTGTCGATCTTCAGCACGAACCTCGACGAGTTCTACATGGTGCGAGTGGCGGGCCTGCGGCGTCAGGTGGCCGCCGGAGTGCTACAGACGTCAGCCGACGGCATGTCGGCACAGGCGCAACTGGACGCGATCGAGGTGCGCGTCCGCGAGCTCGTAGCTCGCCAGCAGCGCACGCTCTTTGCCGAGGTGTTGCCCGCTCTGGCGGAACGCGGTGTGAAGCTCGTTAGGTATCACGAGCTGCCCGCTGAAGATCGTGTCGGGATCGACGCTTTTTTCGAGCGCGAAGTCTTTCCTGTGCTCACGCCGCTCGCCGTCGATCCAGGTCACCCGTTTCCGTATATCTCCAATCTGTCGTTGTCGCTGGCAGTGGCGATCAACGATCCGGAGTGGGATGGGGCCCGTTTTGCGCGCGTAAAAGTTCCCAAGAGCCTCCCCCGCTGGGTCCCTACCTCCACGCCTAACGTCTTCGTGCCGCTGGAGGACGTGATCGGAGCGCACCTCGGTGAGCTCTTCCAGGGCATGCAGATTCTCGGATGGTACGCCTTCCGGATCACGCGATACTCCGACCTCGACGTTCCCGCTCCCGACGAGCCGGACGATTTGCTCGCGATGATCGAAGAGCAGCTGTTTCAGCGGCGTTTCGGCGAAGTCGTCCGTCTCGAGGTACAGGAAGGGATGCCGCCGCACTTGCGATCCCTATTGCTGGATGAGTTACGCGACGTCGCGGATTCCGAGATCGTCCCGTTAGCCGCGCGCGATGTGCACGAAGGTGGACCCTTGCTCGAGTTGGGCGACCTGATGAGTCTGGCGACGATAGACATCCTTGATTTGCGGGATCTGCCGTTTTCGCCCAGCGTGCCGGTTGAGTTGCGGGACGCAGACAGGTCGATCTTCGACAGCATCCGCGAACGTGATATCCTCGTGCATCATCCATACGAATCGTTCGGGGCATCCGTCGAGCGGTTTTTCGAGACTGCCGCACAGGACGATCATGTGATGGCCATCAAGCTCACCCTGTATCGCACTTCTGGCGACACGGCGATCGTCCGGGCGCTTACAGAAGCGGCCCAGCGTGGAAAGCAGGTCGCCGTGCTCGTTGAGCTGCAGGCGCGGTTCGACGAGGTGAACAACATCACCTGGGCGCGGACGCTGGAAAACTTCGGCGTGCACGTCGCCTATGGCCTTCCTGGGCTCAAGACCCACGCCAAAGTAGCGCTGGTCGTTAGGCGCGAGGCCGATGGCATCCGGCGCTATGTGCACATCGGCACGGGGAACTACAACTCCAAAACGGCACGCACCTACACGGATTTCGGACTGTTCACGTGCAAGCCGGACATCGGCAACGACGTAAGTGAGTTGTTCAACTTGCTGACCGGCTTCTCGCGGCAGAAAACCTACCGCCGGCTACTCGTCGCTCCGGCGAACATGCGCGATCGATTCCTGTCGCTCATACGACGCGAGGCCGAACATGCGCGAGCAGGGCAGCCGGCGCGCATCATCGCCAAGGTGAACGCCCTGGTCGACGCGGAAATCATCGCGGCGCTTTACGACGCGTCACGCGCCGGCGTCGAGATCGATCTGATCGTGCGCGGCATCTGCTGTCTGCGTCCCGGTGTCGAGGGGGTGAGCGAGAGGATCCGCGTGATCAGCATCGTGGGGCGGTTTCTCGAGCACTCGCGCCTCATGTATTTCGCGAATGGGGGGCAGGGCGAATACTACATCGGCTCGGCCGACTGGATGCCGCGGAACCTGGATCGGCGAGTTGAAGCAGTCGTGCCTGTAGAAGATGCGGCGCAACATGAGCGCCTCCGCACCTTGGTGGAAACGTATCTCACGGACAATCGGCAAGCGTGGGATCTGAACGCCGACGGGCACTACACCCAGCGTCAGCCCGGAATTGGCGGAGAAGCCGAAGAAGAACGTGCCTCGCAATTACGCTTACTGCGCGATGCTTGGGGCAGAGAGCGCGCCGAGCCGCGCGTAACGACTGCAGAGCTGCCGGCGACGACAACCGCGAAGCGCAACGGGAAACATGGGAGGACCGCGGCGCGGCCGCGCGGGCGACGTGTCTCCCCCGACCGCCGTGACTAGCTAGTCGCGCCCGCCGCGCACGACTTTGCCGTCCGTGCCCACGACCTCCACCGGGACACCGGACACCTTTTCAAGCAACTTGGCTTTGCGGCTCGCTCCCCAGAGCTCGAGGCGCAAATTGCGCACTTTGGAAGCTGGCATTGGCGTTAGGCGCAGTGCGCGCTCGCTCCAGCGTACTTTGATCTTGCGCACCGCGCTTGCGTGGCCACGGTCGAAGCCGTCCGCCACGCGCAGGATGGCCGACAGGCGACGCACTCGGCGCTGCCAACCACGGTCGAGCTGCGCGAACGCTTCATGTGTGCGCTTGGGTGCGGCGCCTCGGTGATAGCGCGCCACGTGCGCGATAGCGACCTGCTCTTCGGGGGCGAGGCCTAACAAGTCGGCGTGCAGGATCAGGTGGTACGAGTGCTTGTGATGGTTCTCGTAGTTGATGTGATAACCCACATCGTGCAGCAACGCCGCATCGGCCAGGATCCGCCGATCGGCGCCGTCGCATCCGAGGCGCGTCCCGACGGCATCGAACAACTGGAGCGCCAGGTCGCGGACATGGTGTGAATGACCGACCTCGTAGTGGCACCGCTCCGCGAACGAAAGAACCGACCGCTCACGCGCCTCGCCCGGATCGGCCGGCTTCGGCGCGACACGCGCCATCTCGAGCAATAAGCCTTCACGAATCCCATAACCGGAAACCGTCAGGTGGCGCGCCTCGAGGCGTGCCATGATCTCCGCGGCGACTACCAGACCGCCGAGGATGATGTCGGCACGAGCCGGGTTCAGTCCTGGCACACCGGCGCGCTCCTCGGGCGTCATCTCCTGCAGCGTTTCGATCACGTGCTCCAGATCTTCGCGCTGCACGCGCGTCCCGTGCACTCGGCCCACGTATGGGACACCCTGCCGGGCGAGGTACATCGCCCCGAGGTTCGTGAACGTGCCGCCAGAACCGATGAGCTGAGCGCCTCGCCAGTCCTTTACCGGGAGCAGCTTCCGGATAGCATCACGCACGTATGTCCGCAACTTGCGCACGTCCTTGCGTCGGGGCCGCGCGCGCAGGAACCGCTCCGTTAGGCGGATCGCACCGAAGGGCAGGGAAATGAGGCGATCGATGAGGCCATCGGCGCTCAGGGCGAGCTCCACTGAGCCCCCGCCGATGTCGACGACCACTGCGCGGCCGACGCCGAGATCGAAGTGCGCCAGCGCACTGCGGAAGCCGAGACGGGCCTCGTCCTCACCGCGCAGAACACGCACGGGGATGCTGGAGCGCCGCCTAACGCGATCGAGGAATTGCGGGCCGTTTTCGGCCTCTCGTACGGCGCTCGTCGCCACTGCTTCAACCCGTTCGGCGCCCAGGTGGCGCGCGAGGGTCGCCATGCGATCAATGGCTTCGAAGGCGTTGCGCATCGCGGCCTCGTTCAAACGGTGCGCTTTTTCGAGCCCCGAACCCAACCGCGGCGCCGCCTTCATCTCGTCGACGATGCGGATCGCACCTCCGCGTGAGACGTCCGCGACGATCTGCCGGATGGAGTTCGAACCGATGTCTATCGCGGCGAGGCGGACGGAGCCGTCGCGCGCTGCAGGGGTAGCGTTAGGTGACGCGACTTTCCCCGGGGCTGGGGGTGCTGCTCCATTGCCGCGAGGCACTGTCGAACGCGCGCGGGAAGCCCGCTGGGGGTGGGCCGGAGGGCGGCCTTCAGCCATGTCCCAAAATTAACCGCCGGGGTCGGATCTTGAAATACGATACCTAAACAATGCGGGCGCTAGCATTCGCGCGCTGCGCTCGAATGCTAGTGCCCGCGATCGTTAGGTATCGTATTTCAAGATCCGACCCCGGTCGCCCCGGTCGCCCCGGTCGCCCCGGTCGCCCCGATCGCTGCTTCGCGCTCCTCGGCGTGGTGTTTGATCGATTTGCCTTCGGCAAGGAAGACAGCGTCCTCACCGATGTTGGTGGCAAGGTCGGCGACCCGCTCCAGGTTGCGACTGACTAACAGCAGCTCGAGCGAAGGATTGATCGTGCGCGGATCGCTCATCATGTGCGTGAGCATGATCCGGAAGACGGAGTCGTGCAACGCGTCGACCTGATCGTCCCGACGGCAGACGTCGCGGCCTAACGCGCCGTCGGCACGGATGAAGGCGTCGAGCGCGTCGCTCAACATGCGCCGTGCGCGGCGCGCCATGTCCTCGATTGCCGGATCCGGAAGGAAGCTGGCGGGGACGTTGGTTAGCCGGAGCGCGCATTGCGCGATGTTGACGGCGTGATCGCCGACGCGCTCGAGATCACTGGAGATTTTGATGGCACTCACGATGAAGCGAAGGTCGCGGGCCATCGGCTGTTGCAGGGCGAGTAGCTCGACGGCGAGTCGTTCTACCTCGATCTCGAGCCGATCGACGTCTCCGTCGCCCTGGAGCACCGCCTCCGCTTTACCCGTGTCGCGCGTGAGCAGCGCTTCCACCGAAAGGTCCACGAGCTCCTCGGCGTGCGCAGACATCTCGAGGAGCCGTTCCTTGAGTGTCGCGAGTTGATCGTGGAAGTGGCGAAAGCCCGAGCTTTCGTTAGGACTCATCCAAACCTCCCGGTGACATACGCTTCAGTGCGCGCCTCACGCGGGCTTGTGAAAATACGCTGCGTGGGACCTACCTCGACCAGTCGGCCGAGGTAGAAAAACACGGTGCGATCGGAGACGCGCGCCGCTTGCTGCAGGTTGTGCGTGACGATGACGATCGTCAGCTCGCGTTTGAGCTCATAGAGCAGCTCCTCGATCTTTTGCGTGGCGATGGGGTCCAGGGCGCTGGCCGGTTCATCGAGCAGCAGCACTTCGGGCCTGTTGGCAAGCGCGCGCGCGATGCAAAGCCGCTGTTGCTGGCCGCCGGAGAGGCCTAACGCGGACGAACGCAGGCGATCCTTCACCTCGTCCCATAACGCGGCTCGCCGGAGCGCTTCCTCGACCATGCCATCCAGGACCGATTTTGACGGCTTGAGGTTGATGCGCGGGCCATAGGCGACGTTGTCGTAAATCGACTTTGGAAAAGGATTCCAGCGCTGGAAGACCATGCCGACACGCTGTCGCAACTGTACGGTATCCATCGTGCCGCCGAAGATACTTTCGCCGTCGAGGAGGATTTCCCCCGAGTGGCGCGTGTTGAGTATGAGCGCGTTCAAGCGGTTGATGGAGCGCAGGAAAGTGGACTTGCCGCAGCCCGATGGGCCAATGAGCGCCGTGATCGCGCGCGCGGGAATCTCGAGTGTGATGTCGTACAGCGCCTGGTTGTCGCCGTACCAGAAGGAGAACTCGCGCGCGGCGATGGAGCCGATCAGCTCTTTGGTCGCGGCTGCTGCGGGTGCCACGGCCGTCATCCGAACCTGCCTGTGATGTACGCTTCTGTGCGCGGGTCGCGTGGTGAGGTGAACAAATCTCGCGTCGGCGCGGCTTCGATGAGCTCCCCGTTCAACATGAATGCGGTCGTATCGGAAACGCGCGCTGCTTGCTGCATGTTGTGCGTGACGATGACGATTGTGATCTCTTTGCGCAGCTCGTAAACCAGCTCCTCCACCTTCTGCGTGCTCAGCGGATCGAGCGACGCTGTCGGTTCGTCGAGGAGGAGGACTGAGGGGCGTGTCGCGATCGCGCGGGCGATGCAGATGCGCTGCTGCTGGCCCCCGGAGAGCGCCGTCGCGCTGCTCGTTAGGCGATCTTTCACTTCGTCCCACAGGGCCGCGCGTCGCAGGGCCGACTCGACGATCTGGTCGACCTCGGTCCGTCGGGGCGAACCTCCATCGGCCACCTTGAGTCCTGCCGCGACGTTATCGCGCACGCTCATGGTTGGAAATGGAGTCGGCCGCTGGAAGACCATGCCGATGCGCCGGCGCACCGCGATCGGATTGACGCCGCGCGCATAGATGTCCTTTCCGTCGAGGAGCACCTCGCCTTCGACACGCGCGTTAGGCACCGTTTCGTGCATGCGGTTGAGACAGCGGAGCAATGTCGACTTCCCGCAGCCGGAGGGTCCAATCACCGCGGTGACGTTGCCGTCGACCAGGTCGAGAGAAACGCCGCGCACGGCGTGCGTCGCTCCGAAAAACGCATCGAGGTCGCGCGTGCGCATGCGGACCTGTTGCGCTTCCGAAGCCCGTGCACGTCCCTCGTCGGGCTTTGCGGGCGTGAACTTGGGACGCAGATCAGTCGCCATGGCTACCGAAGCGAGAGCGCGTCGCGGCGCGCGCCGCCAGCGAGATAACGAATACAACGCCGATCAGAACCAAGGCACCGGCCCAAGCCAAACGGTGCCAGTCGTCGTATGGGCTGATAGCAAACACGTATATCTGCAACGGCAGTGCCGCGATTGGCTCGTCGATCGCGAAGGACCAGAATTGATTGCCGAACGCGGTGAACAGGAGCGGGGCTGTTTCGCCCGCGATTCGAGCAACGGCGACCAAGGCACCGGTGACGATTCCCGGAAGGGCGGTGCGGAGCACCACGGCCAGGGAGGTGCGCCAGCGCTGATACCCTAGTGCCAGAGCCGCCTCGCGGAGCGCAACGGGTACCAGACGAATCATCTCCTCAGTGGTGCGTGACACCAGCGGTATCATCATCGCGCCTAACGCGAGCCCACCCGCGAGCGCGGAGAAGTGTCCCACACGACGGACCAGGATCTGCCACGCGAAGATGCCGACGACGATGGAAGGCAAGCCGTTGAGCACATCCGCCAGAAAACGCACGACGTTCGCCAGCTTGCTTTCGCCGCGCTCGGCGAGATACAGCCCTGAGCCGATACCAATGGGCAGTCCGATGCTCGCGGCGACAGCAATGAGCAGCAGCGTCCCCATGATCGCGTTGCCCATTCCACCCCCCGTTTCGCCGGGCGGTGGAGGCAGCTGCGTAAAGAAATTGAGGTTGATGCTCGTGGCACCCTTGAGGAGCAGGTAGCCGAGAATGAAGAGCAGGGGGAGCGTGGCGACGAGAGCGGCGCCGTACGTCAGACCGATCATCACCGAGTTGATGACGTTCCGCCGACGGAGCGAAGGACCAGTGGCACGGAACGTCATACGCGCGAACCGTGCGACACACGCCAGACGAGCCACCGCGCGATGAAGTTCACGACGAGGGTGGTCAACATGAGCACCGCGCCGATGGCCATGAGGGCCGCGATATGCATGTCGCCCGTGGCTTCGCTGAACTCATTGGCAATGACCGACGCCATGGTGTATCCCGGCGCAAAGAGGGACGCCGAGATCTCGTGGCGATTGCCAATAAGCATGGTGACGGCCATCGTTTCGCCTAACGCGCGACCCAGGCCGAGGATGACGCCGCCGATGATTCCACTGCGTGCATAAGGCACCACCGCGTCGCGGATGACCTCCCACTTAGTGGCGCCAAGTGCCAGCGCGGCTTCTCGCTGGGAGCGCGGCACGGCGAGCAACACCTCCCGCGCCACGGCCGACGTGTAGGGGAGGATCATGATGGCCAGGATGACAGACGCGGATAGCATGTGATACCCGTAGTCCGCGCCGGCAAACATGGGTAAGGCTCCCAGGCCAAGCGTCTCGCGGAGAAAGGGTGAGACGGTCGTGCGCAAAAACGGAATCAGCACGAACACACCCCACAGGCCGTACACGACACTTGGTACCGCGGCCAGGAGATCGACAGTGAAGGCGACCGGCTGCCGTAACCGGGGAGGCGCGAACTCGGCAAGGAAGATGGCAACGCCTAACGCGAATGGCGTGGCGATGAGCAGCGCCAAAAGCGAGGATACAAGCGTGCCGAAGATCATGGGGGCAGCGCCGAATTGCGACCGCACGGGATCCCAGGCGCTGGACGTAAGAAACCCTGGTCCAAACCGGGCAAAGGCAGGCCAGGCCGCAATCATCACTTCGATGGCGATGAGCGCGAGCAGGATGGGTACTGTTGCCGCAAACAGCGTTGTGACCGCGCGGTAAATGCGGTCGCCTAACGAGCGTCCTTCGATATCTCCGGCAGCGAGGTTAGCGATGCCTGCCGCGGCATCCGCGCTGACCGCTCCGGCGGTCTCGGTCACGGCACGGCGTTGCCGATACGAATTTCCGACAAACGCGCCGTCAGCTGCTGTCGCATCGCTTCGGGAAGCGGCGCGTAATCAAGCGCCGGGGCTGCGTTCTGCCCTTCAGCGTAAATCCATCGCAGGAAGTCGACCAATGCCCGTCCCTTTGCGTCGTTGGTCTGATTCTGGTAGACCAGAAGCCACGTGAACGACGAGATGGGATAGGAGTTGGCGCCTTCCGCGTTGACAATCGATACGCGGTAATCGCTTCCCGCACCCATCCGCGTCATTGCTCCCGCTGCCGCTGCGGTAATCGACTCGATAGTGGGCTCGACAAAATTCCCCGCCGCGTTGCGGACGTGCGCCACAGGCAAGTTGTTCTGGTGCGCGTACGCCAGTTCGACATAACCGACTGCACCGGGCGTCTGCTTGACCTGCCCTGCGACTCCCTCATTCCCCTTTCCACCAAGTCCGACTGGCCACTGAACTTCTTTTCCTTTACCTGGTCCAGAAGCCCACGCTTGACTCACCGTGGCCAGATAGTCGGTCCATATGAATGTCGTGCCTGAACCATCCGACCGGTGAACGACGAGAATATCCTGATTCGGAAGCCGGACGCCGGCGTTGAGCGATGCGATGCGGGGGTCATTCCATTTCTGGACCTTGCCCAGAAAAATGTCGGCGATCACGTCCCCCGTTAGGCGTAGCGATTGGCTCACACCCGGCAGGTTATACGTGACGACGTCAGCGCCAAGGACTGTTGGGAAGTGCAGCACCGCTCCACCCTTCGCTTTGCCAATCTCCTCATCCGACATAGGTGCGTCGGTCGCCCCGAAATCCACTGTCTGTTCCTGGAACTGGCGAACGCCGCCGCCAGAGCCAATCGACTGGTAGTTGATTTCCACGCCGGTCTTCGCCTCGTAGTCCGAAATCCACTTTGCGTAGATCGGATACGGAAACGTGGCGCCGGCGCCTGTCAGATTAGCGGAGGATGTCGCACCGGCCGCGCTATCCATTTTTCCGGACTCGCCCGAAGTGCACGCCACAACCCCAAGACCGAGCAGCAATGATGTAGTTCGGCGCATGGCTTTGCTTCCTTAAGTGAGGTGATCGGCGGGGATCGAGATCGCGAAAGTTGTACTTCGTCCCGTTACGAACCCCCTCCGCATTGTAACGGCCATGTAAACGTGAGCCTCTAAGTGACTGCCAAAGCCCTAGAAGTCGGTGGTATAGAGGAGAAACTTCGCGCGTCCGCCGCGCTCGAGGATCGTAAACAAGCACATCCTCTTTTCGCCTCGCTGTGGGTCCCGCACGAGCACTGTGCATCGACGCCAGATCAGATTCTTGCCGTGGCGCTCCGGCGCGGGGCACTCAAGTCCGCTGATCTGCACGGCGGGCCCAGCCAAGCGTTGGAGGAGCCGGGAAAGGCTCTTCTCCGACTCATTTACGAGCTGACCCCAGATGACGCTTGGCTTTGTTTTGAACGGCGGGCGCACGTGTGGGGACTCCGGAAAAACCAACTGGCCGAATTCGGCTCGCGTGACGAACAAGGAGAGCAACGTCGCCGTGTCGTGCTTTGCCAGAGCCGCTGTGAAGCGCCTAACGAGTGCTTGTCGCCCCTTCGCTCCACCCCTCAAGGAGTCGACAGGAGGTGAGTCTGCGTTGAACCGGCGGATCTCTTCCGCTATCGGAAAGATGCTGTCGACGATGTAGTGCGGCTGCGCACGATTTATCGAATCCTGGATGGCGCGCGCAGCGCTATCACTGTGCAGTGAATCGGTGACGGCTTGCGCATCGTAGCAGGCACACGCGTCGATGACCGCCAGAATGAATCCGGCGGTCATCGGCAGCCTGCTCCATTTCTTCGTCACCGGCAGGCTAATTCTTCGCGTATACAGTCCATCCCGCCCACCATTTAGCCCCCGCGGGATCTGCTGCGCCTACATAGGATGTACCCGCGATCACGCTTCCGGCCTTAGTGGCAAGCTTACCGGTGAATGCCGTTAGGCCGCCCGTGACTGCCATCGAGCCCGCAGGCGGCGTCCAATCGAAGCTCGCGGCAGTTGTCGATGACGACGTGGTGGCCGGGAACGCTGTAAACAGCGCTGCAGTCGTCTGACCCACTGCTGCGCTCCGCAGTGCGTTGCCGGTCAGGTCAAAAGGAGGCTGCTGACCGGTCTGGAAATCCGCGCCATTCTGCACGAAGAGCAAATTCCGAACGGCGAGATCTGCAGTCGTTAGGTCGGGTATGGCCACGCTCCCGGCACGCTGATACGTCTCGACATCGCGCACGCTCACGGCAGCGCGCGGCCACCGGGCGACGATGCCGTTCACGTAGTAGCCAGCCGTGCCACGGCGCAGGACCATGCCATAACCACCCGACGCCTGAGACGTCGCTACATCGCCTGTACCGACAAGCGTGAAATTCGCCATAACGGGCGACGTGTAAGGCTGCGTGTTATGGCCCTGCGTGCAGCCGGCCGAATTGGACGGGCATCCATCGTTTTCAACGCCAACAGGATCGGTGGCAGTTGATCCCGCGCCCGAACGTGGCGTCAGCACATCGCTCTGAAACGCGATGAGGTACTGCAGACGACCGCTAAAGCCCTCGGCCATGTCGAAGTGATCGTCGCCCGACTCGTACGAGACCAGGTTGGTCGCGTCGAATCCGCCGCCGAACCATTCGAATGAGTCATCGAGTCCGGCTAACGATTGCAGGAAGCTCGCGCGCGTCCCACTGCCCACTGCGGCGAACGTAAAGCTGTTCAGCTCCGCGTTTGTCGTGGGAGCAAATCCCGCGAACTCGACGCGCACGTAGCGCAGCTCACCGCTGTTGTCGGTCGCGGTGGTGCCGCCGCTGTAGTTGACGCGATAGTTCGTCCCCGGCGTGGTTCCTGTGCTGGTTCCTGTGCCTTCGAGCTCAACATCGACACCCGTCCGGCTGATCGGTGCATTGCCAACGATAATGAGGCCACCCCAGTCGCCGGGTTGACGCTGGCCAGCGGTGCGCGATGATGTGAACACGATTGGCGCGTCCGCGCGACCAACAGCGTTGATGCGGGCGCCGCGCAGGACAAAAAGTGACGCGCCTAACGTGGCGAAGTCTCCCTTGACGACCGTGCCTGGCTCGATCGTGAGGACGGCGCCATTGGCGACGTGGATGAACCCCTTGAGCACGTAGGTCGTGTCCGCGTGCCATGTGGTGTTGCTGGTGATGTCCGTCGTAACGTCTTTGCCGGGGCCC
>DATFBW010000120.1:0-15982 GCA_035253645.1 Gemmatimonadaceae bacterium | reverse complement strand
GACATATACTCGTTAGGCTGCATCACGTTCGAGATGCTGACGGGCCGTCCGCCCTTTATCGGCGCAACGGCAATGACAATCTTGGCGAAGCATGTATCGGCGGCGCCGCCGTCCGTCAGGCGGTTCCGACCGGATGTGCCTCCGGCGGCGGAGCGTGCCATTAGCGATGCGATGGCGAAGACGCCGGCTGAGCGACCGCGCAACGCCAGCGCGCTGGCCGCCGCGCTCGCCGGTGCAATCGCGTAACGCACGAAGGGACCAAGGGGGACTGGATGCTAGGACCGAGCGTTGCATACACGGGGCGGATAGTCGTTAGGGTGGAGAACTCGATTGCGAGTGCAGTCCGCAACAAACTGTCGTCGGCGCCGTCGCTCGTCGTGCAGGGATTGGGCGGTGTACTGAGCGCGATTCAGCAGACGAACCCAAGCTCGGAAATTTCCGCGCTGCTGACGCACCTGGCGCATCACGACGCGCTCGCGGCGCAATCGCCGGTCCCGGTCGCGTACATCCAGCATGTATTCGCGTGGGAGGCGCATTCGCTCGCCGGACCATTTCCACTCAGGTACTCGCTGCTGGCGTATTGGATCGTTGACCTTCGGGGCCGGAAGGCGCCTCCCTCGCCGGCGTCGATCGCAAGTCAGCTAGGCACCCACCCAGGCATCTCCACGGCCTATCTCGAGCGCAACTTGCGCGAACCCGCTGCTCCATGGGCGGTCACACCTGATGTTCTCACTCCGAAGCAGGGTTACGTATACGGCTTGGGCAATGAGAGCCCCGGCAGTATGGAATTCGGCATCAACGCCAGGCACGAATCGGTTTGGGGGCAGTTCGACGGCGGCGGGGTCGGCTTTGTCGACATTGAACGCGGCTGGCGTTACACGCATCAGGATTTTCCACCGCGAGTGCATGTCAATAATCCTGACCCTGTCGGTACGCTGATAGGCAGCAACGTGGCGATGGGACAACGCCACGGCACACAAACCATTGGCGTCGCGGTCGGAGTCGATCATCAGGGTGCCGGTTTGGGTATGGTTGGAGTAGCGCCCGGTGCAAGCTTGTTAGGCGTTGCGTCGCGAGTGTCCGACGACGGCACCGATGCATGGCGATTGACAGCGGCGATCGTCGCCGCGCTGGACGTCATGACTCCCGGAGACGTGCTGTTGATCGAGGTGGAGACCGCAGGTGGCGCCGAAGGCGGGTTTCCGGTGGAGGTTGACGATCATCACTTCGATGCGGTCCGTCTTGCCTCCTCGTTAGGCATGGTGGTTATCGAGCCGGCGGGCAATGGCTGGACGGGCCCGGGCCCCACGGAGCATGCCCATAACCTCGACGACCCGATCCCCCCGCGCCCGGGAAATATCACGACGCCTGTCCTGAATCGCGGCGATCCGGCGTTTACAGATTCAGGAGCCGTCATGGTAGCGTCGTGCGCATCGACCACACAGCCGGCCGGAGGACACGAACGCCAGCCGAAGAGCAGTTACGGTTCGCGCATCGATTGCTACGGGTGGGGGGAAGATGTCACGTCACCGTATACCGACGGTGCGAACCCTGACACCGACTACTCTGGTTACTTCGGTGGGACCAGCTCTGCGTCCGCGATCATCGCGGGGGCGGCGTTGCTCGTGCAGCACATGGCGATAAGATCTGCCTTCCCGGCGGCGCGCCTATCTCCCGTGCAGATGCGCGCGCTCCTTGGCAGTTGGGACCGAGGTACACCGATCTACGATATCGGGGCGGCGCAAGGGGCGCTGCCGATTGGAACGATGCCGGATCTCAAGAGCATTGCCGATGAGATAGGCTTCATGCCGGATGTCTTCATCCGCGATGACGTCGGCGACGATGGGTCGATTCCGTCGCTCAATGTTGCCCAAAGCCCGGATATCATCGTTCGCTCGGCGGCATTGTCAAATCCGGACAACGATGTGGGGCAGAACAGCAACGTCGCCGAGCAACGAGTGCCTAACGATCCCATCGTGCTCAATCAGAAGAATTACATCTACGTGCGTATGCGGAATCGGGGCTCCGTCCAGGCCACAGGCGTGACGGCGACGGTCTATTGGGCGGAAGCGGGGGCTTTTATCCCGCCGACGGACTGGAACCTCATCGGAACATCGGCCCCCGTCGATGTTTTGGCCGCGGGTGCAATCATCGGCCAGCCGTATGGGCCCTTGGCGGTTGCTCCCGCCATCGAATGGATTCCAACACAGGCGACGCTCCCGGTTTCTCACGCGTGCTTCATCGCCGTACTCGATCATCCGCTCGATCCTGCGCCGCCGCCAATCCGACCGTTAGCAGCGGCGCCCGTGGACTGGCAGACGTTTCTCGGATTCGTCGCGGCGCAAAACAACGTCGCGTGGCGGAACTTCCACGTCCTCGATCTGGTGCCGCTGGGGTCGGATTTCGAGGCGGAAGCGGGTTTCAACATCAACGGTCCGCCTAACGAGGCAGCGGCGTTCGATTTCGAGGTCTACCGCGCTGGAGACCGCGAGCACACTTGGACCATTCTGTTGCCGGAAACTCTCGGTGACCGACTTCCGGAAGCGGTGACCCGTGGCTACAACCGAGATGCCCGCGAGAGAATCGTCCTCCCCGTGCCCGCGCGAGGCTTGCGGTATGCGGGTGTAGAGGTTGGCAAGAAGGCGCGGTATCGGTGTGGCGTCCGAGTAGTTGTGCCCCGCGGTTTGAATCCGGCAAGCAGCTCGATCGAAATCGTTCAGCGCTACCGCGGTCGGTCCATTGGACGGGTGACCTTTACCGTGGACAAGCGCTCTTGGCCGCGTTAGGCGCGACCACTCGGTGATGCTCGCGGCGCCCGACGAACACCTGCGAGACCGCGTCGCAACCGCGCTGCACGGTCGGTACGACATCGAGCGCCAGCTCGACCACGGCGCGACGGCGGTGGTGTTCGTTGCCTTCGATAGGCGCCACGAGCGGCAAGTCGCAATCAAAGTGTTGCGACCAGAGCTGGCGCGCACGGTCGGGCCTGCGCGTTTTCTGCGGGAAGTCCGCACGGCGGCGCAACTGCAGCATCCGCACGTCGTCCCTGTGTTCGATTCGGGCGTCAGCGAAGACCTGTACTACTTCGTCATGCCGTTGGTTGCGGGCGAGTCGCTCCAGGCGCGACTGCGCAAGGAACGACAACTCCCGCTGCGCGACGCGCTGCGCATCGCGCGCGAGATAGCCGACGCGCTTGCCCACGCGCACGCGCGTGGACTCGTCCACCGGGATATCAAACCGGCGAACGTGCTCATATCGGGCGATCACGTTGCCGTGACGGATTTCGGAATTGCGCGCGCCCTGAGTGAGCCGGACGATCAACGCCTAACGGGTGGTGGCATCGGGGTCGGTACTCCGGCCTACATGAGCCCAGAGCAGGCGACCGGGGACCGCATCATCGACGGGCGCAGTGACGTGTACGCGTTAGGTTGCGTGCTGTACGAAATGCTGGTAGGGTCACCGCCTTTCGAGGGGGCTGACCCGCAGGTCGTGCTGAGTCAACATCGGCACGATCCACCTCCGCGCGTGTCGATCGCGCGGCCCGACGTGGCGGACGACGTCAACGCAGTCATCGCGACGATGCTCGCGAAAGTACCGGCCGATCGGCTTCGATCGGCAGAGGCCGCGCGAGAGCGCATCGACGATCTTCTTCTCGCGCTCGCGACAAACGAGCTGCACACTCGGCGTCCAGTGCGCAGGCCGGTTCCGAGGTGGAAACGGTGGGCGCTCCTAACGATTGGAGGCGTCGGCGCGGTGGTCGGAGGTGTGTGGCTCGCGAGCGCACTGCGAGCGCCAGCGGTGGACCCGAATCGCATACTCGTGTTTCCGCTGCAGACGGTCGGCGGCGCCGACACCGCTGGAGATGGCCTTGCCGTCGCGACGTATATCGGCTATGCGCTCGATGGCACGCGCCCGCTTCGGTGGGTCGAAGCATCTCAGCTCATCGATCCCAATGCGCGAGGCGGTTTGAGGCATGAACAAGCGCTGCGACTCGCCCGCTCGATAGGCGCCGGACACTACATCGACGGTGCTATCGTGCGCGAACGTGATAGCATCCGGGTCCTTCTCAGCCTGCACGCGGTAGCCGGAGATACACTTGTTAGGCGTGAGGCGGTAAGTGCACAGCTTGGAGCAAGTGCGCCGCAGCTTGGAGTCCGCGCGGTTGCCGCGCTCGTGCCCTCACTGGTGGAGCCCGGGCGGCGCATCGACTTCTCGCCGCTGCGAGACCGGGCGGCACCGGCCATCGCGAAATTTCTGCAAGCTGAGCGCGCGTATCGCGCATCACGTCTCGCTGACGCGCTCACGCAATACAACGAAGCGGTCGCGCTCGATTCCGGTTTTGCATTGGCGGCGATCAAAGGAGCTCTCGCAGCGCGTGCGCTGGACCGCGATTCGGCCGCAAGCGAACTGTACGCCGTCGCGTCTCGACACGTGCAGTCTCTTCCGCCGCGCCACGCGAGCTACGCGCAGGGGCTAGGCCACTACCTCGCTGGTGACGCGGACAGCGCGCTCCAGCACTTCCAGCGAACCCTCACACGGGATTCGTCCTGGTCGGATGTGTGGATGGCGATGGCCGAAACGTACAACCACCTGCTGCCTAACGTGAGGAATGCGGATTCATTGGCCAGAACGGCTTACGCTGCCGCGATCGCTCGTGACAGCGCGATGGTTTTGGCTCGCCTGCACCTAGCCGAGCATGATTTGCATGAAGGGCGCGTAGCTTCCACGCACGTGCGCTACGCGCAGGCGGCCGACAGCAGCGGCATCAGCGACATTTTGACGCCGATCCGTTTGGCCATTCAATGCGTGAGTCAAGCGCGCGCTGCGGATTTTTGGGCCCGGGCCGCGCCGGCTCAAGCGGCGTCAGTGCTCGTAGCTGGAAAGTTGCTCGCCGTTGGCGCGAGTCGACCTGGCTGCGCGCGGGCCGCGTTCTGGCGTCTGCTGCATATGGATTCGGTCGATGTGGCCACGCGCTGGGGCGCGCTACTGACACTCCACGGACTCTTGTTGGCGACGACTGACACGGCCTCGCTTGCAGAGGCATACAACGCTGCCGCTAGGGTAGGGTTACCCGCGTGGCCTTTGCAACTCCTGGCGGCAGCTGCCAGTCAGGAGAATCCGAAAGTCGCGGATTCCATCGCGACTTCACGCGGGGCGGATTTCACGGCTATGAATAGCGCTACGCTCTGGCTCCGAGCGACGTGGAGTGCCCGCAAAGGAGACCGGAATACGAGCCGTGATATTGCGCGCGTCCTTCAGGAGCGGGCGCGCACGACTGGTTCGGCCCAGGATTCGCTGCTCGCAAAGAGCGCCAATGCGTTGTCCGCCTTTGCCGCACGTGACACAGCCACAGCGATTGCACTGCTGCAGCAATTGCGTCCGCACGCACCGCGCGCGGACATCACGTGGCAGCCGTTCGCAGGACTTGGCATGGAGCGCCTAACGCTGGCAGAGCTGCTGCTCGCGAAAGGTCGTTTCGCTGACGCGATGCGTGTTGCGGAGTCGCTCGAGGCGCCCGAGCCTGTCACCTATTTGTTGTACTACCGTCCAAGCCTGCGCGTGCGGCTGCAAGCCGCGCGTGCGCTCGGTCGGAACGATGAAGCGCGACAACTGGCCGCGCGACTGGATCGATTGCGGCCCGCCGGCGCGGCGCTCCGCGCAGCTGGATGATTCAACCATAACGAGAGGAGGATCCGATGGCTGCACGACGAAAAGGAGCGAGAGGTGGCAAGACCATTCCGCGCCCTCCGTCCAAGACCTTCAAACTCCCCAGGACGAAGGGAAAAGGGAAAAGGGCACGGCCATGTCCCGGCAACTTCAACAAGATGTGTCAGGACATCAACGCATGGGCGCGGGAATGGGAAATTTGGGGCGAGCGGGTTAAGCAGATCGTCAATTGCATCGTGGATCAGTGCTGCCCGGCCTGCGACCCGGGTGATCCCGATCCTGTGCCAAAGCCGCCGAGTCCGCCATTCGCGTGATGGAGCATTGTTAGGCACTGCATCGCTGCCTAACGCGGAGAATACGAAGCGCGCGCAGGGCCGATCACGGCCGCTGCGGCGCTTCCTCCGCGTCGGCCTGCACAACAGTCGATGTCATTTCGCCTGGAGTAACTTTACTGACCAGCAGAGTTGACCGCGTATCGTCCACGCATTTGTGAACGGCATTTCTGCTTAAGTGTCAAAGCAGGAGGCGGATTGACCATCTCAACGCAATTGCGCCTGCACGTCTTGAAGCGACCGTCTGCAGGTGCGATCGCGATTGCACGTTCGAGTTCAATGTGCACTTCCAGGCGGCGGATCAGCTGTCGCCCCGATTCGAGGATGCGAGTGCGCCGGTTCCTTTTCTCAAAACGTGAACGTAACGACGATTAGAAATGCTTGGGCTCGGGTGTCGCCAGCCGTCGCGCGTCGCTCCGCACGAGGTGCTCGGCGACCTGTCGACGCGTCGCATCAACTTCTTCCTCCCGTTCGTCGAGCGCCAATCGGTTCGCGCGAAAGCGCCGCCCCGATTCCACGCAAAAGAGATCGCATAACGCGATTTGATGCTCACACGCCCCTTCACCACGTTGCTCGATCTCGTGCTGCGTGCGCGCTAGCACGCACGCCGTCGCCACCAACTCGACCGCCATGTTCGCGAGCCGCTCCAGCACGAACTGGCGATCTACGATCGCGGCGCGGTGCTTCATGATGGCACGCTCCGCGTGATCCTTGAGCTCCGCGACGTGCTTCTCGAAATAACGCTTGTGTGTCGCCAGTCGTTCGCTCAAGGGGGCGTCCAAGGTCGGCGTCGCACCTAACACGGACCTAACGCGCGACGCCGCATAGCCGCTCAGCAACCCCCAGTTCTGCAAGGGCCGCCGGATCGCGCTCCCCAGCTCCTTCAAACGCTCGGCAGGCCCCTGCACGCCGTTCAACGCGATAAAGAGGCGCAGCACCTCGTTCGTGCCCTCGAAGATCCGATTTATCCGCGCATCCCGGAGCCACCGCTCATACGGATACGGCTTCACGAACCCACGGCCGCCCGCCACCTGCACCATCTCGTCTGTCGCACGCCAAATGAGGTCGCTCGCGAAGACCTTGGCACAGGCGGCCTCCATCGAGTAGTCGCTTTCGCCACGATCCACCAGCGCCGTGAGCTCGCCTAACAACGCCCCGGCTGCATAGACCTCGGCGGCAAGGGTCGCGAGCTTCCGCTGCGTGATCTCGAACTCGGCCAGCGGCTTGCCGAACTGGCGTCGCTCGCTCGCGTAACGCGCCATCTCCCCCAATACGCGCCGCGCGCCGGCCGCACAGCCAGCGACAAGCGTTAGGCGGCCGCCATTGAGCACGTGCACCGCGACTGAAAACCCCTTGCCAACCTGTCCCAGCACGTGATCGCCGGGAACCCGCAAATCCTGGTAAACCAACTCGGCTTGCGTCGAGCCGCGGATGCCCAGCTTGCGCACTGTCCCCGCCACGTGAAATCCCGGCATGTCGGGGCGGATGATGAACGCCGTCGGACGCTGCACGGTCGATCCGCCACGCTCCACGGGCGTCTGCGCGAAGGTCACGATCACCCCGGCGCGATGCGCATTGCCGATCCAGATCTTGCGCCCGTTCAACACCCACTCGCTCCGCGCCGCATCCCACACCGCGGACGTCTCGATGTGCTGGGCGTCGGAACCGACGTTAGGCTCCGTCAGCGCATACGCGGCGAGCGTTTCCCCGCGCGCCAGCGCGGGCAGGTAGCGCCCCTTCTGCTCCGGATTGCCGTAGAGGACGATCGCCTTGCTGCCGAGCCCACAATGAACGCCCACGAGGACCGCGACGGACGCGTCGGCACGGGAAAGCTCGCCGAACACGCGTGCATACGCGGTAGCCGACAGACCCAGGCCGCCATACTCCCGGGGAATCGTTAGGCCGAGTATCCCGATCCGTGCCAGATCGCGGATGATGGGCTCGGGGATCGTTTCCCGCTCGTCGATAGCCGCGGGATCGACCGCGAGGCCGGCAAAACCGGCCAGGAGCTGCCTAACGCGATCCCGCTCTTCCGCAGTTATCCCCTCGTGCTCATCCGGGAACGGGAAGAGCAGCTCGTCGTGAATCGCGCCCGCGAAAATCCCGCGGGTGAACGACGCTCGCGAATCAGCCATGCGCGCGGAGCTCCGGTGTGTGGGGGCGCTCAAAAAGTAGCGCCCCACACAGCGTTGCCGTGCGGGGCGCCGAAAGCGAACGACTGGAAAACGCTACGGCGTGATCGTGACCGATGCCGTTCCCACGACGCCTTCCGCCGTGGCGGTGACAGTCAGCGTGCCAGTTGTTATGCCCGTGAGCACACCGGCAGCAGTGATCGTCGCTTTGTTCGTATCAGACGATGACCATACGACCGGGCGACCCACGATGATGTTGCCGTTCGAGTCGCGCAGCGTCGCGGTGAACTGCTGCGTGTTGCCGACCTTCACCGATGCCGGGTTCGGGTTGACCGTGATGTTGTCGATCGGAACCAGTCGCACCGTGACCGTCACGTTGTTGCTGAACACGTTGTCCACGCTGGCGTTGACTACCGCCGTTCCCGTGTCGGCGGCAAAGACGACGCCCGCCGGACTCACACTCGCAACCGGAAGGTTATTGCTGTTGTAATTCACGGCGCGCCCCTGATAGTTCGTTATGGTGGCGCCCGTCGAATCGGTGCTCGTTAGGGTCAGCTGCCGCTGCTCGCCGCGGAACATCGTCAACGAAGTGGGTGCGAGCGAAACGCTCGACACGGGGATCAGGGTTACTGTAACCGAGGCCTGAGCCTGACGGCCTTCGATCTCCGCCGTGATTGCCGCCTGCCCGACAGCAACCGCGGTCACCTCACCGGTTGTGGAGTTCACAGACGCGACGTTCGGGTTCGACGACACCCAATTCACGGTGCGTCCCGGCAACGGCTGGCCAGCGGCGTTCAGCGCGGTTGCGGTCAGCTGCACCTTGCCCCCGACACGCAGGATCTGCGGCCCGGCTGGTGTGATGCGAACCGATGCCGTGGGATCCACCACATCGATAGTGGACGTCCCGGACTTCCCTTCGGCCGTGGCCGTAATCGTCACCCTGCCTAACGCGACGGCCGAGACGAGGCCCCCGACCGAAACCGTTGCGATCGTGGAGTTGGAGCTCGACCATGTCACCGGACGGCCAGCGATTGCATTGCCGGCGGCGTCCAGCACGTTCGCGGCGAGCTGCCTGTTGCTCCCCAGCGGGATGTCAGCGGTCAGCGGTGCGACGGCGACGCGGTTGACAGGTGCGATGATCTTATATTGCGCTTGTCCCGACTTGCCTTCTACCGTGGCGACGATGACCGTCGTACCCACCGCGATGCCGCGTAGCACGCCAAGGGTGTCGACCGTGGCTACAGCAGGATCATTGCTGCGCCAATGAATGCGGCGCCCCTGCAACCGGTTGTTGTTGGCGTCGAAGAGCTGCGCCTCGATCTGACGCGTTTCGCCGATGCGCGCGGAGTCGGATGGCGGAACGAGGGTTACTACCGCGACGGCGGTTGGGTCGACGCTCGTTGTGCACGTGCTGAGTAGCGCGAGGGATACGGCGACTAAAGAGCGCCACGCTCTGCAAGGCTGCATGTCAGCTGTTTGTGATCGAAAGTTTTGCGGGTCGTTGTCCGGGCGTGCTGAGAGACCCTTAGTTGAGCGCTGGCGGTGTTGGAGAATTGGACACGCGGTCCAGTCTAGTCCCCGCAACCGGGTTGGCCCTCGAGCGGTCAGTCAGAATGACACGCAGTATAACACGCCTCGCGAGGGCAAGGCGTGTGCCCGCCGACACTTAGTTCGCGCCGCGGCCGACGGGTTGAAGGGCCGCGTCCAACCTTTCGGCCAGCTCCTCCACGGACGTTGCCGGAGCCTCGCAAACGTAATTCTGACATACGTATGCGACGGGACTTGCCGAGCGCGGTCGGTCTCGGAGCAAGGGAAGGTCACTGTCTGGCTCTCCCGCGGATTGCACCAGAACGAGACTGGGCAAAAAGCGAGAGTTTGCGTGCCGTAGCATGTCTGCGACGCCGGGGGACTCCGGAGGGCCAATCACAGCCAGTTCCAGAGGCGAGAACACAGCAAAGTCGGCGGCGCCCAGCAGGTGACCGAAGGCTGCCGGATGACGCGCCATGCCATCGGCCAGCGCCGAGAGCAGACTATCAGCGATGTCCCGATAACTGCCGTCGCCAGTCAGGACCGATAAGCGGAGCATCAGCTCGGTCGCAAGCGACGACCCGGAAGGGATCGCGTTGTCCGATACGTCGCGCGGGCGCGTGATCAGCTGTTCGTGATCTCGCGCCGTGTCATACCAGGCGTGAGAACTTTCATCCCAGAACCAGCGACGGGCCGACTCACCTAACGAGCGAGCCTGGTCCAGCCAGTGGCGCTCTCCGGTGAGGGTATATACGTCGAGCCATGCGAGCGCGATCGCGGCGTAGTCTTCGAGAAATCCTGCGCCCTTTGTGACGCCGTCTTTATATGATCGCGCGACACGTCCCTCGCGCACAAAGGCCCGCGCGAGGAACTCGGCGTGACGCACTGCGAGCGCTCGATAGTCGCTGTCGTCGAACGCGCGCGCGGCTTCGGCGATCCCGCGGAGCATGAGACCGTTCCACGAAGCCAGGATCTTGTCGTCACGGCCTGGGCGTGGTCTTCGTGCGCGCGCCGCGGCGAGTTGTTCGCGCATGGATTGCACGCGGCGCTCCAGCTCGTCGCTCGTTAGGTTCGCGCGGGCGGCGATTGCCACGGGATCCGCCGCAACGTGCAGCACGGACTCCCCTTCGCCTTCGAAGTTCCCCTGTTCGGTTACTCCCCAGTACTGGGCTGCGAGCACCGCCTCATCGCCAAGCAGTTCACGCAACTCCGCGAGCGTCCAGACGTAGAAGGCGCCTTCGCGTCCCTCGCTGTCGGCGTCGAGCGAGGAATAGAAGCCACCCTCCGGAGACAGCATCTCGCGAGTGAGCCACGCGAGCGTCTCTGCGACAACGCGGCGGACCTCGGCGTCATGCGTTGCCTGCCAGGCGTGCGCGCCGAACCTAACGAGCAGCGCATTGTCGTACAGCATCTTCTCGAAGTGCGGGACGAGCCATCGTTCGTCGACGCTATAGCGATGGAACCCGCCGCCGATCTGGTCGTACATTCCGCCGCGCGCCATCGCGCGGAAGGTCGCGAGCGCCATTTCATGGGCGCGGGTGGTTCCGTCGCGCGCACCGTATCGCAGCAGGAAATCCAGCGCCATGGTAGGCGGGAACTTCGGCGCGCCACCGAAGCCGGCAAACCGTTCGTCGTAGGAGCGCTCGAGCACACGATAGGCGGATTCGAGCGTTAGGCGCGACAACTGGCTGCTCGCCTGCCAGATGTCCTGCTGCGATGCGTAGAAGTCACGCATGCGCGCGGCGGTGTCTTCGATCTGCGGGCGGCGTTCCTGATACGCGGCCGCAACGGCCTGCAGGATGCGCCGGAACGACGGCAAGCCATGCCGCTCGTTAGGTGGAAAATACGTCCCGCCGAAGAACGGAACTCCCTCCGGGGTCAGGAACACAGTCATCGGCCAACCGCCGTGCCCTGTCATCGCCTGCACCGCCTGCATGTAGATCCCGTCGAGGTCGGGGCGCTCTTCGCGGTCGACTTTGATGTTCACGAAGAGCTCGTTCATCAGGCGCGCCGTCTCCGCGTCCTCGAAGGACTCATGCGCCATCACGTGGCACCAGTGACACGCCGCATAACCGATCGACAAGAGGATCGGCTTGTCTTCCCGCTTGGCGCGCTCGAGCGCCTCGTCGCCCCACGGGTACCACTCGACCGGGTTCGAGGCGTGCTGGACTAAGTAGGGGGAGGTTTCGGCTGAAAGTTTGTTCAAGAAGCTAAGGTCAAGGGTCACAGGTCAAAGGTCAAAGCTATCTGTCGGCGCGAATGTGTGGGCTTCTTCTGGTAATGTTGTTTGCTTGCTTTGACCTTTGACCTTTGACCATTGACCTGATCTGGCATGCGCGACGTAACCACCTACCTCGACAACAACCGCCAAGCTCATCGGGATCAGCTTTTTGAGTTTTTACGCATCCCCAGCGTCAGTGCCCAGAGCGATCACAAGGCTGACGTTAGGCGCTGCGCCGAATGGCTGCGTGAGTCCATGACCGCCGTGGGCCTCGAAGCCGAAGTAATAGAGACCGCGGGCCATCCCGTCGTCCTCGGCGAGTGGCTGCATGCGGGGCCTAACGCGAAAACCGTACTCATCTACGGGCACTACGACGTGCAACCCGCCGAGCCGGTGGACCTGTGGGATTCGCCGCCGTTCGAGCCGGAGGTGCGCGGGGGCCGCATCTATGCACGCGGCTCGGTCGACGACAAAGGACAACTGTTCCTGCATCTCAAGGCGATCGAAGCGCATATGCGCGTGCGCAAACGGCTCCCAGTCAACGTGATCGTGCTCGCTGAGGGGGAAGAAGAGGTGGGGAGCGATCATCTCGCGCCGTTCGTGGAACTGTATGCACAGCGCCTCAAGTGCGATGCCGTCGTCATTTCGGATTCGGCGATGTTCGCGCCCGGTATCCCGTCGATCCTCTCGTCGCTCCGCGGCCTCGCATATTTCCAGATCGACGTTCAGGGGCCGAGTACAGATTTGCACTCAGGTTCGTACGGCGGCGCGGTCATCAATCCCGCCACGGCGCTCGCGCGCATCATCGCGTCGCTGCACGACGACAGTTGGCACGTCGCCATCCCGGGCTTTTATGACCGCGTGCGCGAATGGGACCCCGCGATCCGCCAACAGATGCGCGACCTCCCTTTTCAGGAGGAACATTTCCGGGTAGAGACCGGCGCTCCCGCGTTAGGTGGGGAGCTGGGTTTCACTACACTCGAGCGCATCTGGACTCGGCCGACGTGCGAGGTGAACGGTCTGTTGAGCGGCTACACTGGCGAAGGCTCCAAAACCGTCTTGCCATCCAAAGCGATGGCCAAGGTGAGTTGTCGCCTCGTACCCGACCAGGACCCTGCGGAGATCGAGCAGCTCATCAAAGCGCACGTGGAAAAGGTTACGCCGTCTGGCATAACTGTGAGCCTCAAGTTCCTCCATGGCGGTAAGCCCTGGCGTGCGGACCTCGAGGGGCCCATCTATGACGCCGCGCGTCAGGCGCTGAAGGCAGCTTTCGATCGGGAGCCCGTAATCACGGGCGAGGGAGGTTCTATCCCAGTGGTCGGAGATCTTTCGCGGGTACTCGGCGCGCCCGTGTTACTCCTCGGCTTCGGGCTGCCCGGTGAGAACGCACATGCGCCTAACGAGTGGATGAGCGTCGAAAACCTCGAGAAGGGTGCGGTCGCGATAGCGCATTTGTGGGATGAATACGCGCGTCGACCCTAACCGCTTTGGTTTCATTTCCCAGCGCTCGCCGTACCTGCGATGGCGTTATGCCCAATTGACGCCGCAAGGTGGCGGTGAAATGGCTATGACTCGAGAACCCCAACTCGAGCGCGACACGCGAGATATCGCCGCGCGTCTCGCTGAGCCGCTCCAATGCCACCCGGCAACGCAGATCGAGCCGATACGCATGCAAGGTCATTCCGGTCGTCGCGCGAAACACTCGACACAAGTGATACGGCGAGACTTGTAGCCGGCTCGCCAACAAGGTCACGTCAGTTTGCGCGCCAATGTCGCGCGCCAGCTCCGCGCGCGCCCGCTGAACGAGGTCGCGGTGCGCTTCGGTCGCACGCATTGAGGAATGAGGCGGACGCCTAACGCCGTGTGCCCGCTCGAGTACGCGAGCGACAATCTCGAACACCGCTTCTTCAGCTTCCAGCGGCTCGACTGCGCCACGTTCCATGCGCAGAAAAAGTGCGCGCTGTCGCAAATACAGGTCGAGATCCGACGTCGACCACTGCACGCGGTATGGGCGCTCGCGATCGCCTGCCGCGCGCGGGTCCAGCTCCTGGGCAATGGCGAGTGCAATCTCCGGCGTGACCGCAAACCAATCGGAACGATCGCCATCAGAAGACGCCTCTATACGCCTGTACTCCTGGCCACGGTTGTAAACGGTGACGATGCGCGGCTCCGCCAGAAAAGCGGCGGAGTCGACATGCCGGATCCAGACAGATGTGCGCGGAAAGACGACCAGGTGCTGCTCAGTGGGCCCGCTGTCGTGGAAGCGCGGGTCGCGCGCCGAGCAACGGAATGCACCCACGCGCGCGGTGGCGCTCTCGAAAACGACCCGATCGAGCGGAGCTGCGAGCATGCGTTGATGCAGAACCTCAACGAACCTGCGTTTCCAACGGCGTCTGTCGAGCAATCGGATGATAGCCGATGCAGGGCGCGGCCAAAAATACTTCGTGCCCTCCGCATCGGATACGTAAGATGATGCCCCGACTACTCTTGGCCACGTTTGTCGTCGTCACGCAGGCAGTCCAACCTCAGGCGGCGGATTTGCCAACACGCGCCGGTCAGGCGTGGTTCGGCGCAGACTGGGGCAAGGCGGCAGAGTTGTACGCCACGCTGGCCAAAGAAACGCCTAACGTGGCGCTACCGCATTTTCGACTCGCCGCAGCGCTCATTGCGCTGCGACGACATGCGGAGGCGCGGCCGCACCTCGAGACGGCGGATCGGCTCGGTTTCCCACGCCCTCAGATCGCGTTCAGACTGGCGCTGATACACGCCGCTCTGGGGAGGCCCGATTCGGCCTTCGCCGAGCTCAAGCGCGCAACAGACGCCGGGTTGCCTGCGATCCCACCAGGTCCAAGCACCGACGCCGACCTTGCGCGTCTCAAAACCGATCCGCGTTATGCATCCTTTGCGAGCGCAATGGATCGGAACGCTCGCCCGTGTGCACACGACCCGCGCTATGCGGAGTTCGATTTCTGGTTAGGCAAGTGGGAGGTTAGACCACGCGGACAGCCGGCGGCACCCGCGGCCACGAACGACATCACCAAGATCCACGACGGCTGTGTGGTGCTCGAGAGTTACACGGCGCCCGGATATACCGGCCAGAGCTTCAACATCTACGATCGCACGCGCAGTCAGTGGAATCAGACTTGGGTCGACAAGGCTGGTGGACTGCACGTGTACTGGGGCGGAATCAAGGATGGCAACATGCTCTACGAAGGAGAGATGCCCGATCCAATCGCGCCATCGAAGCGGTTGCGCACACGTTTGACGTTCTTTCGCATCGCGGCGGACACGGTCCGGCAGTTCTCCGAATCGACGCGAGATGACGGGAAGACATGGACGGTCAACTATGACCTCATATATACGAAGCCCCGGTAACCCCCTCCGCCACCGAGCAAAAGGTTTGAGCTAACAGCTCTGAGGTTAAGAGCCTCGAGTCAGCTCACAGCTGATTAGGGACAATTCCCCGTACCTGATTCAGGACAGGAGCAAAATACGAGAGACGAGATGCGCGCCTAAGAACTTGGTGTGCAACGGCTTACAGCCATCGTCTCTGTGGGCACCGGGCGTGCTTATGAGGGAGGCAAGTCCCTACTCCCTAGAGGAACGCTCATGATCAAGAACTTTGTCAATCGTCTCGCGGCTACGCTGCTCGGCGCGACGGTTTTTGCAACGCCGATTTTCGCGCAAAAGCCCGCCGTCGCGCGCCTAACGCCCTACGCCGGCTACATCCAATTCGGCTCCTTCCTGGACGGTCCGATCGGGACGCGCGTCTCGAATCAGGGAACGGCCATTTTCGGCGGGGAGCTGGGGCTCGACATCGCGCCTAACGTTTCCATCGTCGGCAACGTGGGCTACGCAGATTCCAATATCGAAGTCGGTCTGCCGATCATCGGTGGATTCGACATCGCCGACAGCAAGGTGCTGTTATACGACGGTGCGGTGCAGCTCAGACTCCCGATGACGTCTTCGGTCGGTTCTGGCCTTACGCCGTTCATACAGGCTGGCGCGGGGGCGATGCGGTACGAGATCCGCGCGGGCGGGCTCGAAGCGAAGTCCACCAACCTGGCCGCGAATGTGGGTGCCGGCGTCGACCTACAGCTGTC
>DATFBW010000119.1:0-10588 GCA_035253645.1 Gemmatimonadaceae bacterium | reverse complement strand
CCCAGCGAGAGATAGCGCATGAATTGAGGATGGCGGTACCCACCAAATAGCATCGGCCCTTCGAGGAAATCCAGTCCCGCGTGTCGCGGGGCGATGCCTAACGCCAATCCACCGCGCCGAAGCGATCGTTGCCTAGGAACGTCAGGAACAAGCCTAACGTCCCGCGGACCTGCGTCCGCTTGCCAAGGTCGGGGTACGTGGCGTCACGTCTGGACCACAGATATTTGATCCCGATCGCGCGCTGCCGATGCAGCCGGACAGTAAACGACGCGTCCAGCCTCCCGATGTTATCACGCCCCGCCGTGCTGGTCGTCGGAACATCCGTCACGAAATAGTCGCGCGCGGTGAGATCCAACGAAGCGCGGTCGCCAAAGATGAGTCGCGTGGCGAGTAATGCTTGCGGCGCAATACCGTAGTGGTAGTCGCCTTCGCGCGCCCCCGCGATCGTCCCGACAGCCGCGAACCCCGCGCCAATCGTCCCGGTCGTCTGCAGCGCGACGTCACCAACGTTCAGCTGCGATGTGGTGCCGAGCGATAGCGCAGTCGACGAGATCCGGAAGATCTGTGGCGCGATGTAGTCGTAGCTGCCAAAGAGACCCCACACGCCGCGATAGCGCTCACCGATGTCGTGGCGATCACCGAAGAGCAACCCGCGCGAGAAGATGCTCTCGAATCCATTCGCGGTCGAGCCGGTGGCCTGTAATGCGAAGTAATCAAATGGCCGGGAATATTCGTACTCCGGGCCGCGCGGGAGACCATATTCGATGGCGATGTCGAGCACACCCTCGTTAGGTCTGAGCTCGGTCGAAGTGCCGCGCTGGTCCTGTACAGTACCCATCGCGCCGATCTGCATGCGCCGATAGTACGCTGCGCCGTTGCTCGGAAAGATGCCGTCGAAGCGTCGCCCCGACGTCGCGCGGCTGAACGACGCCCATGGCGCCACCGTCGTGGACAAGAGTCGGCGTCTGACGTTTGGCTCGCCGTCTGCGTTTTCGAGGATCAGGTTCGCAATGCGAAAGAACGACTCCCCGAGAAACGATCCCGCGACACCACTCGCTATCTGATCGTTGAGCGACGGCGCAGTTGTCTCGCCAGCGATCTCCCACAACGCACTGCCCGTGAACGTGTATGCCGCCGCGACCCAGTAGTTGAGGCCCGCGGAGCGGGCGAAGCCGTGGTAGATAGAGCCCTGATAGGGATGCCCGAACTGGTTGATCTCGTAGGGATCGTTTTCGATCACCCAACTGCGGCGCAGATTCCGCTTGATGCTGTTGAAGTCGGATTCGAACTCTGGCCCAATGACGATGCGGTCAAAAATGTTGAGCAGGGCGTCGAAGCCGACGATTTGTGCGGCAGGAATGATGTAGCTCTTGCGCACGCCCGCTGGGGCCTGAGCCATGAGCTCCACTGACCAGAGCGCGCCTAACGCCAAACCGGCGATGTAGATGATGCGACGAGCGAGCGGCGTCATGAGACCACGCACCTGGTAGGAGTAGTTGAGCCGCGACGGGGAGCGTCGAGCGGCACACTCCGCTAGAAATCCGCAAGGCACAGGCCGCGACGAGCGAGCCGAACAGTTCGCTGCCGCCTAACGTCTACACTTAGTGGCTGTGTTGCACGCGTGTAACAGTGCCCAGGAATCTGGCGTACCTCGCGGCAGCGTCTTCGATGGCTTCCCGACGGTACTTCGGCAGGCGGGTGAAGCTCGTGATCGTGACTATCGCTGCTCCTTTCTCGATGGAGCGTTTCCATGTCCCCATGACACGACCGTCGATGACGACGATCGGCCTCAGAACGCCGCCACCCGCATTCACATGTTTTGCAAGTTTGGGATCCAGCACGGCACTCCGATCGCGATAGGCGACCGTGTACTCATCGTACACAGGAAGCAAATACGCACGCGATGATTTAGGACCATGGATGCGTGGGACGCTCGCCAGCCAATAGCTGCGTCCCTCAATCTGCTCTACACGCAAACTCGCACCTTCGAGGCCTTCGCGCGCGTCGGCGACGGTCAATCCTGCCCACCAAGCGAAATCGTGCACGGTTGCGGGTCCATGACTCGTGATGTACCGGCGTGCCAACTCTACCAGAGCATCGTGGCGGTCGAGCGCACGCGCGTTAGGCACCCATTCGTCGAGCAGAACGAAAGTCGCCTGTTTACCGTCACGAGCACCGAAGCAGATGACGCCCCGCTGCGCGAGGTAGCCGAGGATGTGCAGGCCCCGCGAATCGTGCGTGCGGATGCCAGCGGCGTTCAGTTTCTCGTAAATGGCGGGACGCGTGAGCGCCTTCCCGCCGCGTAACGAGGAGATGAGCACTTTTTCCGCTCGGCGGAAAACGGCAAGGTCCAACTCCAGCTGACGATGCCGCGAGGCGCTCGCCGCGATAACCCTCGGCGTCAGGAGCTTGAGCATCCAGTGCGCATCGTCGGGCGCGACGAAGTGCAATGTGCCGCGCATTGGCCACGTCCGGACTATCGTGCGCTCGGCGATTGCGCGTTCGATTGTTCCTTTGAGGGCACCGCGCGTCCTAAGGCCTACCGCCCATAGCGCATCGAAGAATTCCTGTGCCTGCACAGCCCCGAACCAGCGGACAACCTTCGCGGGGTCGTCGAACGTCGGACGCTGGATGTGTTGATTGTGCAGCCGATGCCGCGCGACGTCATCCAGTCTCATCGCCTAACGTCAAAAGACGTACCGCGGATAAGTACTCTTCGCATGTTCGGCGCACGCGAGATCGATTTCGGCGCTTACCACTGGGAGACCTTTGGTCGTGATCCCGATGATCTCGCCATCCGGTCCGGCGATCCAGCCCTGTCCGCCAAGCTGCGCCGTGTCACCCTGATCGCTCACATGATTGGAAGAGAGCGAATAGGCACCGGCACAAACAGCTGCAGCGCGTCCCCCGATCAACCATTTCTCGAGCGTGCTCTGTGGAGTGGCGCGCGGCGTGGCGATGATGTGGGCGCCTGCCTTTCCGTATGCCCGGGCCTGATCCATTGCCCACAGCTCGGTACAGATCTGAAACCCGACGCGCGCGTCGCCAACGGGGGTGAGATCGAAGCTGCCATCGCCGGGGCGATACCAGCAGGATTCCCAGAAACCGTCTTCGTTAGGCAGGAAGTATTTGTGGTGCGCAGCTTTGTAGCCGCCAGCTTGCGACCATACGAACGCTTCGTTCAGGCGCTCGCCATGGCGCTCGACCGGCCGCGTACCGAGGATGCTAGCCGGAGCCAACTCCACCAGGCGCTCGAGCCACGCATCATGCGCAAGAACCGCTGATCGCCACACCTGCGCATCGAACTCGCGCGTGACCGCAAACCAAGGCGCGAACGGCATTTCCGGAAGCAGAACGAGGTCGCTCCGCTCGGTGGCTACGTGCTCCACCAGCCGCCTCCAATCGCGCTCGAGGGCGTGCGGCATTGCGTTCAACTCACAGACGGTGGCCTTCACTGTGCCTAACGTGGCAATACGCTATGGCCTGAAGACGGCGGCGTGCCCAAATGCTTCTCCGGTCGCACCATGCGGCCACGTGGTCCGCACAAAGCTCAGCCCTAGCGCGCCATTGGAGGAACTGAGCGATGGATCCCACGTCAACTTGCCGTTTGTCGCGTCGAAGCGTGCCATGAGCATCCTGCTCTCCCCGCCATTTTCTGCGCCGATGATCACGCGATCTGAACCCGGGTCGCGGGCTGACCAATGGGGTCGGAAGGTGGAATCCGCGAGCAAGCGCGAAACCTCGATGGGCCGAGCTGGGTTCGAAACATCGAGGACGAGCACCATGTTCAACCGTCCCACGGGCATGATCCAGTATTTGCCAATCACAATGGGTACGCCACACGCCGCAGTGCGACCGGGTGGCACGCGATCGGCCGGGATGTCGAGCGTATACACGTTTTCGATTTTCGGATCAGTGGCAATATCACTGACCCGGTAGAACCCACAGCCATACGCGTTGAGGAGCACCGAGCCGTCGGGCATCAAACGTGGGCCGAACGGGAGCTCGTGGCCGGCGCTCAGCACATCCGCGTTAGGAAGGCGTGCGGGGGGCACGCGCAGTGTCGTCAACAGCGCGAAATCCGACAGACGGTAGATCTGCACAACGTCTGCGTTGTAATTCTCCATCATGGCGGCGCTTGTCACGACGACGCGATCGGTCCCCGGCGGTAGGGCAAAGGCATAGGGCCGAACCGGGCGACCCTGGTCTGCCGACGCGCCCGCGGCGGCACTGGCCCAGCGGATCAATCGCCCGTCCTTTGTGAACTCGGCGATGCCGCCGTGGTTTCCTGGTCGCAGGGTATCCGCTGCGATTGGACTCGCGCCGTCACTGCGCAGGAAGCCGACCAGTACGTTGCCGTTAGGCAGCCGTGCGAAATCGTGCGGGTACCGCAGCGGCGGAACGCCTTGCGCGCGTCCAGCGAGGCGCGGGCGCTCGGCGCGGGACACATCGAAGAGAAAAATCATTTCATGATGGTGTCCGTTCGCGTACAGCAGTTCGCCAGCGCCCGGGAGCGCATATTCGAGATGATGCGGCAGCGTCCCGCTCATGCCGACCGGCTCCGTTGCGATCACCTGCCCGTAGGAGGGACTGTTCTGACGGATATCGACGACCGCAAGGAAGTCGCTGTCTTTTTCGTCTTTGTCTCCGGCCCACACATAGAGGTATCGCGCGGGACCGGATCCGCGAACGTCGGCAGGAGTGCCGGATCGCGAACGTGCTGTGGAGCATCCACACAGGACTACTGAGCCGAGGAGTAGGAGACGCCTGACAAGCATCATACGGTGAGACCGCCTAACGGCAATGAGTTAGTTACGCGGGAGGGCGAAGGCGACGATCGCATCCCCTTCACCAAATACACCGCCACCGCCAGCGGCGATGACAATGAATTGCCGGCCGGCCGCTTCGTAAGTCATTGGAGTCGCCTTGCCACTTGCGGGAAGCGGTGCGCGCCAAAGTTCCTTCCCTGAGTCGATGTCATGGGCGTGTATGGCGCGGTCCAACGTCGCGGCAACGAACACAAGCCCGCTCGCCGTCACGATCGGGCCACCGAGGTTGGGCGAACCCCACGCGGCTGGCGGCGCCGGCGCTCCCTCGCGCGCGGGCGGAGCGCCTAACGGGACATCCCACAACCGCTGGCCCGTGCGCAAATTGATGGCGACCAGTGAGCCGAAGGGCGGTGGTGAGCAGGGGAGTCCGCTCGGCCCAATCAGGATCCGGCGGCGCATCACGTACGGCGTACCCCCCATGAACGTGTATTGATATCCCGCTCCCGCTCGATCTGACTCGCGTTGTGCGGCCGCGCGGTCGAATCCTTGAGCTGGAATGAGTTGTACCATGGACGCGACGCGATTGACGGGCACCACCGCGATGGCACGATTCTCGTCCGCGGCGACGCCGCCCCAGTGTGCTCCGCCGATGTTCGAGGGCACGACTAGCGTTCCCTCGAGACTGGGCGGCGTAAAGATCCCTTCGTTTCTCAGTCCGGCGATCATCGCGCGACAGGCCGCGCGGTCCGCATCCGTGGGCCCCCACGCATCCTCGAGCCGATGCGGGCTCAAGGGCGGCGTCACCGTCGTGAAGGGCTGCGTGGCAAATGCTTCTTCGTTAGGCACGGTGCTGCGCGGCACCGGCCGCTCAGCGACCGGGAATATGGGATTCCCGGTTTCGCGGTGCAGGATGAAGAGTTGTCCCGTCTTCGTCGCCTGCAGCACCGCAGGTACTGAAACACCATTCCGAACGATCGTCACGAGCGCCGGCGGCGACGCATTGTCGTAGTCCCACAGGTCGTGATGCACGGTTTGAAAATGCCAGACGACCGCACCGCTGGATGCACGCAGCGCCACAACAGAATTGGCGTATCGATTGGCGCCGAGGCGCCGGCCGCCGTAATAGTCAGGCGCTGGGCTCGACGTCGGGACGAAAACCAGATCGCGCGCGCTATCGGCAACGATGACAGACCAGACGTTCGCGGCCCCAGTCCGCGCCGCGCTGCTGTCGCGCCACGTAGCGTATGCGGGATCGTTAGGCGACTGTGGAATCGGATCCCAGCGCCAGCGCAATGCCCCCGTCCGCGCGTCGAAAGCGCGAACCTCTCCACTCGCCGGAGCGATGCCGCTGTTATCGGCGATCGACGAGCCGGTGATGACCAGGTCACGCACGATGGCGGGGGGTGAGGTCACCTGCAGCGCGGGGAACTCGGAGGGGGGTACGCGCAGGCCTGTTCTCAGGTTGACCGTCCCGCTGTCGCCAAAACCGATGCAGCGCGTTCCTGTCGCAGCATCGAGCGCGATGAGCCGCGCGTCGATCGCACCTATATAGATGCGCCGGCGACACGGCGCTCCCGGAGCAGCGCGTACGTCGAGCCACGTGGAAACGCCGCGACTCGTGAAGTCGCCATAGCCCCCCTGGGGATTTACCGCCGGGTCGAAACGCCAGCGCTCGCGCCCCGTCGTTGGGTCGAGCGCGATCACCCGTCCGAGAGGGGTGCTGATGTACATCGTCCCATCGACGACGAGCGGCGTCACCTCGAGCGACGGTGGCGCGCCACGACGCGGCTGGAGCCCCAGCTCGCCTGTGTGATACGTCCACGCGACTTCCAAGCGGGCGACGTTCTGCCGCGTGATTTGCGTGAGCGGTGAGTGGCGCGTGCCACCGGCATCGCGCCCGTAGTGAGGCCATTCACCCGCCGGCGCCTGTGCCTGCAGCGTACCGCACAGAACAAACGCCAGACACAGGCGCCTAACGAAAGACGTCAGGGCTGTCACACGTACCGGCCGATTGCCATCGTCCCCGCGGCGATTAGGAGGAGCATGGCGACCAGGCGGCTCATCTGCGCACCGCGCACACGCAATGCCTTCGCTTCCGCCAACAAAGCGCCACGCGCTTCCGGAGCCGCGGCTCCCACGCGCTGCCCTAGCGCGAACGCTTTCATCATGGCGGGCCGCACGACTGCCGCCCCGATGATGAACGCAATGACCGCGGCGAGCGCTCCGATGCCGTAGGTCATCCCTGGACCCGAGCGCATGTAGGCCGGCTCGAAACCAAGGGAAGCGCGCCAATAGAGCCAAAGTCCAGAAAGCACGGCCAGGACAGCGGCGATTGGAAGGATGGCAAAGAACCGGCGTTGCATGAGGCCTGCGGCCACCTTTGCACTGTCGGGGCCCGCGTCCTCCATCGCAGGACCGAGAAAAAAGACATTGAAGAGCATCGTCCCAACCCAAAAGACTCCGAGAACGATGTGCAGAAGCCGCATCGAGACGAGCAGAAAGTCCATGTGGGCCGATAAGGTAAGGGTTGCAAGCGCCTAACGTGCACCGCTCGCGCCGCCGGTGGCCGCGACGTGGCCACGGCAAGCTATACGAGCCGGCCAGGTGCGGCTAGATTCTACGCTCAGAGTATGGCCGACCGTATTCCGCGACGACTGAGAGTTGGCCGCCTGATCGGAACGATCATCGTCCTGGCGGTGGTCGTTCTGCTGGCATACGCCAGCACGTTCGCCTTTGCGTACGGCGACCTTTTCCGGCGCGAAGATCCACTCGTTAGGGAAGATGTCGCGCGGCTGGCGCCGGCGCGGGTGCACAGCGTCGAACGGGCCGGAGACATCGGCCACCTGCAGCGCGTGGTCAAAGATGCCATTTCGCGTGGTCTCAAGATTTCCATATCCGGGAGCAGGCATAGCCAAGGGGGACACACGTACACGCCTGGCGGTGTCGTGCTCGACATGCGCGGCTTTAACCGGGTGCGTGCCGTCGATACCGCGGCCCTAACGATCACCGTGGAAAGCGGCGCCACCTGGGACGAGGTGCAGCGCGCCATCGCGCCACGCGGGCTTGCGATCAAGGTCATGCAATCGTCCAACATTTTCACGGTCGGCGGTACGCTCAGCGCCAACGCGCATGGGCGCGACATCGACGTGACGCAGGTTGTGGAGGTCGTCGAGCGGTTCGCGTTGTTGTTGGCGAACGGGGAGATCGTCGAGGTAAGTCGCACGTCGAACCCCGAGCTCTTCTCGCTCGTGATTGGCGGCTACGGCATGTATGGGGTTATCCTCGACGTCACGCTCCGCGTCACGCGCGACGAGCTGTACGAGCAGCGCGCCGTGTCAATCGACTACAAGGAATTCCCGCGCTATTTCGCCGAGAAAATTCAAACCGACTCGCAGGTGATTTTCATGCTCGCGCGACCATCGATAGATCCCAGGGCGTCGTCGTTCCTGCGCGAGATCGTCGTGGCCACCTGGCGGCGCGCGGGTACCGACAGCGGTGCGGCGTTCACACTGACCGAAGAGGCGCACGTTAGGCGCGATCGTTTCTTCTTCGGGTTGTCGCGTCGCTTCGCGTGGGCGAAGTCGCTGCGCTGGACCCTGCAGAAACGGGTCGAGCTGGGTGCCGGCGAACGTCGGCTGGTCTCGCGTAACAACTCCATGCGTCCGCCACTGGCCCCACTGGAATTTCTCGATTACAACTCGGGGCGCGACACCGACATCATCCAGGAGTATTACGTCCCGGTAGAGAATTTCGTCCCCTTCATGGACAGGTTTCGGGAAATCCTCGTGACCGGCAAGATGAATGTGCTCAGCTCGACGGTTCGCTATGTGACGCCTAACGCAACACCGACACTCGCCTACGCACCAACGCGGCCCGTGTTTGCGATCATCCAGATGAGCAATGTGGGCCTTTCGGCGGAGGCGCAGCGGCATGCCGAACGCGTGACGCAGCAGCTCGTCGATGCGGCGATTGAATTCGGGGGAACGTATTACCTGACGTACCAACTGTACCCGACGCCGCAACAGTTACATCGTGCGTATCCAAACGCGCAATTTGCGTTCGAGCGCAAGCGCTTTTACGACCCTAACGAGCACTTCGTCAACGCATTCTATCGCAAGTATGGCCAAAATCCCTCCCGCTAGGACCGATCCCCCCCGGCGACGCCCCCTGCGCACCGTTCTGCTCGTGCTGGGCCTCGCACTCGTTGTGGGCGCAGCCTATTTGTTCCTCTACGAGCCGTCCTATAGCGGGACGCTCGTCGCCAAGCCCGCGCGCCCGCTCGTGTTCGCGCATCGCGGGTACGGGGTGCACGCGCCGGACAATTCTCTCTACGCGGTCGAGCGCGCCCTCGAAGGCGGAATGGATGGTGTCGATGTGGACGGCCAGCTTACGCGCGATAGCGCGCTCGTGATCTTCCATGACCTCAGCGTCGATCGCCTAACGTCTGGTACCGGCCGCGTACGCGACAAAACGCAGGCGGAGCTGCTCGCGCTCGATCTGGGCCCCAAATACGACTCCACGGTACGCGGCGCATACGTGCGGCCCTTTGAAGATTTCGTGCGCACAACCAAAGGGCGCGGGATTCTGATGGTCGAGCTCAAGGTTCCGAGTGCCAAAGCGTCGGGCATCGAACAACTCGCCGTTGACGTGATCCGCAAACACAACGCGCACGAGCACGTAATCCTCAGCTCCTTCAACCCGCTCGTGCTGTACCGTCTCAAAAAGCTCGATCCTCGTGTACGCACTGCGCTCATTTTCATGGATACGAACTGGAACCCCGAGCTGCTCGCCGAGATCAAGCCGGAGGACCGCGTCGATTTGCCGTGGCCGGTGCGGCAGGAGTTCATCCGTCGCGCGATCCGCAAGATCGTGAAACCGGACCTGCTCAGCATCAACCATGAGGTCGATGAAAAGGTCATCGATCGGCTGATCGCGAAGGGCTGGCCGGCATTCATCTGGACGATCGATGAGGAAGCGGACATCCGGAAGGCACTCGCAAAACGCCCGTATGGTGTGATCACGGATCAGCCGATCCGCGCAAAACAGCTGCGCGGCGAATGAGCATTTACGATCCGGATGTCGTCTTCACGGATCTGGGTCTCGCGGTAATCGGCGGCTTCTTCGCCTGGCGTTTGTCGAAGCATGGGAGCGACTACCTAACGAGGGCCGGTGTCGTGCTCATGACGGGCCTGGCGAGCGCAGCTTTCTTCGGGGCGGTCTTCCACGCGTTCTTCCCTCCTGGCGCCGCCACAACGGCAAGCTCTCTGGCCTGGGTTCCCGTCTCGCTGTCAATCCTGGTTGTCGCGGCGACTCTTCTCGCGTTAGGTGTCCGTGTACTGGCCCCTGGCATATCCCGCAACGTTCGACGCGGGGTTGTCGCGCTGTACGCAGCGGCGTTCGCCGGAGTCGCTCTGTTCGTCGACGACTCCTACGGCACGATCGTACGTTTCTACGCGCCCACGCTGATCCTCTTTCTCATCGCGGCCGTGCGCGAAGCCATGCGCGGTACCGGGCAGGGTTGGTGGCTCCTCGCCATCTCGTTTCTCATTTCCATCGGCGCCGCGGCGTTGCAGCAGCTGCGCGTGGCAGTGCACCCCGACTACCTCGATCACAACGCCTTGTATCATGTGCTGCAGGGGATAGCGCTTGTGCTCCTCTACCTTGGTTTTGTTCGCCTCGAGCATGCGATCGGAACGGATCCGCCGACTCGCGGCGGATGAGCGGCTAGCTCGTCACGCGGGCTTTTGGTGGGGGCTCGCCGAAGGTCTCGCGTTTTTCATCGTCCCCGATGTTTACATCGGCTTCGCCACGCTCTACGC
>DATFBW010000118.1:0-7375 GCA_035253645.1 Gemmatimonadaceae bacterium | reverse complement strand
ACCGGTGAGGGGAAAGGGACGATGCATTTCCATCGCGACGTTCTTGCGATTTGCGATTGTTTCCCGCCCTATGTCCTCAAGGCGACGCCTGACGACACCTTCATCGGGTCCCCACCCTTCGCGTTCACGTTCGGCCTGGGTGGGATCCTGCTCTTTCCCATGCGCGTTGGCGCAACGACGGTGCTGCTGGAACAGGCGACGCCGCCGAACCTCATCAAAGGCATTCAGGATTTCCGCGCCACTGTCGTATTCACAGCGCCTACCGCGTATCGCGCGATGTTAGGCATGCTGGCGCAACACGATGTTTCGAGCCTGCGCCGCTGCGTCTCCGCAGGAGAAGCCCTTCCACTCGGCACCTTCGAGGCGTGGGAGCGTGCTACGGGCATCAAGATCATCGACGGGATTGGCGCGACGGAAATGCTGCACATCTTCATAAGCGCCAGCGATGACGACATAAGGCCCGGAGCGACCGGAAAGGTCGTGCCCGGCTACGAGGCGCGTGTCGTCGACGATGCCATGCGTGACGTTCCGGACGGCGAGATCGGCCGTCTGGCAGTTCGTGGGCCCACCGGATGCCGCTATCTGCATAACGAGGAACGGCAGCGCGCGTATGTGGCACACGGCTGGAACCTCACGGGCGACTCGTACAAGCGCGACGCCGACGGATACTTCTGGTATCAAGCACGCACGGACGACATGATCATTTCATCGGGCTACAACATCTCAGGGCCCGAGGTGGAAGGCGTGCTCCTGGAGCACCCCGCAGTGTTGGAGTGCGGCGTCGTTGGCGTGCCTGACGAGGAGCGCGGGCAGATTGTAAAGGCCTATGTCGTGTTGCGGCCCGACGCGCGCGAGTGGGCGGCCAAGGAGATGGTGAAACTGCTTCAGGATTATGTGAAGGCGCAGATCGCGCCTTACAAGTATCCCCGAGCGATCGAGTTTCTCGACGTGTTGCCGCGCACGGCAACCGGGAAGTTGCAGCGTTATCGTCTGCGCGAGCGCACGTGACTGAACGCCCGGCTGAGCTCCCTCACCCCGTGAGCATTGCCGAATGGGCGCGCCCGCAGGGGTACTCCGACGTGATGGTCGGTACCGGGCGCGTGATCGTCACCGCGGGGATGATTGGCTGGGATCCGCGTACGCGCGAATTCCGCAGTCCTGACCTCGTGCAGCAGGTTCACCAGACGTTGGAGAATGTCGTCGCCGCCGTGCGAGCTGGCGGTGGCGAGCCGGGTCACATCGTTAGGCTCACCTGGTATATCGTCGATCGTCAGGCGTATCTGAGCCGTCTGCGCGAGATCGGTGTGGCGTACCGGTCGGTCATGGGCAAGCACTACCCCGCGATGGCCGTTGTCATCGTCGCCGGACTCGTCGAGCGTAACGCGCTGGTGGAAATCGAGGCAACCGCGATAGTGCCCTAATGACTGACGCCACCTTACAGGCGGACGAAGGCGGTTTCTGGTCCGCCGCGCGGGAAGCGGTTCGCGGCTCGCAGCGCGATTACACAACAGGTTCGGTCGGCCGATCCGTGCTTCTCCTTGCCATCCCGATGATCCTCGAGATGTCGATGGAGAGCGTGTTCGTTGTCGTCGACATGTTTTTCGTCGGGCGACTCGGCCCATACGCACAAGCTACAGTCGCACTGACGGAATCGCTCATCATCGTCATCTACGCCATTGCGATCGGCCTTTCTATCGGTGTCACGGCCATGGTGGCGCGACGTATAGGGGAGCGCGATCCCGCGGGCGCGGCTACGGCAGCCGCGCAGGCGATTTGGCTCGGACTGACCTTCGCGGCAGTCATGGGCGTGGTGGGCGCGATCTTCGCGCCACAGCTCCTCGCCGCAATGGGCGCCGATCGCGAGGTACTGGAGAAGGGAATCGGATATACGCGCGTCTTGTTAGGCGGCAACGCGTCTGTCGTTATGCTGTATTTGATCAATGCGGTCTTCCGCGGTGCGGGCGATGCCGCGATCGCGATGCGCTCGCTGTGGCTCGGGAATGCGGTGAACATCCTCCTCGCCCCGTGTTTCATCTTCGGCTTAGGACCCTTCCCGCAGCTTGGCGTGATGGGCGCGGCGGTCGCGACGACGACTGGCCGTTCGATCGGTGCGCTATATGCATTTAGCCGATTGCTCGTGCCCGGCTCCCGTCTGCGGTTGGATCGTTCGCATTCGTGGCCGGACTGGGCTGTGATGTGGCGGCTCATACGGCTCTCTGGTTCGGGGACGTTGCAAGTTTTCATCGGCGTTGCGAGCTGGATCGGGCTGGTGCGAGTGCTTTCGACATTCGGCAGTGAAGCTCTCGCGGGCTACGCTATCGGTGTTCGCGTCATCCTCTTCGCGCTCTTCCCATCATGGGGACTGAGTAACGCGGCTGCAACGATGGTAGGTCAATCGTTAGGTGCGCAGAAGCCGGAGCGGGCTGAAAAGGCTGTATGGATCGCGGCGTTCTACAACCTGTGTTTTCTCTCCACGATCGGCCTCGCATTCCTGATCTTCGCGCCACAGATCGCGCGACTGTTCTCGGCGGACGCGGACGTGCAGCGCTACGCAGTGGCCTGTTTGCGGATCGTGGCGGTCGGATTCCCGGCGTACGCGTACGGCATGGTTATCACGCAGTCCTTCAACGGCGCCGGTGATACGTGGACGCCTACCTACCTCAACCTGTTCATCTTCTGGCTGTGGGAGATCCCGTTGGCTTGGTTACTCGCCAAGGCTCTTGGTCTCGGGCCCAACGGAATTTTCTTCGCAATCGGGATCGCGTACGTAACACTTGCGGCGGTTAGTTCCCTCCTGTTTCGCAGGGGGCGTTGGAAGCAGGCGGCCGTCTAACACCTAGGGGTTGGGCGTTAGGGGTTGGGGGTTAGCCTAACGCGCGCTTTCGTCACGCACATGCCAGCCACGCGCGACATGCTCGGCCATGGGCTAACCCCTAACCCCCAACCCCCAACCCCTAGGTGTTAGAACGTCCGTTCACGTAACGCGCGGGAACGCGCACGACTCGCCGTGATTTTCGTCCCGTCACGCAGCTCGACCTGGATACGGCTCCCTTCGAGCGGGACGAGCTGGCTCACGCAGTCCAGGTTCACGATGTGCGTACGATGAATTCGGAGAAAACGTTCCGGATCCAGCCGGCGCTCGAAATCGTTGAGCGTCAGGTACACGAGATAGCTGCGCTCGCGCGTGAAGACTCGCACGTAGTCGTCGTCGGCTTCGAGCCTAACGATATCACGTACATCGATGGGGACGAGGCGCCCGCGGTCGCGCGCGAAGAAGCGACTCAGCGGCTCCTGGGCCGTGGTCGCGTCGCTCCCCGACAGTGCGCGCGCTGCACGCTCGCGGAGCGGCTCATCATCACGCTCTTCCAGCGCGCGGCGTGCGCGGCGTAACGCTACGAGCAAACGCTCCTCACCAAAGGGCTTGAGCACATAGTCCAACGCCTCGAGCTCGAAAGCGCTCACCGCATAACGATCGTACGCGGTCGTGAAGATCACGGCGGGCTGGTGCCGCGCACGACGCAATACGTCGAGCCCAGAGAGACCCGGGAGCTGTATGTCGAGGAAGACGAGATCGGGTCGCAGCTGATCGATGAGAGCAACCGCACGATCGCCTGTCTCCGCCGCACCGATGCATTCGATCCAGTCCACCTTGCCCAGCAACTCGAGCAGGCGTTGCCTTGCCGGCGCTTCATCTTCGACAACGAGCGCGCGCACGCGATCGTTCACGGCGCTGAAAGTTGAAGCGCAGCTGCGGGCATACGGGCCACCGGCGGCGTCACAGGAAGCGTGATGCTGGCGCGGAATCCACGCCCAGGAGCCGTTTCGATCTTGAGCGACGCCGCGGAACCATAACGAGCGCGCAACCTTTGCCGAACGGATCTAATCCCGACGCCGCGCGAACCCTCTTCGACGAGCTGTTGTGAAGCGCCAACACCGTCGTCCGTTACCTCGATACGTAGGCGATCGGTCACTGCAGCGGTTATTCGGACGACACCTGCGTCCGCCTTTGACGCGATGCCATGGCGCACGGCGTTCTCGACGAGCGGCTGTAAGGTGAATGCCAGAATTCCGCACTCCAACGCTTCTGGATCGATGCTCTCTTCGCTTTGCAGCCGCTCGCCTAGCCGCAGTTGCTCAATGGCTATGTACGCGCGCGCGAACTCCAGCTCTTCGGCGAGACTCACCTCTTCCCTGTCGTCGCGCTGAACGCCGAGCGCGTAACGGAGCATCGCGCCTAACTGTTCGAGCGCTTCTTCGGCTGCACGCGGATCGGAGCGTAATACGGCGGCGATCGAGTGCAGGGTATTGAACAAGAAGTGCGGTTGCAGCTGCGCGCGCAGCGCCGCCAACTCGGCGCGCGTACGCAGTGCTTCTGCTTCAGCCGCGCGCGCTTGTTCCTCGCGCAAACGTTGCGCGTTGTGCAGCAGGATGCAGACACCGGCAACCGCTCCGCCTAACAGGAGACCAGTTGTAAACTGCCACCACAACCCCCAGCGCATGTAGTTCGCCCAGGCGTCGGCGGGAGCGAACCGGAAGACGCTCCAACTCACGAGAGCCGTCCACGATGCCGCGTACGCGATGATTGCCACGAGGGCGGTAAGCGTTAGGCGAAACCTCCCCCAGCGCCCATGCAGGCCACGTCGCACGAGCAGTAAAACCGGTAGGCCGAGTATCGCGGCGTATAATGCGTTCGTGACGCCGCCCATCAGCGCGTCGCCCAAGGTGATTGGCCGGCCGCTCAGATAGAGTATGAGCGAGTAGCAGGCTGCGAATGGCAGCCAGCACGCGAGATAGACCAGCGCTGAGCGCAGCATGCTGATCAACGGCTCTTTTTCTCCAGAGCGGGAAGGAGAACGTGCGTCACCCAGCCATTTCCGGGATCGAGTTGCAGGGCTTTTTGATATGCCGTGCGCGCGTCGGCGAATTTGTTCTGGGCGACGTAACATTGCCCTAACCACGCATACGCTTCGGCATGCCCCCACGCGGGCGCTGGGGCTACTGGCTTGTCGTTGGCGAACAACTCGATCGCGTTGAGCAACTCCTTCTCCGCTTTGTCCGCGCCGCCGCCGAACATCTTGGGCTTGAACATGGTGCCGACGCCTTTGAGCATCCAGACGCGCGGATTGTTAGGCCCGAGCTGGAGTGCCTTTTCCATGTGACCGTCTGCACGCGGGCCGAGCCACATGCCGCTGATCGGGTTGCCGACTGCGATCATCTGACCAGTGACGGACGCACGCAAGGCGTACGTCTCAGGCCAGGCAAGCGTTTTCGCCGAATTTTCCAGGGCGTTGTCGGCCTCCTCCAACAGTGCTTTCGCTTCCGCCTTCTTGAGCTCGTCCTCCATGATTGGATTCGTCTTGCGGTAGAGCGCATAGCCCTTGTAATGCAACATTAGCCCGTCGTTAGGCACAATCGTGAGGACGCGCTCGATCAAAGCCAACGCCTGATCGAGAGCGCCAGACTGGCCGGTTCCCAGCCCGGCATCGATCAGCTTGTTGATCGAATCGGCCCACCGGGCGGTCGCCGGCGCTTGCGCCCGAGCGGCAATCGTCAGCGTCAGACTCGAAAGGAAGAGCAGTGGCAAACGAACGAACACGGGAATCTCCTATTGCCAGATGAGGGAAGCGCCGAAATAGACCGAGCGGTTGAAAATCGAGCGCACGCCCGTGCGCTGCGCGTAATCGCGCGTATAACGCCACGACTGCACATTTTCGCGATCGAAGATGTTGCTCACCGAGAAGTACATCACGCTCGCGAGCGATTGCGTGTGCCGGTGAAAACGGCTAGCCGACACGTCGAAGCGTCGCAGCGTGGGGAATCGTTCGCTCATCGGAGCACCGTAATGCGGCACATAGATGTCGCGCGCCGTGTCGTATGTCGCTCCGATGACGGGCGTGAATGGTTTTCCGGATGCCACGCGGTAAGTGGCGCCGAGCCTAACGCCGCTTGCAAAGCCGCGCTCTACGATGAACGCATGCGTGGACCTAACGTCGAAGGGCGCGCGCACCATGCGTCCGGTCTCCGGATCCGTGCGGCGTGCGGTGAGGAAACTGGAGATGCTGCGGACTTCGAGCGCGCCGATCGGGAGGCGACCTTTGTAGAAGATGTCGATCCCGCGGGACGCGCCTCGGCCGCCACGCACGACGCGATAGTCCCGCGTCTGCAACGCGAGTTCGTCGTAGCGCTTGTGGTACGCCTCGACGCGGAAGATCACGCTGCCCTCGCCAGCCTGCAGCCCCACCACGGTCTGCCGCGACCGCATCGGCGCGAGATCGCTGCCTCCCATACTGTCCGCGAACAAGATTGGATCTGGCACCTGATGATACCAGCCGAACGCGCCGGTGAGCGTGAGCGTGCCTAACGGGCGCCAGGCGATGCTCAACCGCGGGTCCACCGTGGTTGCTCGCGTGAGGTCGGAGCGGTCGCGGCGGATGCCTGGCGTCAGGCGCAATGTGCTCAGCGCGCGCCAGTCCGCCTCCAGGAAAGCGCCATGACGGGTGCCTGTCTGATCGAGGGAAAATACCGTCGCGCGAGCCGCATCCCCGCGATCGTAAGATGCCTCGGGCAACGACCCGGCCATGTCCGACGTTAGGCGGATGGCCTCGCCGCCGGCGCGGAGGATCCATGTCGCCCCAGTCTCCCACGCCATCTGCACGTGCACCTGCCGCTGGCGTTGCGCAGCGTTCAACGTGAAGGCTCCGTAGTGCTCGTCGCGCGCAAGGCGGCTTTCCGACAAACTCACCAGCGGTGTGAACCCGCCTATGACGTCCCTCCAATTGAGTACGACAAGACGAGAAGCGACGTCGCTGTCGAACGTGCCGCTGAACGAAGGCTCATCCAGATCGACGCCCACGACGTTCGTCTGATCGATCGCGTACAGCTTCACTTCGCCGCCTGGACGGTATGTCCATGTCGCGCTGCCACTGACGTCGTGTCCATGCGGTGGAGGGGTAAAGGACCGCGAGGGATCGTTCACGCGGAAGAACGGATCCATATCGAAGCGATTCCCGGCCGCACGCAGTGTCACCGTCGCTACTGGAAGAGCGATATCGCCTGAGAACGCAGCCAAGCCGGCGCCTAACGTGACGCCGGCCCGTGACGCGGCGCCGCGCGTCCGCAAGCCCACTACTCCAGACAACGCGTCTCCATAACGCGCGCCGAACCCGCCCGACGAGAAGAAGATTCCGTCGAGCTGGAACGGATCCACCGTTCCGACAAACGTCCCGGATGGCGTGAGGAGCTGCACGGGGTTCAGCAGCGGCGCCTCGTTGAGAAACGCCTTCGTCTCGGTGAAGTCGCCCCCCCGCACAAAGAGCGCAGTGCCGTCATCGACGGCCTGCACACCAGGTAGGAGTTGGATCGCGCGGTTGATGTC
>DATFBW010000117.1:0-5859 GCA_035253645.1 Gemmatimonadaceae bacterium | reverse complement strand
CGATCAAGCGCTTCATGGGACGCAAGATGGGCGAGGTGCGCGAGGAGATGTCGCGCGTGCCGTACGCCGTCGTCCCCGGACCTAACGATGTTTCGGTGGTGGAGGTCCAGGGGAAGCGCTATAGCCCGCCTGAAATCTCCGCGATGATACTTCAGAAGATGCGCCAGACGGCCGAAGACTACCTCGGCCACTCCGTGAGCAAGGCGGTCATCACGGTCCCGGCGTACTTCAACGATTCGCAGCGGCAAGCCACTAAGGACGCGGGCAAGATCGCTGGCCTCGACGTCCTCCGCATCATCAACGAGCCGACCGCCGCTGCCCTTGCATACGGCCTCGACAAAAAGAAGGACGAAAAGGTCGCTGTGTTCGACCTCGGTGGCGGCACGTACGACATCTCCATCCTCGAGCTGTACGACGTCGAAGGCACGCGCCAGTTCGAAGTGAAATCCACCAATGGAGACACGCACCTGGGCGGCGACGACTTTGATCAGCGTGTCATCGATTGGCTTGTCGCGGAATTCAAGCGCGACCAGGCGATCGATCTATCGAAGGACCCCATGGCGCTTCAGCGGCTCAAAGAGGCTGCCGAGAAGGCAAAGATGGAGCTGTCGTCGACGCTGTCGACAGATATCAATCTGCCATTCATCACGGCGGACCAGTCTGGCCCAAAGCACCTCAACTATCAGCTGACGCGCGCGAAGTTCGAGCAGCTTGTCGACGATCTGATCGCGCGCACCAAGGCGCCTATGGAGCAGGCGCTCAAGGACGCTGGCCTGAAACAGGGCGACATCGACGAGGTCATCCTCGTAGGCGGTTCGACGCGTATTCCCAAGATCCAGCAGCTGGTCAAGGACTTCTTCGGGAAGGAGCCGAACAAGAGCGTCAATCCGGACGAAGTCGTGGCGATCGGTGCCGCGATTCAGGGGGCCGTGCTCACCGGCGAACAGAAGGACGTGCTCCTGCTCGACGTGACGCCGCTCTCGTTAGGTATCGAGACGTTAGGCGGCGTCATGACGGTCCTGATCCCACGCAATACAACAATCCCGACGCGCAAAACCGAGACGTTCTCTACCGCGGACGATAATCAAACCACGGTCGAGATCCACGTGCTCCAGGGCGAGCGCGAGTTGGCGCTGCACAATCGCACCATCGGAAAATTCCAGCTGACGGGTATTCCACCGGCGCCGCGCGGTCTGCCGCAGGTCGAAGTCACCTTCGACATCGATGCAAACGGTATCCTGCACGTGACGGCGAAAGACAAAGCGACGAACAAAGAGCAGAAAATCCGCATCGAAGCATCGAGTGGGCTATCCGATTCCGAAGTCGATCGCATGGTCAAAGACGCCGAGCGCAACGCTGCGGAAGACAAGAAGCGCCGCGAGGAGATCGACGCGCGCAACCGGCTCGATTCCTTGGCGTATGAAGTCGAGAAAAACGCCAAGGAATGGTCGGACCGTTTGTCACCCGACCTCAAGACGCGTCTCGAGAGCGCCGTCGAACGCGCCCGCAAAGCGCACCGCGGCGAGGACATGGGTGAGGTGCGGGCGGCGATGGAAGAGCTCTCGAATGCGTATCAGGAAGCTGGACGGTCTCTTTATTCGCAGCAGCAGGGCGCCGCGAGTGAAACACCCCAAGGCGAGCCGTCAGGTGCAGCCGCGGACTCCGGTTCGCCGGAAAGCGGCGCGCCCAAGCAGGAAGACGTAGTCGAAGCTGACTACGAGATCGTGGATGAGACGAAGAAAACCTAACACCTAGGGGTTGGGGTTAGGGGTTGGGGGTTATCCCCCGTTCGACGAAACGTCGCGCTGGGCTAACCCCTAACCCCCCAACCCCCAACCCCTAGGGTTTGAGGTGTGGGGAAACGCTGCACTATCGCAGTCGTGACTTATGAGGGTGTCTCCCACTCCAACGACGAACTCATTGGGGTTGAGGGGTGTAAATTCCTTACCACAACAAAAGAGTGATGGAACAATGTCGGCCTTGAGTACTCGTACCAAGTTGGTCGGGGCGACAATCGGCGCCTTTCTGTGCGGCCTTGTCTTCGCGTCCGGCCTGGACCTTACGCGCTTCGGCTACGCACAAAGCCGTACCGGAGCGTCCGCACAAGTCGCAACGATCCCGGCCTCCGCGCCGCCGGCCTCCGTCGCTGCCCTGAACGGCAGCTTCGTCGATCTGGCCGAGCGCCTAACGCCCGCGGTCGTATCCATTGAAGCTTTACGCGAAAATCGCCGAGCGCAGGGGCAGCGTGAAACACCGCGCGGCGTTCCCCGGGGCTTCGAGGAGTTCTTCGAGCAATTCGGCGATCCACGGCAACGCCAGCAGCCTAACCAGGCGAGCGGGTCGGGCTTCATCGTTTCGCGCGATGGCTACATCCTCACGAACAACCACGTCGTCGCGGAGTTCGATCAGGTCAATGTGACGCTGACCGACAGGCGGTCTTTCACCGCCAAAGTCGTGGGCCGTGACCCGACCACTGACGTTGCGGTTCTCAAGATCGAGGGTGGCAACCTTCCCGTCGCCCCGTTAGGCAACGACGCCAACGTGCGTATCGGCGAATGGGTCCTGGCGATCGGCAACCCGCTGGGCCTCGACTTCACCGTGACGGCAGGGATCGTGTCCGCGAAAGGGCGCGGCTCTCTCGACCTGCCTGGCATCAGTGGTGCCGACGGTTACGGCATCACCGACATGATTCAGACCGATGCCGCGATCAATCCCGGCAATTCCGGCGGTCCGCTCGTGAACATCCGCGGTGAGGTGATTGGTATCAACGCCGCCATCGCGAGCAACACGGGTCTTTATTCCGGCTACGGCTTCGCGATTCCGATCACGCTCGCGAAGACGGTGATGGATGACATCCTCAAACATGGCCGTGTTCGTCGTGCTGTCCTCGGCGTGCAAATCGGTGAGGTGAACGCGGCGACGGCCCGACGCGCAAAGCTTCCGGAAATCTCCGGCGTACTCGTGACGAACTTCCCGGAGAACGTCGACAGCCCCGCGCGCCGTGCTGGCATCGAGCTTGGTGACGTCATCGTGAGCGCCGACGGCAAGAAGGCGGATCACGTGGCTACGTTGCAGCGCATCATCCGCAACTTCGAGCCCGGCCAGACGGTCTCGCTCGAGATCGTACGGAATGGGGAGCGCAAGACGGTGCAGGTACGACTCGCCGAAGCGCCGAGCCCCACGCAGCAGGTGGCTCGTGAGGCCGAGGCAACGAGTCCGCGCGAAGGAGTCATCTACGACCGGCTCGGCATTACCGTCGAACCGATCACAGACACGTGGGCTCGTGAGTACGAGGTGCCTAACGAGCATCGCGGACTGCGGGTGAAGGACGTCTCTGTTACCGGGACGGGTCGTGGTGCATTCAGTCAGTATGACATCATCGAAGCGGTGCTGTATCCTGGGCCGCGCAAGAGCATCAGGACGGTGGATGACCTGAGCGAGGTAATCCAACGTCTCCGTCCGGGTGATGTGCTGAGCCTCCTGGTTTACAACGTCCGCGCGCGGGGAACGCGGGTGGTCGATGTGGAGCTTGGTGGGAGATAGCTCGGAGCTCGGAAGCTCGGAGCTCTAACGATTCGGCCGGCATCGCAGGATGCCGGCCGATTTCTTTCCACCTACACTCAGAGCTCCGAGCTCCGAGCTTAGCCCTGCATTCCCGACAAATACTCATCCAGCCGTTCGAACGTCCGATCCATCCCATCCTTCATACCCGTCTGGAGCGCGGCGTCGCGCGCTTGTTTGGACTCGTAGAGGATAGTGATGGTGATGGTCGTCTTCCCGTTCTTCTCGACGAGCCTAACGGTGTTCTGCGTTTCGGGCCATTCGGGCCCCCAACGCTCCGTGTTCGCGAGAATCTCGGGAGGAACGATTTCGGTGTAGACGCCGGTCATCGCCATCTCACCACCGTCGGGATTGCGCCAGACGAAGCGCCATCTGCCTCCCACGCGCAGATCCATCTCACATACCGGCATCGTCCAACCCTCGGGACCTGTCAACCAATTCGGTACGTGTTTTGGATTGGTCCATGCCTCCCACACCAGGCGGCGTGGTGCGTTGACCTCGCGTGTGATAACGACTTCGCGATCCGAAGGCGTCGTATATGTCACGGGTGCAGGCTTCGTCATCATGCGCGTTCCTCTCCTTTGAGCTGTTCGAGGTAATCGTCCAATCGCTGAAAGTTCTTTTCCCAGATCTTGCGATGCTTCTCTGCCCAGTCGGCGACTTCTTTGAGCGGCTGTGGTTCGAGCGTACGAGGGCGCCATTGCGCTTCGCGTCCCTGTGCGATGAGACCGGCGCGCTCCAACACCCGCAGGTGTTTGGAGATGGCCGGTCCGCTCATTGGGAACGGCGCGGAGAGTTCTTTGACCGTAGCCGGACCCGTCGCGAGCCGCGCGAGGATCGCGCGACGCGTCGGATCGGCCAGGGCCGCGAACGCAGCGCTCAAGGAATCCGTGGCCATGGTAGCGCCCTGCCTAACGAGTGACGCTCGGCTGACCGACCGCGAAGTTGCGCACGCGATACAACGCCCCGCCCAGCCAGGCGCACGGGAGAGCAGATAGAGCAAGTGCTACAGGATACCAGTCCGGTCCCAGGTCGTATTTGGTGATCGTAACGAACGCACCGGCCGCGCTCACGACGAAATTGAGGGCGCCTAACGACAGTGCGTAGAGCATAGGGGCACTCGGCGCGAGCCGCGCCGCGATGTAGCTGGCGAGCACGCTGTACACGCACCGGTAAGCGAGGGCAAGTGCGTTCAATGCCGGATCGAACATGGGCTCGCCCCAAGGCGGATAAACGGCCAGGACGTGCAGGACCTGGTCGGTGCCCAGGGATAGGGCGGCGCCGGCCAAGAGGCCTGCGAAGATGGCGAGGGCGCTACGTCCGAGACGGCGGTGAGCAGAGTGGGACGACATCGATATGCTCCTGTATCTTACCACATAGTTATCTAACTAGTTGGTTATCTAAAGCCTGTTTTGATGTCTGTCAAGGCGATGCCACCAACCTCTGTCCGGGGCGGCCCGGAGGCGTCCGAGCGGGCTATACGGGAGCCTGTGGTGTTATCATAGAGCCCTAAGCGAACGCGAATGTGGCGGAATTGGCAGACGCACTGGACTTAGGATCCAGCGGGGAAACCCATGGGGGTTCGAGTCCCCCCGTTCGCACCTAAGAACTGGTCAAAGGTCCAAGGCAGAGGTCAAAGCAATCACTGAGACCTTCGTAATCCGTGGCTTGCCGGTCGTGGTCGACAATACGCGCCCCGACATTGCGACGCCTGACGTCCTCGCACGCTTCCGCGAGGCAATTGACCTGATCGAGCAGTACCAGCCCTGGCGGCTGCGCCACCTGAGACGCGACGTGCGCCAGTTCCGCATCGTGCGCTTCCCGAGTCGCGGCGCGTTCGACCCCACCGACCGCGCGATCATCACCGAGCTCACGTTCCTCGCCCGCCGCGACATCACTGCGGCACCAGTGGCAGCGTCCATTTTGCACGAGGGGATGCACGCGCGGATCGAAGCACGCGAGGTGCCGCGCGTGGCGCGCGATTCTGCGCGCGAAGAACGTATTTGCCGCCGCATCGAGCTGAGCTTCGGCCAGGCACTTCCACAAGCGTTAGGCGCTCCCGTCGTCGAGCGCGCGGCCTGGGCCCTCGGCTTGAGCGATCAAGAAGTCGCCCCAAGTGTGGACTGGGCCGAGGCACGGCGGAGGCAGGAAGCGGTGGATCGCGAAGCGCAGACGGCGCAGGATCAGCTGCCATGAACTAAAAGGGGCGGTCCGCAAGGACCGCCCCTTTTACCTGCCTAACGAACAGCTAGCCGCGGCAGCTTGGTTGCGTGGTGACAAGCGGGTTCGACTGCCGCT
>DATFBW010000116.1:0-4247 GCA_035253645.1 Gemmatimonadaceae bacterium | reverse complement strand
TTGAGTCCGGCCATATCGATCTCGTTGTCGAAGTGGCCGATGTTGCCAACGATCGCCTTATTCTTCATCCGCGCCATGTGATCCACCGTGATCACATCCTTGTTGCCGGTAGCTGTGATGAATATGTCCGCGGTTTCCACGACATTGTCTATCGTGTTGACCTCGTAGCCTTCCATCGCGGCTTGCAGTGCGCAGATCGGGTCGATCTCGGTTACGACGACTCTCGCGCCCTGCCCGCGCAACGCTTGTGCGCAACCCTTCCCTACCTCGCCATACCCGCACACGACCGCAACCTTTCCGCTCAGCATCACGTCTGTCGCGCGATTGAGCCCGTCGATGACGGAGTGACGGCAACCATAAATGTTGTCGAACTTCGACTTGGTCACCGAATCGTTCACGTTGATCGCCGGGAAGCGCAGTGTCCCGTTATGCATCATCTCATAGAGGCGATGCACACCCGTGGTTGTTTCTTCGGAGACCCCGCGGATCTCGGCACTCACTTTCGTCCAGCGTCCAGGGCGCGCAGCCTGTTCTGCGCGCAGAAGGTCGAGGATGACTCCCCATTCCTCGGGATCGTTCGCAGGATCGAACGCCGGCACCTTGCCTAACGCCTCGAACTCGGCACCCTTGTGCACGAGGAGGGTGGCATCGCCGCCGTCATCGAGCAGAAGGTTGGGGCCGCTCCCATCGGGCCACATGAGCGCCTGCTCCGTGCACCACCAATACTCCTCGAGCGTTTCTCCCTTCCACGCGAAAACCGCGATGCCCCGAGGATCGTCAGGCGTTCCATCCGGGCCCACGGCAACCGCGGCGGCTGCGTGATCCTGCGTCGAAAAGATGTTACAAGAAACCCAGCGCACGTCGGCGCCTAACGCGGTAAGCGTCTCGATCAAAACCGCGGTTTGCACCGTCATATGGAGCGAGCCCATGATCCTGGCACCGGCCAAGGGACGCGCTGCGGCGTATTCCTGGCGTACCGCCATTAGCCCGGGCATTTCATGCTCGGCTAGCCGGATCTCGTTGCGCCCCCATTCGGCGAGGGACAGGTCCTTGACCTTGAAGGCAGGACGATCGAGCGCTGTGGAATCGTGAGTTGGACGGGCAGTTGTCGACATTAGGGACCCTAAGAGCTAAGGACTAAGGACTGTTCGCTTTTTTTTATCGCGGTTGCCGCAAACAACGACGGCCCTTCTGTATTTGCATCCTGCGGCAGAACGATGTAACGCGCGCTCTTGCAGCTGGCGTGCTCGAACCATCGCGTGACTTGATCTGCCGAAAACCCATGCCACACATGACCGAGCCGCTGACGCAGCTCGTCCTTGTCGTGTGGCGTCATATCCAGCACGAGCAGCCGACCACCATCGCGCACTACGCGGACGGCCTCCCGCAAAACCGCTTCCGGATCCGCCACGTTATGCAGGACGAGCGCCAGCACGGCTGCATCGAGGGAGCTACTCTCGAGCGGCAGATGCTCGAGATCCCCGCTGCGAAGCTCGACGTTCGGCATGTCCGCTGTTTGCGCGCGCGCTACATCCAGCATTTCGGCGGACGCATCGACGCCAATCACGCGTTTCACAAACGGCGCCAGCAGTCGCGTTAGGTGTCCGGTTCCGCAACCGAGATCGCCGATCGTCCAGGTGTCGTCGATCAAACCGACGAGACCAATGAGCGATGCGCGTTCTCCAAATACGGCATGACGAATCTGCTCCCAGTCGCCGGCCGCGCTCGCGAAGAATGCGCTCGACCGAGCTCGCCGTTTCGCGATAACCGAGCGCGCCCGGTCCAAATCTGTTTGCGCCTCGGAGCCCTGCGCCAAGTCTGCCGCAACCAGATCCCAGAGTTGACGGAGCCCATCGCCCAAATCCGGGTTCATCCGGTAATACCGGCTCGTCCCCTCGGCCCTCGTAACCACCCACCCCTCATCGCTTAACGTTCGAAGGTGCCTGCTGACTGTGGATTGAGGGAGCTGCACGACCGCACACAGTTCACCGACCGTAAGCTCATGCTGCGCAACAACATGCAGCAGCCTCGCACGTGTCGGATCGACAAGCGCGGGGAGGCTTTCAAGGACAGGAGTGTGGGCCATATATCCTTATATCTGGATAGAAGGATATACGTACGAGCTCCGGCCGTCAACTCAGACGGATCTAGCTCAGTCTGGCCAGGGCCTCGCGGATACGAGGGAGGGCGACGCCAATGTCGTTCAGCGACGCCGCACCCACAGACAGTCGGAACCACCCCGTCTCATCGGTGGAGCCGAACGCCTGGAATGGGACTACGGCCAGCCCGCACTGGGACAAAAGCCAGCGTCGGACGTCGTCGTTTGTCCGGAGCGTTTCTCCGTCCGCCTTCCGGCCATGAAGCGCAAACCGGGCGCTCAGGTACATCGCCCCCATCGGCGCTACGGCGTCCACTGGATGCCCCTCGGTCCTGAGCGCCGAAATCCCCTCGTAGAGCGTTTCCAGCCGCTGCCGCAGGCCGGCGATGAAGTCCTGATGATAGGCCGCAATGATGTCCGGCCTGCCTAACAATTCTGCCGACGCGATCTGCTCCGCACGCGGCGCCCACGTCCCCACGTGCCCCAGAAAATCGTTCGCCGAGTTGATGATGTCGTTAGGTCCCACGATCCAGCCCACGCGGACGCCTGTGGCAGCGAAGGCCTTGGAAATCCCGTCGACATACAACGTGTAAGGGCGCATGTCCGGACGCAGGCCCAGCGGATGGACATGTTTCGTGTCACCGAAGGTCAACCGCCAGTATACCTGGTCGTACAGCAGATACAGTGGGCGTTCCCCGGCGCCGCGTCTCGCATTCTCCTGGAGCACGACATCGCAGATCGCGCCTAACGCGGCTGCGTCGAAAGCAGTCCCGCACGGATTGAGCGGCGAATTGAGGACCAGGAGGCGCGCGCCACGCACAGCGTCTTTCAACTGCTCCGCGCTGGGAAGAAATGCTGCAGTAGAATCACACGGGATGCTGACCGGGGTCGCGCGGCTGAGCTGGCAGTAGTAATTCGAATTCCACGACGGGACGCCGAACACAACACGGTCTCCTGGATCGACCAGCGTCGCGAATGCGCCGTAAATCGCCGGACGTGACCCCGAGGTGACGAGCACTGACTCCTGGGGGTACTCGATGCCCAAGTCGGATGCGTACCAGGCCGCGACTGCGGCTCTCAGCACGGGTAGGCCAGGCGAGGGAGGGTAGTTCGTCTCACGCCGTTGAAGGGCGAGTGTGATTTGCTCTTCCAGAAAGGCCGGTATGGGAAACTGTTTCGGATCGAAATCCCCAACCGTCAGATTGCAGATCTGCTCTCCCGCGGCGATCCGCGCCCGAATTTCGGCGGCGATGCGCAAGATCTCGGAGCCCTGCATCGATCTCGCGAGAGATGATGTCCGCGGTCCGCGATCACCGGTCATCGCCGCGCTGGGCTCGGGCCGGGACGGTTGCACGCTCGAAGGGGAAGGGGCAGTTCCGGTAGACGGTGTCATGTCACGTGCGCGAGGCGGGTTGTACGCTACGTGGAAATGTTGCGGCCACGGCAACTTATCGCGTTAATCATCGTCCTGCACGTTGAACGTCGCCGTGCCCAGCTATACTTCACGCCGGTCTCCATTCACTTGGGAGCAGGATTGGTGCGCACCTCTTGTCGTGCCGTGTTCGTCCTCTCGATCGCAGTTTTTTCGACTGCGCTTGGGGCACAATCACAACCGAATCGCAACGCACTTCCAGTTCCACCTGGCGCACGCGTCCGAGTCACAGCGCCCTCACTCGTTGGACCGTTGGTAGCGAACTATCTGGAGATGCGTGGCGACACGGTTGTTCTCGTCGAGGACCGTGCTGGTCAAGGGCTCTGGTCGATCCCATACGCTGATATCGGTTCGTTGCACCTGAGCGCGGGGATGAAGAGGAACCACACGCCGTACATCCTTCAGGGTGCTGTCCTTGGCGGAGGAGCCGGTTTTCTGATTGGCATCCTCTCCGCTGCCACGTTTCAGCCATCGGACACCAGCAGGAAATTCAAGCGCGTAACGACTGGCCTGGTCGGCGGAGCGATAGGCGCGGGGATCGGCGCATTCGTGGGTTCGCGATTCTCCACGGAGAACTGGGTTCCAATTTCCCTCCCGCGCCGCGTGAGTGTCTACCCCTCATCGAAGGGAGCTGTCGTCAAGTTCGACGTCACGTTCTAATCGTTAGGCTCACAACCTGAAGCGGGCCGTCACGATGATATTGCGGCCCGCCAGTAC
>DATFBW010000115.1:0-7247 GCA_035253645.1 Gemmatimonadaceae bacterium | reverse complement strand
GCCATACGTCAACGATCGCTGCTTCTTGCTGCGGATCAGTCATGTCCCGTAAGCGGCGTTGATCGTATGCTCGTCGTCCGAGGTCGCGTGGTCCACCTAACGCCTATCGCGACCGTGCACATTGATCGCAGGCATGAACGCGACACGAGTCGAACAAGTTCAAAGGAACTACCATCCGGATACTACGGATGATGCCGATAACATGGATAGCGCGACGTCGAGAACAGATCTTTTGGCATCTTATGCGAAAAAATGGTACGCGGGACAGCGTTGCGGCGCGCAGCGTACAGTATGGCTCGAAATGAACTCATCGAGGCGCGACTGACGCATTCAGTAATTGGTGCATTCTTCGACACCTACAATGCACTCGGGTACGGATTTTACGAATCGATCTATGCCAACGCGCTCGCGTATGAGGTTAGCGCTCGAGGACACACTGTGATGCGAGAGGTCAGTTTTCAAGTTACTTACGGTGGTCACGTCGTCGGTGTACCGCGTGCCGATGTGGTCGTGGATAACAAGTTACTAATCGAAACGAAGTCGACTCAGGAACTGCAAAAGGGCTCCGCGCGGCAAGTGTACAGCTACCTACGCGCTTCGTGCTTAACCGTTGGTTTGCTTTTGCATTTCGGGCCGCTCCCCAAGTTCTATCGTTTCTTCAATAGAGCGGCACTCACGAATCCGACGCATCCGTATAATCCGGAAAATCCGGATGGTATTTGCAGTTGACGTTTATCGCGTCAGGAGTCCAGCGTCGATCACGAACGTCGAGCCTGTGACATAGCGCGCCCGATCCGAAGCCAGGAACACGACTGCGTTCGCGACGTCCTCAGGCTCGATCCATGGTACAGGCAACAGGTTGCCGGCCGAGCGCTCCGCGACTTCTTTTGGCGTTAGGCCCTCGAGGGATGCGAGGCCGTCGTTCATCGGTGTATTGACGCCCGTGGGGTGAATCGAATTCACGCGGATGTTGTGCGGCGCCAACTCGATCGCCCACGACTTCGTTAGGCCGACTAACCCCCACTTCGACGCCGCGTAGTGACTCAGGCGGTTCATCCCGCGGAAGCTCGCGATCGACGCGTTGTTGATGATGCAGCCGGCACGCTGCGCGATCATGACGGGAATCACACGACGCCCCACGAGCCAGCTCCCCTTGAGGTTGATGTCGAGCATCGCATCCCATTCGTCTTCCGTGAGCTCGTGCGACAACCCGTACGCGCAGATGCCTGCATTGTTGAACAGGATGTCGATCCGCCCGAACTGTCCGATTGTGGCGCTCACCGCGCGGTCAATCGCCTCGGCATCGCGCACGTCACCGGGCAATGTGAGACACTCGGAGCCCAGCTCGCGGCAGGCGCGCGCCAAGGTCGCCAGCTCGTTAGGTGTGCCCAGCGGATAACCTGGGTAGCTGAGCGGCTTGGCGACGTCGTACGCAGCAATGCGGGCGCCTTCCTTCGCGAGCGCCAGCGCCGTGGCACGACCCTGGCCATGCGCCGCCCCGGTAATGAACGCCACCCGTCCTTCGAATTCACCCATATTGAAGTTCGTTAGGCTGTCACACGCCCGTGCGTCGCCGCCGCGGGAGCAGGTAGCGCTCGACGATCCACGCCACCACGAGGGCGCACGCGACCGCCAATCCGTATCCAGCCAGAGCACTCATGCCGAGGGATCGCGTCAGCCAGCCGACCAAGACGCCAACCAGTACAAAAACGACCAGCGTGGCTACGCGCATTTCAGGCCTCCTTTGCAGCGGCGCGGTAAGGCTCCAAATATCCATCCAGCTCGACGCGCAGCGCGTCGTTGAAAATGTTCGTCGCGAGCATGATGCAGCCGAACGCCGTCAACGCGACGATCTCACTGTCGGAGAAGGATTGTGTTAGGCGGGTGAACAATGCGTCGTCCACCTGCTTGGGATCCCTGGCCAGTTGCCGGCCAAAGTCCACCAGCAGGTGTTCACGCTCATCGAGCGCGAGAGCTTCGGGGTCTTCGCCCGCGTCGATAAGAATCCGCCGAAAGAAGGTCGAGCAAATCAAACAGTCCGTTTCGGCCGAAATCGCGTGTGAAAAGATCGTCGTGGCCCGATCTCTCAGAAAAGGACGTACTGTATCACGCAGGGTGTACCACTCCATTAGCGCGTGAAACGCTGGGAGCGAATGCAGAAGTGTGCGCTTCATGTTCGTCATGCGGCCATGGTGCCGCTCGTGCTCCTCGAACGCGGATCGTGCCGCCGGCGACGCGTCTGCGTGGTCAATTGGATCGATTCGTGACATGCCGGTACCTCTATTTCCTCCGTGGTGACGCTGTGGCGCCATGCGAAGCGCAGTATACTTGCTGGCCGGTGACGGCGCTCTAATCACCCGGATCCCCTCCCGGAGATCACCGCGATGTCGAACTCCCCCCTCATTCTCCGCTCGCGTCTCAGCACCCTGGCCATCGTATCCCTCGGCCTCGTCGCGCGCCCCTCGAGCTTCACGCGGCCCTGGGCACCTGAACAGGTCAGTATCAATGACAATCGCAAAGCTGCGGGTACGTTGAAAGACGGGGTCCTAACGATCCGTCTCGAGGCCCGTGCGGGCGAGTGGCATCCGGACCGCGACACCGACCCGGGCGTCATTGTCTACGCTTTTGGCGAGCAGGGGAAGCCTCCACAGGTCCCCGGCCCTCTGATCCGCGTTAAAGAAGGGACTGAGATCCACGCGTTCATACGCAACGCTCTGGGCGTGGACTCAACGCTCACCGTTCATGGCCTTTACGAAAGAGGTGCAGGGCGGGCCACCTCGGACACGATCCAGGTGAAACCCAACGAGACTCGTGAGGTGCGTTTCACTGCGGGCGTTCCTGGGACATACTACTACTGGGCTGCACCTAACGAGGATTCCAGTCTGGTGCGGCGCCGCGGCCCCAGCACGCAGCTGTCCGGCGCCATCGTTGTCGAGCCACGCGGGGCGCCCTCGCGATCCGAGCGCGTCATCGTCATGAGCTTGTGGGCCGATTCGGCGCTCCCACAGGCCGGACTGCCCAGACGCGTCCGCATCGTGATGAACGGCAAGGCGTGGCCGCACACGGAACGGCTCTCGTACGTGGTAGGTGATACGGTTCGCATGCGAGTGATCAACGCGGGTGCAGCGGTTCATCCGATGCACCTGCACGGCTTCTACTTCAAGGTCGACAGCCGCGGCAACGAGCGGGTGGACACCGTATTCAGCGCGACGGCTTCGCCGCGTCTCGTCGTGACTGAACGTCTCACCCCTGGCCGTTCGTTTTCGCTGACGTGGGTACCGACCCGTCCAGGGAACTGGGTATTCCATTGCCACGATAACGTGCATATCACCCCCAACAGACCGCTGAGTGACGGCGCATCCGTTGCACCGCCTAACCACAACGGCAATCACGCCCTCGAGATGATGGGCGGACCGGTGATGGGTGTTCATGTCACGGGTCGCAGCATCGATCCCGCGGAACCGTCAGGCGCGCGACGCAAGCTACGCCTGGTTGCTCGCGTTGACTCGGGTCATAGCGAGACAGAACCGGCCTACGGTTACACCTTGCACGAAGGCAGCGTGAGCACACCGACGGCTGGGTCTTATCTCCCGGGGCCGACCATCGTGCTCAAGCGTGGCCAGCCCGTAAGCATCACTGTTGTCAATGAGATTTCGGAACCGACAGCCGTGCATTGGCACGGCATCGAGCTGGAGAGTTACTTCGATGGCGTCGCAGGTTTCTCCGGCGCTCCAGGCAAAATCTCGCCGCCCATCGCCCCGCGTGATTCATTCGAGGCACGCTTCACACCACCGCGGTCCGGCACGTTCATCTATCACACGCACGTGGACGAAGTACGACAGCAGCGCGCAGGCCTTGCCGGGGCATTGGTCGTTGTCGACGATCCGGCGACGCACGATGCGGCGACAGACCTCGTTATGCTGGTCACCACGCCTCGACGTGTTGCGCAGAATAACGTGGTGTTCCTGAACGGTACCGCCACACCCGGGCCGCTGGAGATGCGGGTTGGGACGCGTTATCGCCTGCGCTGGATCAACGTCCACACATTCCGACCGAGCATGATCATGAAAATCATGCGCGATTCGACGGTGTTGACGTGGCGCGCATTGGCGAAGGATGGGATGCCACTCCCGAGCGATCTGGCTGTCGTGCGGCCTTCGGCGCAGCAGATGGGAAACGGCGAGACATACGATTTCGAGTTCACTCCGACTGATGCCGGCAATCTGCACATCGATGTGACGGCGGGGAACGGCGTGCTCCTCGTCCGGCGGCCTGTTATCGTTCGTTAGGCAGTCATGCATCGTTCCGGGAATGCGCACTCCCCGATCTCCAGCAGCGTTTCGGCGCACTCGAAGCTCTGTACGAGATCGGTATTCGGAGAGCCGGCCTAACGACACCAGGCCCAGCGAACGAGCAGCGGTCAGCGGCTCAGGCTCGCAAAGAAGTCCCGCAGCGCTTTGTTGAACTGCTGGGGCTGCGCAAAGTGCGCGCCGTGCCCGCCATCCTGGATGATGACCTGGCGCGCGTTAGGTATCTGCTTGCGCGCCGCTTCGGCGAACACCAGGAACTCCGGGAGATCATGATCGCCGTTCACGATGAGCGTGGGCACTCTGATGTCGCGTAACTGATCCCACTGTACGTGGGGAACGCGGCCCGATTCGGGTTGCGGATCGAGCAGATCGCGTCCTCCGTACGCCGACACGGCCGCGCGCATTGCGTCGCGCAAGTCCTGTCGGCCGGTGGGTACCCACACAAGCGGCGAGGCCAGGATCATGCGGCGCACCGAGTCCATGCCGTACCGGCGCGCGATGTCGCCGAATATGTCGCGGGGCCGCATGTGAGGCATCGATGGATAGCCCTGAACCGGCGGCATGCCGTACAGGACGAGCCCACGCACGCGATCTGGAAATGCCGCCGCGAAGTCCAGTGCCACGGTCGCGCCGGCGGATAGTCCGACGATATGTGCCGCGCGAATTCCAAGGGTGTCGAGCAGCGCTCGCAAATCGGCAGGGTCCGCTGAGGCGTCGGCATGGCCGGCCGCCTGACCGAAGCCTCGCCGGTCGTACCGCACCACTCGGTAGGCAGGTGTGAAGGCGCGTGCTTGCTCTTCCCAGATCTCGAGGCTCTGCGCCCAGCCGTGGATGAAAACAACAGCGGCTCCCTCGCCGGCAACATCGTACCGCAGCGTCGCATCTCCGACATTCAGCACGCGCTGCCCGGTCGCATGCGCCGGCAGAATGCATAACGAGAGCAGCACAACGACGAAGCGTGTCACGGCGGCCTCCTCGTCTAGCGTTTTTTCTTCCGCTTCGTACGCCAATAATAGCGTCGCGACTTGGCATTGCTGCCGCACATGGCCATGCTGCACCACCGGCGTGAGCGATTCTTGCTCGTATCGAGGAAAAACCAGCCGCACGACGGACATGTTTTGAGCAGGGCTATGTGCGGCGATGTGAGAAGAGCGATCGCCGCGTCGACGAGCCGGAAGCGCAACGTGGCTGCTCCGGCCTCGGTTGGCGGGATCTCGCGCACGATACGCCGCTGGGTCACCTGCAGCTTCGCATTGCGCGCCGCCTCGGCTCCATCACGCGCCAGCGCCTCCAGGTCAGCCGGCATCGGCCGCGCGACCAGCGCCGCGCGGAAGACGCGCTCCAGGCGTGAGCGCAGCGTACGGAGGCGTCGCAGCTCGTTGGGCCCCGCCGGCGCTACCGACAAACGGCGCGACTCGCGGGCGCTCAGCGTTTTTGTCGCGACGCCGAAGCGGAGGGTGTCGCTGTACGACTCGAGGTGGTCGCGGGGCTTCTCCACCGTCCAGTCGTGGACCGTGTTGAGAAAATCGAGCGCCGGGTGGCCGCCGACGAGTTGAAATCCTTGCGGCATGCCACAAGATAACAGCCGAGTATCCCTTTTACCAGCAATCGACCCTTGACAGGTATGAATTTTTCCATCACCGTCTTAACCACGATTGACGGTGATAACCAGGAAAAAAAACCCATGCATGGATCTGCTGTCACGGTACTCGGCGCGGCGAGCAGTATCGGCATCCGGCCCTACGACGACGGCACGCAACGCCGACTGGACCTGGCGCCTAACGCGCTGCGTGAACAGGGTCTCGTGGCGCGGCTGCATGCGCGAGACCTTGGCGACGTCAGCGCGCCCCCATATACAGATTTCGCGCGGCCAGCAGGGCGGCCGCGCAACGAAGCCGCCGTCGCCGCCTACTCGCGGACGCTCGCCCAGCGCGTGGCCGCGGCGCTTACGGACGATGCGTTCGTCGTCACGTTAGGCGGCGACTGCAGCATCGTCCTCGGCTGCCTCCTCGGTGTGCGGCAGCGGCATCGCCGCGTCGGCCTCGCCTACATCGACGCGCACGCCGACTTTGCGACACCGGACGTCTCGCGGACAGGCTCTGTTGCGAGCATGTGTCTCGCACTCGCAGCCGGCCGAGGCGATTCCATCCTCGCGCGCCTCGCTGGGGCTGAGCCGCTGGTGCGCCTCGACGATCTCATTGTAATTGGCCGCCGCGACGATGCCGACGGACCGATCTATGGGCAGGACGCGTTACGTGAGCTTGGCATTTCAGACTTCAATCAGTCGGTCATAGCCCAGCGCGGCGTGACTGATGTCGCTGCGGCGGCTATCGCTCACCTCACGCGAGCGGGACTCGAGGGATTCTGGATCCACGTGGACGCCGATGTGCTCGATCCTTCGGTTGTACCCGCCGTGGATTCACCAGAGCCGGGTGGCCTGAGTGCCGAACAGCTGACAATCCTCGTGCGGTCGCTCGTCAGGCATCCGTCAGCGCTGGGCCTCGAGCTCACGATTTACGATCCACAACTGGACCCGGATAAGAGCAGCGCGAAGCGGCTGAGCGCGATCCTCGAGCAGGTTTTCACAACGGACATCCAACATTGATCGCACGAACCTGGCATTGCTGCTCGCCGACCTCGAAGCCGACGCAACCCGGTCGATCTAGGACCGCTGCGCGGGGCGGCGAGAGCGGCGAGGCGAAGGGCGTTTGGCCGGATTAGCCGCCGCGACGGGAGCAGGGAGGGAACTGGCAAGCGATATGGGCTCCGCCAGCAGCGGGATTTTGGCAAGAATCTTTGCCAGCGCAGCCAGGTCCTCGCGATCGAGCGCCAATACCTCGATGGGTGGCTCGTGCATCGCTTCCATGATCGCCTGGCGTGCTTTGGCGCCGCGAGCCGTCAACCCGACGAGCTTGACGCGCCGGTCGCCGGGGACCG
>DATFBW010000114.1:0-2998 GCA_035253645.1 Gemmatimonadaceae bacterium | reverse complement strand
CTGCGACTGGAGAAACGGGCGCGTAGCCTCTGTGACCCGGACGAGCCCGTCATAGGGCGACCATGGCTGCCGTGCCCGCGCCCAGCGCTCGCTCGCCGACCGCCGAACGCAATCGTTCAGCCGGAGCATATAATGAGCCTGGCCTTTAACGTCCCCTTCGCTGCGCATCAAAAGGCGCAGCACCGAGAGATCGTGCTCGAAGTCGTCGATGGCGTCTTCCGGTCGCGCCGGCGCCGGCCACGCAAGGCTCGCATTAGCTTCTTCCGAGGCTTCCAGCTCGAGCTGCCGATGATCGGGGATTCGTCCGGTAACCGCACGCATGAGTTCAAGCGCGTAGAACGACGGCACTCTCGCGCGCGCCTCCGCCGTTTCAATGCGCGGGAACGAGACACACAACCGTTCTGTCGCAGCGCCGACTGCGAGCCGGAGCAAAAGCCGTTCATGCTCGGCCCGGTCGTCTTGCAGTGCTAGGTCGGCGGCAATCTCACGCCGCAGATCGTCCAACAGCAGTGGATCTTCATGGAGTTTTTGCGGAAAGAGTCGCTCGGCCAGGCCCGGCACGAATGCTACGCGGAAAGCACGGCCGCGAACCTGATCCGGACTGCAGACGAACACCCGGCCATAACGATGCGCGGGTGGCTCCACTTCTAGCGCTGCCAGGCGATCGGCGAGCACATCGCGCACTTCGGCTAGGGTCACCGGTCCGACCGCAGCCATGGGACGCAGATCGGCCAGCACGCGCAGCACGAACTCGGGGCGTCTGAGTACCTGGGGCGCAAATGCTTCGAGCCGCTCAAGCCAATCGCCCCAGGTGGCGTCTTTTGGCCACGCGGACATCGCTTCGATGAGCGGCAAGACGAATCCGCGTAGGTGCGCCAGATTCTGCCGCTCGCGCTCCAGGCGCGCGATGCGCGGCGAGTCCGGCTGCTCCGAGGCGAGCTCACGAATTTTTAGGTCGTACTCCGCCGCCAGTCCGTTGAGGCGTCGCGCCCAGCGATCGCTGCCACCGATGACGGCGGATTCAACCAGCAAACTTTCCCATTTCCACGGCGCACGCAGAGTACCGGCGATCACAGCCTGGTCGCTATCGATTTTGGCGGGCTGCTGGTCGTCTTCGCTATCCCGGTTGTCAGTCTCTTCTGGCGCGCGTTCAGAGAGGACGCCGAAGACGTCATCGCGGGATGCCACCCAGGTCAAATTACCGGAGCCGGCCGGCGCCTTGCCGGAATCGTCCAACGATGGCACCTGGGCAAGCGAAAGATATTCGGCAAAGCGCTTGGCCGAGAAATTCTCGATTGCACAACTGAGAACCGCGAGAAAGGCCCGGCCAGTAGGATCGGGACGGCGGGTGCCGCGATCGAAGTACGCAGGAACTCCGGCCCGGCTAAGAGCATGTTCCAGCAGCCCGACGTACTGCTGGGTCGAACGGATGACAATCGCCATCTCGTCGAAGCGCACGCTACGCCCGGCTTCTTTCAGGATTCGGCGCGCGATCTCGACACATTCACGCCCTTCACCGGGCGCCGAAAACCACACCAGTTCACCCGTGCGGGTTCTCTCAGGCGGAGGCTCTTTTGAAAACAGATGTCGAGCAAGATGCGTCAGATCGCTCTCTTGGGCGTCCTCTATGGTCTGGAAGCGGACGCCGCGCTTCTCCAACTGGCTCGCCGCAGATGCATCGCCCGCAGGTACTGTAATCAGCACCTGTGGTGACTGCTGAATGAGCGCCCAGAGAAACTGCGCTTCGATCTCAGATTCGAAAGGGGCATCGAGCAGCAGCAGCGGCATGGTTGTCCAGCTGGTTACGGGCGAGTTCAGGGCCCTGGTGGCGGTCTCGAACAATGAAGCCCGATCGCTGGCGCCGGCCTCGTTCAGGAGGATGTCAACGCGATCCAGCAAGGCGGCAAGATCACCGCCGCTGCGTGGCAGCCGGACCAGATCACCGCCGCCTACGGCGGCAAGTCTTAAGTCCAGCAAGGTACGCGCCAGTGCCTTAGGAAACCCTGGGGTATGGGAAACAGGCGAGAAATATTCGAGCGCGTTGTCGTTGCCTGCCTCGAACGATGCGCGCGTTGCAACCGCCTCATGTCCCAGGATCGTGGTCGGAGTACGTTCGCGAGCAGCCAGCTCCAAGACGGCCAGCCGGGCCGCAAGCTGCGTAAATGAGAGTCGATGCAGTCCAAACGACGCGCCTTTCTCGAGCGAGATCGCGCGAGCCAGGTCGTCCACCGAACCTCGCGATGCGCCGAGAAGCAGCACCTCCGCACCTGGCTCGAATTGCTCCAGAAACCGCTGCGCTTCTCGCAGGCGCACCGCCGCCGACCCAGACCAAACAGCGGTAATGGCAGAGTCGATCGCAGTATGCCGAATCGAGTTTGATGCAGACATTGCAAACCTTCGGGGGCCGTCTATCGGATCAGAAGCCTTCTATCGAACACAATAACCTAACACAGTCTGGTTGGCTCGTCATCTCAGCGAAACCATATTGTTACTCCCCCGCGAAAATCGGGCCAATCCGGATGGTGCGCGGTGTTCTCGGCGACCCATGTGGAGAATATGGAACGATTGCGCTGTCAAACCTCGACTGGCGGTACAGCCTTCAAACACTCAATGATAGTCGTGAGATCCGCCGATCTCTCGCATTAGCCTCGCGCTGCTTGACTCATCGCCGTGAGCGGGGTTATAGGTGCCGAGTTCATTGCGATTGAGCCGACACTAGTTCAACATTCGGAGGAACGATTAAATGGAATGGAAAGAAGCACTTCCCCTTTTGCAAGACAATCACACGGCTGTGGCAATCAGCGTCACGCCGAAGGGCCGGGCCCACTCGACCATCGTCTCGACGGCTCTGCTGGACGGTAAGCTCGGGTTCGCGTCGCGGCCGCACACTGTAAAGGTTAAGAATATCCAAAGGACAGGCCGAGCGACAATCACCGTCATCAAGCTCGACACCCGGCGTTACGTCACCGTCGAAGGCCCTGCGTCCATCGAGCCCTGG
>DATFBW010000113.1:0-3778 GCA_035253645.1 Gemmatimonadaceae bacterium | reverse complement strand
GCCCGTGGCAAAATAGAAGTAGCGAAGGCGTGTCTCTTCTCTGCGGCAGCAGACATTGACGATGCAGTGGCGGCTCGAGCCGGCGACGGCAGGGCCTGCACAGAAATACCCACCCCGCAAGCAAAGTCGCTGCGTCTTTCTACCGATGCGGAGCTCCCGGCCGCGGAGGTAACCTATGCCGCAACACTCCTTGACGGAGAAGACGATGTCCGCTCGCAGCGCCAAGTCCTTGGGCCGCACCTCCGCGGCGCCTTTCACACGCGATGGCGAGTCGGTCGCCCAGCAAATTCTCCCCTTGGGCGGTGTACTCGGCCCGGCCGTGTTTACGACGCTCGTTATCGTGTGCGCTGCCCTGCGCCCCGAATACAGCCACCTGAATCAATTCATTAGTGAGCTTGGTGCGACCGGAACCACGGATGCCTCGCTGATGAACCGTGCGGGCTTTATTCCTGCCGGCGCGCTCATTGCCGGCTTTGGCATTGCTCTGATTCGCCAGCTCTCGTTAGGCGTCCGCTCGATACTCGCCGGCAGTCTCATTGCGTTCTTCGGTGTTGGCATGTCATTGGCCGGCTTCTTTCCGTGCGATCCGGGATGCCCCCAGCCCCCGACGTCGCTTGCTGGGACCATCCACGACCGTGTGTCGGTCGCTGCTTTCGTTGCCGCCATTGCGGGCATCGGCTTGTGGGCTATGGAATTCCGCACAAGATCGGTCTGGAGAGGGATATGGTTGTACAGCGCACTCGCGAGTGCCGCTAGTCTGCTCTTCTTGATCGCATTGGCCACGTCAATAGACTCTCGCTCCTTAACCGGTCTCTGGCAGCGTCTTCTCATCGCCACCGTGTTCGGTTGGTATGCGGTTGTGGCTTTGCGTCTAGTTCGCCTTCGAGCGCCTGCTTCCAACGCAGGAACGCCTTAGAGCCGGTTTCGCGCCACAGCGCGGCAACGCGGCGGTGGGCGTCGCCTAACGGAGTGGGCGCATAACCGCGCGGCACGACTGCGCGAATACTCGCGTAACCCCTGCTCTGGAGCGAACCCAGCGGGCCCGTACAAAGAATTACCCACATGGCGAGACCGCGCTGCTGCGTCTTTCTCCCGATGCGAGTACGGATTCATGGACCTAACCTGTCGCCATGTTCTCAATCGAGAGGAAGGTATGACTGCGAATACGGTCGGCGTGATCGGGCGGCACGCAATACTCGGTGCTGTGCTGATCGGCGCCCTACGCTGCCACAGCCAACTCTTCATGGCAGGGGCTTCACATCAGGCGTCAGACAGTGACCACAACGTCAATTCCGTCATCCATTGGAACGAGATCGCGAGCGAGATGATGCTCGAGGTCGGTCCGGTCATGGACTCACGGGCGCAGGCGATTCTCCACACGGCGATCCACGACGCCGTGAACGCCATCGAGCGACGGTACGAGCCGTATACGTTCAACGAGCGGGCACCCGCCGGCGCGAATATCGATGCCGCCGTAGCGAGCGCCGCGCGCGAGGTTCTGCTGGCCCTGGTCCCTGGCCAGCGGGAGCGCACGGAGCGTGAGTACGCTGCCACCCTTGGCGCCTTGCCTAACGCCGGCAAGGAAGAGGGTGTCATGGTGGGCCGCCAAGCCGCCAAAGCCAATCTCGATCGGCGCGCCGCCGACGGTGTCCCGGCGGGACGTTGGCCGCCGCAATCAGGTTCTATCACCCAGCCGGTATACGTGCCGACCGGAAAGCCCGGTGACTACGCATTCACGCCACCCTTCGACAAGGCGCCAATGGGTCCGCTTGCGCTGTTCCCCGGTTGGGGCGCTCTCCGACCGTTCGCGGTCGATATCAAGAAGTACACATTGCACGGCCCCGATCCCTTGACGAGCGCGGCATATGCTCGCGATCTGGATTCCATGAAAGCGCTCGGAGGCCTAACGAGCGCGCTGCGGACAAAAGATCAAACAGAGATCGCGTTCTTCTGGTTCGAGCCGTTTGAAAACTGGAATGAGATCGCGCGGAACGCGATTGCAGCGCGTGGGTCCGACGTTTGGGAATCGGCGCGGATTTGCGCGCTCGCGTATCTCGCTGTGGCCGACGCGGCGATCGCGGTTTTCGAAGCAAAGTATCGCTATCGTTTCTGGCGGCCGTTCACGGCGATTCGCCGCGCACACGAAGACGCGAATCCCGCCACGCAACCCGACGAGGAGTGGCTTCCGCTGCTCTGGCCGACATCCAACACGTCGCCGTTCCTCATTCCACCGATTCCGGACTATCCATCGGCAGCGGCAACGTTGTCAGCCGCGGCGGCGGAAGTCCTCAAGAACACGATAGGGGATAGTGCGAGCTTCGTAGTCTCGAGCCGCTTCCTGCCCGGAGTGACGCGTCGTTTCACGACCTTTTCACAGGCCGCGCACGAAGCGGCCATGTCGCGCTTTTTCGGCGGCATTCACTTTCTTCGCGCGGTGCGCGATGGGGAAGCGTTAGGTAAGCAGATCGGCGGCGACGTGTCGCGACTGCTTCCGCCGGTCGGCAAAGCAACGAGCCAACGCGCCGACGACTTGTAAGCTCCATGTCAGCGCGTGCGTGCTGAGTAGCCACGAGGAGGATGCTCGCGGCTACTCAGTTTGCGGCGTCGATTGCGCGCCAGCGCGCTTGGCCGTTGCTCCTCGCCTCCCCACCGGCCAACAATCGAGCCATTTTCCGGAGCTGTCTGGCGCCGGTATCCTCGATTGCTCCTGCACCGTTTCAAAATGACGAGGTTCGACCGCCGATGTCGCATTGCGTTTGTCGGTGTGCTCATAACGGTCGCGCGGGCCGCTGGCGCACAGGCACGCGCGATCGACGGCCCGCCCCCACCAGTGCCACCTGAGGTCATCACGCGTCGAGCCGATGGCCAGGCCACGGTCCGTGCGATCAAGCTCGGCGCCCCGCTCAGAGTGGACGGCGTCCTCGATGAAGATGTTTACGCACGCGAGAAGCCCTTCGGCGGCTTGATCCAGGTGGCGCCGCGCTATGGCGAACCGATGACCGAGCGAAGCGACGTCTGGATCCTCTACGACGACCGGAACATCTACCTGACGTGCCGCTGCTGGGATTCCGCGCCGCCCGAGGACTGGATCGCGAACGAGCTGCGGCGCGACACCGGCGGACTGCGCAATAACGATCATATCGGCGCGATGTTCGATACGTTCTACGACCGCCGGAGTGGCTTCGCGTTTTACACGAACCCGTTAGGCGCGAGGGCCGACTACTCCGTCGTGGACGAAGGCGGCTCCAACACCGACTGGAATCCCGTTTGGACGTCGAAGACCGGCCGATTCGAAGGTGGCTGGACAGTCGAGATGGCGATCCCGCTCAAGTCGATCCGGTATCGCGCGGGCAACGACCAGGTGTGGGGCATCCAGTTGCGACGCTCCGTGCGACGGAAGAACGAGTGGGCATACCTGACACCCGTCCCACAAAGTCTCGCCGGGCCACAAGCACTGAACCGCGTCTCCGCGGGCGGCACGCTGGTCGATCTCGACCTTCCGCCCGCGGGGCTCAACCTGGAGCTCAAGCCGTACGCCGTCGCGCGGGTGACGACGGATCGTCTGCAGGTGCCTCCGGTCTCGAACGATTTCGGCAGTGAGTTCGGTGGAGACGCTCGGTACTCCATAACGCCTAACCTGACCGCCGACGTCACGGTGAACACTGACTTCGCACAGGTAGAGATAGACGAGCAGCAGGTGAACCTAACGAGGTTCAGCCTGTTCTTCCCCGAGAAGCGCGACTTCTTCCTCGAGGGTCGCGGGGTCTTCGACTTCGCC
>DATFBW010000112.1:0-10896 GCA_035253645.1 Gemmatimonadaceae bacterium | reverse complement strand
GTGAGTCTCGAAGGACGGACCTGGTGGCTCTTGCGTGCAAGCCCGCTCGCCATGCGCGATGTCTTGTGGGCCAAATATTGGATGGGGACGTTGCCCCTGCTGGTATTGGCTGTGGGGTTGATCGGCGTGACCAACACACTCATGCGTGTCGAGCCGTTCATGTTTGCGGTGTCCGTGTTCACGATCACGTTCATGACCTTTGCGCTGGCGGCACTGGCCATCGCGTTCGGTACCGCGTTCCCACGATTCGAAAGTGAGAACGCTGCGCAGATCCCGACGTCGTTCGGCGGCCTTCTCTATATGATGACTGCAGTTGCGTTGATCGGAGGGATCGTGGTGCTCGAGGCACGGCCCGTGTACTCCTACCTTCGGGCGCGGACGTTCGGCGAGCCGCTGCAAACGACGGAGCTTGTCATGGGCTTTGCGCTGGCCGGAGTGTTGACGCTGAGCGCCATCTTCATCCCCTTGGCGCTCGCCCGGCGGCGACTCGAAGCGATTGAGCGTTAGGCACTGTGCGCAGACTGGTGAGCCACGCGGCTGCGCCAGCGCCAAGAACCAGCGCGCAGCCGATCCACAACCACGACGCCAACGGGCGAAACTCGATTCGTAGCCGTGCGGCGTTAGGCATCGGGCGCACCATCGTGACCACGATGTCCTGACGCGCACTCCGCGCGATTGCGGGGAGTGACAGCGGGCCAAACACCTCTTCGCCGCGGCTGTCCAGGAACTGGCGCCACTCGGGGACGAGCAGCTCGTGCGCACTCCCCCCCACACGCTGTGCTTCCACTGTCACCGCCGTCACATCCGCGTCGCCATCGCGAAAAATCGATACGCCCTGCTGCGCGAGTGACCAATCGGAATCGAACGCATCGGCGAAACGGCCTGACTCCCCCTGGCCGAGGATGGCGGTGTGGACGACGGCGTTACGACGGCCCGCGAGGCTGACCGCGATCAGCGCCCCGCCAACAAGAGCCGCGGCAACCAGAGCACGCCGCAAAGGCTTGCCCGCCGGCCACCACCAACCGCGAGTCGGTGGAAGCAGCAGTATCAGCGTCACGCCCCACCACATCGCGAACGTCGTTGGCCCCGCCAGACCTAACGCGGAGTTGCGCGCAGGATCGCGATCGGCGAGCGCCAACCCTCCGGTGATCGCAGTGCCCGCGGAGAACCACGCGGCGATCAACCACGGCGTGACGCGTGCGAGCCGGCCCGCATCGAGTGCGAGCGGCAACGTAACGACGAGAATCGCGTGCGCCAGCAGCGTCACCGGAGGAACGGCTGCCGCGAGCGGCGTGCGCAGCTGCGGCAGCATACCGCGACCCTCCAGCGGCTGCCATGGCAGGCGTGCCAGCGGGCTGCCTAACGCGGCCCACGTGACGGCCGCCAAGACAACGAGCGCGATCATCATTGGCGTCCAGCGCGCCCCGGTCCCGAGTCCAGAATGCCCCCGTGACGCGACGATCGCGCAACACGCCACCATGAGAGCAAACGCCAGCCGCTGGCCCGCGTCGCCACTGCACAATGCCGAAAGTCGGTAACTGACGGGGAGGTTGAGCGTCGTTTGCTCCGCCACGTAGCGGACGCTCAAATCGGCTTGCACCAACGCGACAGCGAGGCCTAACGTCGCTATAGCGACAAGCCCCGCGACGATCGGAATCGCGCGCAACGCGGCGTGAAGGAACGTGGGGCGCCGCCGCTGCGCGCCGAAGAATCCACTGATAACCGCGAATACAGCGACGAACAGCGCCGCAAATAGCGCCAGCTCGGCGAGTGTCGTCAGGCGCCCTCGTTGCGCAGCGCGGCACCGCGCACCTGCTCCATGATACGTTCGAGGTCCCGCTCCACGCGCTCGCGCTCTTCCGGAGGCCATGGACCTTGATGCTGCTGCAGCTCGCGGATCTGCTGCATCATGTCGTTGATCAGGAGGCGCAAGAGCGCATTCTTGCGACGCTCTGGGTACTCCGGCGCGTCAGGCATGGGAGGGAGAATATACGAGCTGTGTCCACTACCGCATGTGACATACAGCCGAACCAAACCTGTCAGCTACCGGCACCCAACCACCAGCTGTGAGCAGTCATCAGCTGCTGTCAGCCGGCAGCCGCAAGCTGACGGCCGACGAGCTTGCGTTGCAGTTATAGTGACGGCTGATCAAACAAAAGCGTACGGCGGCCGATGAATGCCATTGTCGGTGACGATGGCTGTCACCAGCGATGCCGGCGTCATGTCGAAAGCGGGGTTGAACGCCGGCACGTCGGCCGGCGCGGCCGCAGCGTCACGAAATCGCCGCAGTTCGTTAGGGTCGCGCTCTTCGATCGGGATAGCGGCTCCTGTCTCCGCGCTGGCATCGATCGTGGAGCTCGGGGCGGCCACGTAGAACGGAATCGAGTGGTGGCGAGCCAGTACCGCCAAGGCGTACGTCCCGATCTTGTTGGCGACGTCACCATTGGCTGCTATGCGATCCGCGCCAACGATTACGAGGTCGACCTTCTGCCCCTGCATGAGCGCCGCGGCGCCGCCGTCGGTAACGAGCGTGACCGGAACCCCGGCCCGCTGCAGCTCCCACGCCGTTAGGCGACTCCCTTGCAGCAAGGGACGCGTCTCCGTCACGAAGACGTGCACCGCACGCCCGGCTTCGTGCGCGAGGTACACGGGTGCGAGCGCCGTACCGATACCGGCGGTGGCAAGGACCCCCGTGTTGCAATGGGTCAGGATCCGCGGCGCTGCTGACAGCAGCGACAGGGCATGTTCGCCGATGCGGCGACACATCGCGATATCTTCGTTACGTATCGCATCCGCCGCGCGATACAACGCTGCGAGCGCACCTAACGATTCGCCTGGCGTCACGCGCGCGCATTCCACCGCGCGATCGATGGCCCAGCCAAGGTTCACCGCCGTCGGCCTGCTGGCGCGGATGCGCGCCGCGGCCGCCGTCAGCTCCGCATCGAAGACATGGCGCTGTGCGCCAGCATGACTTTGCATGACACACGCCAGACCCATCGCCGCGAAAACTCCGATCGCCGGCGCACCGCGAACGGCGAGCGTGCGAATAGAGTCGCACACATCCTCGAGCGTCGTTACATCGCGCGCGACCAGCCGTTCGGGCAGAACGCGCTGATCGATGATGCGGACGCCACGACCGTCAGGTGACCAGCTGAGTGAGACAACAGGTTCCACGAGGTTAGTATTCAAGGGCCAGAACGGAAAATACATTGAGTGGCGCTGCGCCAGCTCGCTCCTCGCTCGTCGCTCCTCGCTCCTCGCACTCAATGACTTATTCGTCGCTCACATTCGCCGTCGCCGACCGCGTTGCCACCATCACGGTCAACCGGCCCGACAAGCTCAACGCGCTGAACGATGTCACCCTCCGCGAGCTCGAGCACAGCATCGATGAAGCACGCGAACGCAGCGACGTCGGCGGGGTCATTCTCACGGGCGCCGGCCGGGCGTTCATCGCGGGCGCTGACATCGGAGAGCTGGCGCAACAGTCGCCGCTCGAGGCCAAGCGCCGGGCCCAATACGGGCAACACGTCTTCGGAAAGTTCGCGCGATCGCCGAAAGCGGTGATCGCGGCCGTCAACGGGTTCGCGTTAGGCGGTGGCTGCGAGCTGGCGCTCGCGTGTCACATCCGGATCGCGGGGGAACACGCGAAGTTCGGACAGCCGGAAGTCAAGTTAGGCATTTGCGCCGGATACGGCGGATCGCAGCGCTTGCCACGTCTCGTCGGCCGGGGGCGCGGGCTACAGCTCCTCCTCACCGGCGAAACCATCGATGCTCAGGAAGCCTTACGCATCGGCCTCGTGAATCGTGTAGTGCCGCAGGACGAGTTGCTGCCTACATCTCAGGCCATGCTGCGGCAGATCCTGGCCAATGGACCTTTGGCGGTCGCCCATACGATCGAAGCTGTCGACCGCGGCCTCGAAGGCACGCTCGACGAAGGCCTCACCCTCGAGGCCAACATTTTTGCCTTGCTCGCCGGAACTCACGACGCGGCGGAAGGAACCCGCGCTTTTCTCGACAAGCGCGCCGCCCAGTTTAGCGGCACCTAACGCCATATTTGCGGCATGGGCTGGCAGTTGACTGAGCAGCAGGCGCCCGCCGAGGATGTGCGGCTCACGTCGTTAGGTGTGCGCCATTTTCGCAACCTGACGCGTGTCGACCTCGAGCTCCCGGAAGAAGGCATCGCCGTGGTCGGCGACAACGGGCACGGCAAGACCAACCTGCTCGAAGCGATGGGATACTTCGCGATCATGCGCTCGCTCCGTGGCGTGCGGGACCGTGACTTGCTCCAGTTTGGCCACAAAGTCTTCTCTCTCAGCGGGGAAGCGCACGGCGCTGCGGCGTTAGGCGCCGGTCCTGTGCGCATGACCGTCGGATTCGAAGTGGCCCCCCGGGCGGTCCGCAAACAGGTGACGTTCGACGGCGTTCCTGTCCGTCGATTGTCCGACGCCTTCGGCGCGATCCCTTCGATCGTGATCGCGCCGCGCGATGTGATCCTCGTGGGTGGCACCCCCGGCGAGCGGCGACGCTACCTCGATGTGTTGCTCGCGATGACCGACCGGCGCTACCTCTCGGCGCTGCAGCGCTATCGCGCGGCGCTCGTTAGGCGCAACGCCACGTTACGCCACGCGGCCCCCGGCGACGCGGCCCGAGAACGGGAGATCGGCGTCTGGGAGCAGACACTCGCGGAAGCCGGAGCGATTGTGCGGGCAGCGCGCGAGCGCTGGTTGCGCCGCTATGGGCCCCGCATAGCCACCCTCTGCGAAGTGATTGGCGAGCGCGCGGCGGTGACTCTTCGATACGCAGCACGGCCAGAAGCTTCCGCCTGGAGCGAGGAGCCAGGACTAGAGAGTGCGGAGGACACGCTGCGTGCGCAACTCGCCAGCGCCCTGGAAAACGATCGCCCGCGCGACATAAGGCGGCAGGCGACGCACGCCGGACCGCATCGGGACGACCTCGCGATTTCACTTGGTGGGCATCCGTTACGGCTCGTTGGCTCGGCGGGGCAGCAGCGCACCGTCGCGATTGCGTTGCGACTGGCGGCGCGGGAAACGGTCCGTGATGCGATCGAGCGCCTTCCCCTCATGCTGCTGGACGATCCGTTTGCCGAGCTGGATGTCACCCGCTCGGCGCGGATTCTGGATCTGTTGCGGGATCCCAACGGCCACGGTGTGGGCCAGATCGTGATCGCCATCCCCCGTGCCGACGAGTTGCCGCGTGCGCTGGCGCCGCTCAAGCGCCTAACGATTCGCGACGGCGTGGTGTACGAATGAAACGGGGCGATAAACCCGAACGCGTGCGCCCCGTGCTCGAGCGCGTCCTCGAGCGCAGCGGCTTCGCTGCGCGTTTGGCGCAGGGCCGAGTCGTTGAACAGTGGGCGTCGCTCGTTGGTGAGCACATTGCGAGTGTCACGCGAGCGGAGGTCGTCAGTGCAAACAGTGTGTTGATCGTGAGCGTGAAGACGAACTCCTGGATGTCGGAGCTAGCCCTGCTCGAGCGGGAAATCCTGACCGCGATCAACCGCGTCACACCGGCAAATCCCATCGTGAAGATTCGTTGGCAACTCATGCGCTAAGCCAAAGCCGACCAATCGTTTAGGGGTCAGCTCGTGGGTTGCTTCACGATGCCTGTCCAGTTAGCTTTCAGACTTCTGAGCCGAGCCCGCTTCGGCTTCCATTCGGCGCGTTGGTCAAGCTCTGACCTCCGACCTCCGACCTCAGACCTATCGGTAAATGGCCAAGCCCGACGAGAGAGACGGGAAGAACGGCGCAACGTACGACGCTGGAAACATCCAGGTTCTCAAAGGGCTCGAAGCGGTCCGCAAGCGTCCAGGGATGTACATCGGTTCAACCGCTGCGCGCGGGTTGCACCACCTCGTTTACGAAGTCGTAGACAACTCGATTGACGAAGCGCTCGCTGGGTTCTGCGACCGCATCGCGGTCACGATTCACGCCGACAACGCGATAACGGTCGACGACAACGGCCGCGGTATTCCGGTCGACATCCATCCCACGGAGAAGATTCCCGGCGTCGAGCTCGCGATGACTGTGCTGCACGCGGGCGGAAAGTTCGATAAAGACAGCTATAAGGTGTCCGGCGGACTTCACGGCGTCGGCGTTTCTGTGGTGAATGCGCTCTCCGAGTCGCTCAAGGTGTGGGTCAAGCGCGGCGGGAAAGAGTATTACATGGAATTCACGCGCGGACGCACGAAGAGCAAGCTCACCGCGTTAGGCAAAACCGGCGTCAAGGAGTCGGGGACGAAGGTCTGGTTCAAGCCCGATACCACCATTTTCACAGAGCTCACGTTCGACTACGCCACGCTCGCTGCTCGTCTGCGCGAGCTGTCGTATCTGAATAAAGGCGTCGTTATCACGCTCACAGACGAGCGTGAGCAGCCCACAAAGGTCGAGACCTTCCACGCGAAGGGCGGCCTCAAGGAGATGGTGCACTTTCTCAACCAGCACAAAAAGACGCTGCACCCCGAGACGCTCTACGTAGACACCGAGAAAGACAACATCGGCATCGAGCTGGCGTTGCAGTACAACGATTCGTATCAAGAGCAAGTTTTCTCTTTCGTCAACAACGTCAACACGCACGAGGGCGGGACACATTTAACAGGCTTCAAAGCCGCGTTGACGCGCACCATCAACAATTACGCAGCCAAGAACAACTTCCTCAAAAAGGCCGACTTCACCCTCACGGGTGACGACGTGCGCGAAGGACTCACCGCAATCCTCTCGGTCAAGATCGCGGAGCCGCAGTTCGAAGGCCAGACCAAGACGAAGTTGGGGAATTCCGAGGCGGAGTCGGCGGTCAAGACGGTCGTCAACGACTGGTTAGGCAACTACCTCGACGAGCATCCGCGCACGGCCAATATCATCGTCGAAAAGGCAGTCTCCGCGGCGCGGGCGCGCGAGGCGGCACGCAAAGCGCGCGATCTCACGCGCAAGAAGTCTGCGCTGGATGTCGGGAACCTCCCGGGCAAGCTCGCCGATTGTTCGCTGGACGAGCCCTCGTTATGCGAGCTTTATCTCGTTGAAGGCGATTCTGCCGGTGGTACGGCAAAGAAGGGGCGCTCGCGCGAGTTCCAGGCGATCCTGCCTCTGCGCGGCAAGATCCTCAACGTCGAGAAGGCGCGCATCGACAAGATCCTCTCGAACGAAGAGATCCGCACGATCATCACAGCGATCGGGACGGGGATCAAAGACGAGTTTCAACTCGAAGGGGCGCGGTACCACAAGATCATCATCATGACCGATGCCGACGTGGACGGCGCTCACATCCGCACGCTGCTTCTCACGTTCTTCTTCCGGCAGATGCAGCAGCTGATCGACGCCGGGTATATCTACATCGCGCAGCCGCCGCTCTATCGTGTGGCCAAGGGGAAGGAAGAGTTCTACGCGTACGATGAAAAGGAGCGCGAAGAGATCGTCGCGCGGTTAGGCAACGGCGACGGCCGCGGCGCGGTGAACATCCAGCGGTACAAAGGACTCGGCGAGATGAACGACGACCAACTCTGGAAGACGACGATGGATCCGGAGCGGCGCACGCTCTTGCGCGTGAGCATGGAAGACGCCGTGCTCGCCGATCAGGTCTTTCAGACGTTGATGGGAGACGAAGTAGAGCCGCGCCGGGCATTCATCGAGCAGAACGCACGTTTCGTCAGCAACCTCGATATCTAACCGCACAGGCCTAACCAAAGCTGTCAGCGGCCAGCTCACAGCTTGCCAGCTCTCAGTAGCTGAAAAAGCTGCGGACAGCTTTTGACTGGGTGCTGCTAGCTGGCAGCTTTGGTTACCTCGATATCTAGAGGTGTCAGGTCGGCGGGCCATCCCGCTTCGGCGGTTAGCACGCTTCTCGAGCTCGGCCGCTCGTTAGGCAGGCGTGCAGATCCTAGCGTCAATTCGCGCAGTTCGTAAGCAAACTTCGGCAGCCAGGTCAGCTGCGCTGGGTGCGCTCCTCTGACAAGAGAAGAAAGATGCGGCGATCTTCAAAGATCCTTTGACTTGAATTGCATGTTTCTGAAGTTGGCTCTGAAAGAAGCTCGGTTCCGGTCCGAAATGAAAAGTAGTCCTGCCTCTAGTTTGGTCGATTTGAGGTAATTGTAGAGCTGCCGCGGCGCGCTCTTGTCCAACTTTGTAGTGGATTTCGACTCGACGACAAGCACGTGATCGACGATCATGTCGAGACGTTGACGAGTGAGCTCGTCGCCTTTGTAAAAAACAGGAATGCTCACTTCGCGAGCCACATCATGACCTCGTGCTCTGAGCTCGCGCTCCAGCGCCAGCGTGTACACGTGCTCGAGAAAACCAAAACCGAGCGTGTTGTACCCTTCGAAGAAAGCACCGATGACAGAGTACGTCAGCTCATCAATAGGCGGTCGGTCCATAACCGCCAAGTTTGCGTTAAATAGCCGACGTCCAACACACCAAACGAATGCACAGAAGTTCAATTTCTTTCTTAAAGCATCTATGTCATCAACGAATCTTCATAGAGGTCAGTGGAGCCGGAATTACAGCGGCCGATAGCAAGATTCGGCGTCACGACCGGCTCACATTCAGAAAAGACCGAACGTTCGCGCGCCAAGCCGGCAGCATGGCGGTGAGCGCAAGCTCTTCGACCGCAGAGACAACCAAAACAGCCACCGCAATCCTGATCGGCCAGGTCACGCCTAACGTCAGAAAGAGCAGGAAGGACGCGACGAGCAGCACTCCGGCCGTTCGCGCCGCGAGCGTGTGATACGCGGTGAGCCGTCGGTACTTCACATAACCGACGACGATCGGGACCACATATGCCGCGAGGATGACGAACACCGTCAGCCATTCGCGCTCGCGGAGGCGGGGATAGAGCAACAGAACCGCAATGGGCGCTGTGAGGTAGACCGCGGCATCGGCGACGCTGTCGAGCCGAGCGCCTAACGGGGATGCCTGGTGCAACAGCCGCGCAATCGGGCCGTCGAGTACGTCGGACAGGCAGGCATACGCCAGGAGACTTACGAACAACGCCGGCCGCTGGGACCAGGCGCTGAACAACATGCATGGTACGGTCAGGAGCCGCGATGCCGTGACACCATTCGCGACCGTCATGCGCCGCGCTGTCCGAAGCCGCTACCTGTCCTTCGCGTAACGCAGCAGCTGCCGCGCAAACACGAGATGCACGACAATCACCGCCGCGCAAATGAGACCCACCGAGATGGCGCCGAGGATGAAGTGCGTCGCGTCGATCCCGCCACCGGGCGTGGGCCGCGTGACGAACACCGTGAGGAGCCAGATCGCGAACGCGCCGGCGCTGACGGCAACCGCGCCTAACGCGGCAAGCCTGGCGTATGGCCGGATCTCGAAGTCGAGAGGAATCTTCACGTGGAAGCGACTCCGCGTCGCGAATTCTTCGTAAAAATGTAGACGAGGCCACCGCGCGCTGCCGCCCCGAACAAGCGGGCCCGCGCCGCACGATCCTTGACGACGTGGGCGGCGACGACTTCGTCGGACCGCAGGCTGATCTTTGCCCCCACGGGCTGCCTGGCGCCATCGATGAAGTAGACGACCGAATCAGGGACGATGAAGGGCCGCGCCGCTGCAGCGCCCCGCGCCTCGGGCGCCGTTAGGCGTTCGGCGTGACAGCCCATGGCGACCACGAGAGCGATGAACGAGACAGCACGCATAGGACCTCCGAGAGGACGCACTGAAACACAAACCCGACTCGGCGATAGTTGCAACCGTCAGGGGGCCGTTGGTTTCGGCACTACCGCGACCGCGCGTACCGGACCCCCAGAACCCCCTTCGATCTTCATCGGCAATGCAAAAATATACGCTCCCGTGGCCGGCACTTTATCGAGCCCCGTGAGGTTTTCGAGGTTGTACACATTCTTCGCCGCGCCAATTCGATGCACCTGAAAATCCGTCGACGGACCATAGTCGACGGAGGGTGAATCGATCCCCAACGCAGCGACTTGCCTCTCGTCCACCAGAATGCGAGCTGCCTCCACTCCATACCCTGGGAAATGGAGGTTCGACGCCCGTCCAGGCGTGGAGTCACCGAAGTATGCCAGCCGGTTCCCCCAACGGGCATCCCAACCGGTTCGCAGCAGCACGACGGCGCCGGCCGGAATCCTGCCTGACGCGCTTTCGAATGTCGCGATGTCCTGCGGCGTTAGGCGGTAGTCCGCATCTGCCGCGGCCTGCGTCGATACATCGATGACCACGCCCGGCGCGACGAGCGCCGCGAGCGGGATCCGATCCGTCGTTAGGGCGCCTTCCGCGAAGTGGATGGGTGCGTCAATGTGCGTCCCGCCATGTTCCGGCGCCGAGAATTCGTACGCGGAATAGAAGAAGCCACCGGGCGTCGGACCGTACGCCAACTGCTTGAGTGCAAATCCACTGGGTGAAGTGGGCCAGAACAGCGTCTTGGGACCGAGCGTGTGGGTCAGATCGATCAAATCGACCCGTGCAAGATCCAGTGCCGGCGAGCGGACCGGTGTTGGTGAGCACGCCAGCGTCGTAGCGGCGGCCGCGATGCCTAACGCAAATCGTCGTCCCATGGTTCGGCGCCCTCTTTTGTGACACGATGTGAGATGAGCGGCAGCGGAGGTTCGGCCTCGTCGGCGATTTGAATCGCGACATCGAGGGCGGATCGCGCGATGCGGATCCCGTCTGCGTCACGTGCGAGAATGGTGGCAAGAGGTTCGCCCGTGATCACGGCATCCCCCACGTTCGCACTAATGACAAAACCGACGCTCGGGTCGATCACCGCGTCGGGGCGGGTGCGCCCGCCGCCGAGCGCCGTGATGGCGTTACCGATTATACGCGGCTCGACGCGCGCGACCACACCGCTGCGCGGCGCGTTATAGAACTCACATTCCGCAGCCTGCGGCAGAAACGATGGATCGTCCACGACGCGGGG
>DATFBW010000111.1:0-2210 GCA_035253645.1 Gemmatimonadaceae bacterium | reverse complement strand
GAGCCAGAAGCTCGTCGTGCCCTCTCGGAAGTGGACTTCCGTGGAGTACTGTCGTGCCAAGGCAGTGTCCTTCCCCATGCTGCGGAGCCACTTCACGAGAAAGTCGCGCTTGTGCGGAGAAAGAGGACGCGACTCGCCGGTATAGGTCAGCGTTGCCTGGGTCGGAAAGTCATCGGCTGAAATAGCCAGGACGGAATCTGCGCCGGGATTCTCGGCGATCGCTGCGGCATTGGCGTCAATGACTGCTTGCAGGCGACCGGGAACGTAGCGATCCCAAGGGCTGCCGCCTTGCGCGTTCACCGGCGCGGCGATGGCCGCGAGTAGAACAAGAACCCCACCGAGAGATTTGCGTATCACGAGATTCTCCTACGGTACTCGGCCTCCGCCCGGCACAGCGCTATTGCTTGCCTTTACTCTCGGAAGCGTCGACGTGTGGTTGGCCGTGAGATACACCCACGACGCCACGATCACAGCATTTTTCTTGACGTCATCAGGTACGACACGCTCGTAGGCATCGCTGTTCGAGTGGTACGAGAGTGTGAAGTACGTCATCCAGTCCTGAACGAACTGAAAGCCGGGAAGACCTTTGCTGTGAAAGCTGACGTGATCCGTCCCGCCGATGCCGCGCGCGGAGATGGTCTGGAAGCCGAGATCGCCTGGCAGGAGCTGCGCCCACCTCCCGAACAGCGAGTCTGTCGTGCCAGACAGTTGAATCAACCGATCGATATGAATGCCACGAATGGCGCCCGCGCCGTTGTCGAGGTTGTAGTAGGCCGCGAAGCGGGCGGCATCAGGCCGAGTATTTCCAACCGAGTCGACGAAATGACGTTGGACGTAGGCGCGCGAGCCAAAGAGACCTTGCTCTTCGCCGGTCCAGAGGGCCAGTCGCACCGTCCGGCGCAGCGGAACGCCTGTGGCTTTGAGGATCCGAATCGCTTCCATCATGGTCGCAACGTTCGCGGCGTTATCGGTCGCGCCAGTGGCGAAGTGATAGGAATCGAAGTGCGCTCCAAACATGACGACCTCATCGCGGCGATCGGTGCCTGGAATCTCCGCGAGCAGGTTGAAGGCACTGTCGCGCGCAGGCGTGATTGCATTCCGTACTTCCGCTTCGAGAGTGACTGGAAGGCCTTTGCGAAGAACTCGAGCAATGCGCCCGTAGTGATCGCCGGCGAATGTCAGCACAGGCAGGGGCGCCGGATCGAGCGGCTCAGGCCATTCCAGTCCAACAAGACTCATGAATACGGTTCCGCCGAACCCCGCGCCGACATTGATCAACGCAGCGGCTCCCTCATCGGCGAGGAATCGAAGCCGTCGTTTCGTGAACGCGCGTAGCTCGGCCCGTTTGCTGGCCATCCGGGCGCGCATCGCGATCTGTGTCGAGTCGAGTTGTGACGCGACGACCGCCGGATCGGGCGACTTCATGGTCTGGAGGTCCTTAGGGCTCAACCGGGAAGCGAGCGCCTCGAACAAGGGCGGAGAGATCGGAGGCGGCTCGTCAAGCATTACGAACGCGTTACGAAGCTTCCCGCGGTACCTGGCAAAACTGCTGTCCGAGCCAAGATCGGTGACGAGCATCGCAGGGCCGCGAATGATACCGCGAGTACCGGCGGTCCATGGTAGCGCAATCGCCGTGATCTGAAACGGCTGCGGGGCGGTGGCGCGCACCCAGAGCAGCTCGTTGGTCCATCCCGGCCAGGGCGGACCCCAATACTCCCGATAGACCGTGGATATCCCCCAACTCGCCATCCGCCGCTCCGCCCACACCGCGGCGGCGTTACTGGCCGGCGAGCTCGTCAGGCGGCCGCCGTGGACGTCAGTCAGCCAGGAAAGCGTCTCCATTACCTGCGAGCGCTCCAGGCCTTCCCTGCGAATCGTTGCAAGCCACAGACTATCGCGTGTTTGCCCCGGCAGTTGCGGCGTCGTAATTACCGCGATGGCGATCGTGACTATGAACCGCGCGTTCAAAGGAGTATTCCCTGGCGAGTTAGACAGCGATTGCCCGCGGCTCGAAGAAGCGGAGCGACGCGTCGATGGAGCGTCCGGTGTACCACAACGGGCACTACGGTGATCTCGCAGAACGGACCACGCGAGCCCGGCCATCGCGGATCTCATGGATCGAACCGTGACCTTCGGTCACATAGCCAATGGAGTTACGGAAAACCAACTGCTCGAGGTAGCTGTAGGTGGCCAGCTCGAGAGCGTGGGCG
>DATFBW010000110.1:0-3790 GCA_035253645.1 Gemmatimonadaceae bacterium | reverse complement strand
CTCCAGATGCACGAGCAGGCGTATCAGAACAACCTGCTCAAGATCCAGAAGGCGAACAAGGACATCGTGAAGGTGCGCGAGAAGATCCAGCGCTACAACGCCGAGCTGAAGATGAGCGCGGCGGAGGCGGAGATCGCGAAGCTCGCAGAAACGTTCGACGTCAATCTGACGACCGACTTCGGCCAGATCGAGCAGGTGATCCAGCGGAAGATCGACACGAACCGCGGTCGCGCGCGCGTGGCTGCCGACATGTCGTCGAAGGGCATCGACCAGATCAAGGCCGAGGAAGCCGCCGAGAAGGCGATGGCCGAGGACCTTCTCTCGAAGTTCGAGGTGCAGCTCGGGCTCAAGTCGCCTGAGACAGCGCCGATGGCCGAAACCGCGAAAAACCTTGGGCCGGCGCTGGATAAGACATAGGTCAAGGGTCAAAGGTCAAAGCAAGCGAAGAGCCAAGAGCTAACGCCTAACGACTATAAAAATGAGTAACGGCAAACCAAAGCCAGCATTTTATTTAGTAATGCTCGTCATCATCGCCGCGCTTGTATGGTTCGGCGTCCAGCGATTCGGTGGCGGTGGATTCGGGGGCGACACCACCAACGTGGGGTCTTCGGATCTCGATTCTCTCCGCGGCGGCATCGAAGCGCCTGACGCGTCCGGCGTCACGACCGTCAAGGAATACACGTTCGTACCGAGCGCAAAGCTCCCGGAAGTGCGCGGCACATCGGCGTACGAACCCATGAAAGACAACACGGTGCGCATGGCGCTCAACGTGTGGGCTGGATGGGCACCGGTCATCTACGCGAACAACGGTTTTGCGGCCAACAAGGAGTGGAAAGCACCAGGCGGAAAGACGTTCAAGCTCGAGCTCGTGCTGATCGACGATCCTATCGCGATGCGCGACGCGTACGCGTCAGGCAAAGTGCATATCGGCTGGGCGACGCTCGACATGGTGCCGCTCTTCGTCGAGCAGCTGCGCAAGGACTCGCGCACCATGCCGCGCATCTATCAGCAGGTCGACTGGTCCAACGGCGGCGACGGAATCGTCTGTCGCGAAAACGTCAAATCCGTGAGCGACGTGCGCGGCAAGACCGTGGTGCTCGCGCAGAACTCACCGTCGCACTTCTTCCTCCTGAACACACTCATCTCGGGCGGCGTGCAACCCGCCGAGGTGGAGACGAAGTTTACGCAGGACGCATTTCAGGCCGCGGCTGCGTTCAATGCAGATCGACGTATCGCGTGCGCGGTGAGCTGGGCGCCCGACATCTACAACCTCGCCGAGGCACGCGGCAACAAGATGCTCGTGAATACACAAACGGCGAACAAGCTCATCGCCGACGTGTGGTTCGCGCGCGCGGATTTCGCGAAAGACAATCCGGCGATCATCGAAGGGCTCGTGCGCGGCATCTTCGAGGCGATGGAAGCGCTCAAAGCGCAAGCCGCGAAGACGCAGGTCTCGAAGTTGATGGCGACGGGATATTCGATCCCTGAAACCGACGCCCTCTCGATGTTAGGCGACGCACACGCGACGAACTACGCCGAGAATCGCGAGTTCTTCCTGAATCAGAACAACCCGACGAATTTCGAGCGCACGTGGAACACCGCGTATTTCCTCTATCGCCGCATCGGCACCGTCTCGGGCAACCCCGTTCCGTTCGATCAGGTGATGGACTTCTCCATCATCCAGAAGTTAGGCAGCGAGCCGTTCTACGCGAATCAGAAGAACGAGTACCTCGTCCAGTTCGTCCCCACATCCGCCGCCACCGTACAGGCTGAAAGCGACGAGATCCTAACGAAGACGATCGTCATCCAGTTCTATCCAAATTCGGATGACGTCGAAAAGATGATCGTGAAGAACGAAGCCGGCAAAACGACCGAGGTTCTGTACGATCCGAACGTGCCCGCGGTGCTGGAGGAGGCAGGACGTCTTTCGGGGCAGTTCGGCGCCGCGCGCATCGTGCTCGAGGGCCACACAGACGCTTCGATGAAGAATACGGGGAGCGTCACCGCAGCCGACGTGCAGGACCTGTCGCTGCGTCGGGCAAATGCCGTGAAGCAAGCGCTTGTCCGCAAGTTCCCCAGCTTGCAGCCTAACCAGTTCACAACCGCTGGACGTGGATGGGATCGCCCGGCCGATCCCAGTGATCCGATGAATCACGCCAAGAATCGGCGCGTCGAGATCAAGGTGTATCCGCTGGAGGCCAAGTAGCCGCGATGGAACGAGCAGGCGGAGGGGCGGTAGCGCGACCGTCGTTTGCGCGCCGCCTCTTCACGCTGCGCGCACCACCACCGCCGACGATCAAGAAGCTTGTCGGCGTGTTAGGCATACTCCTCGTTCTTGCCTTTTGGTGGCTCGTCACACTCGGCGCAACGCCCGAGGAACGCGTTGTGTCGCCCGTGATCCTGCCGAGCCCTTTGGAAGTCCTGCGCAGCCTCCCGACGCTCTTTGGCGAGCGGGCGCTCTTGCAGAGCGCCGCGGCCACATTGCAGCGCGTCATCACTGGTTTCGGGCTCGCGATCGTCGTCGGCGTGCCGTTAGGCATCATCGCCGGAGCGTATCGGCTGTTCGACGCCCTGACGGGTCCCATTTCCGTCTTTCTGCGCAACATTCCGATTGCGGTGCTGATTCCGCTCACGATTTTGTGGTTCGGCATCGACGAAACGCAGAAGACGATGTTCATCTTCATCGCGACCGTTCCATTCGTCTTTTTCGACACCGTGCGCGCCATTTCCTCGGTGCACGACCGGTATGTGGAAACGGCGCAAACGTTAGGTGCGACGCCGCGACAGATCATCACGAAGGTGCTGATTCCGCTGGGCATGCCGGAGATCTTCGGCAGTCTGCGCAACCTCTTCGGGCTCGCTTTCGGCTACATCATGCTCGCCGAAATCGTGAATGCTCGGCATGGACTCGGTTATCTGTTGATGACGAGTCAGCGCCGCGGATTGACCGAGCACATTTTCGCGATCCTCATCGTGATCGGCCTTCTGGCGTATGGGATCGACCGCTTGCTGTACTTCTTCGAGCGCGGACTGTTCCCCTATCGCTCCGCGGCGGAATGAGCGAGAAAAAGGAGTTGCCGACGCAGGAGCCCGGGATGGCATCGGCGGCGGCACCATCAGGTGGCCTCGCGCCCTCGGAGAGGTCCGCTCCGGCATCATCGCCTAACGCGGTACCCACTCCGAGCTCCGAGCGCGGAGCTCCGAGCGCCAGACCTCCAGTCGTCACCTTCGACAAAGTGACGAAGACATTCGACAACGGGCATACCGCGATCAAAGACGTGTCCTTCACGGTGCACGATCTACCCGATCGCATGGAGTTCGTGACGGTGCTCGGTCCGTCCGGTTCCGGGAAATCGACGCTGTTGCGGCTGATCGCGGGGCTTCCGCCGCATCATCCAGCGACGAGCGGTGCCGTTCGCGTCTATGACAAGCCCGTGCTGGGCCCTGGCGCCGATCGTGGAATGGTGTTTCAGGATTACACGTCGTTCGACAATCGCACCGTCGAGGAGAACGTCGCGTTCGGGCTCGAGTGTCGCGGCATATCCAAAGAACAGCGCGCAACGCGCGCGAAAGAGTGGATCAGCAAAGTGGGTCTCGACGTCGCGCGAGATTCTGAGAAGTATCCGCATCAGTTGTCAGGCGGGATGCGGCAGCGAGTCGCCATCGCACGGACCCTTATCCTGCAACCGCGCATCATCCTCATGGATGAACCTTTCGGTGCGCTGGATCCCGCGACACGCGTACGTATGCAGGACCTTTTGATCAAACTTTCGAGCGAAGCACAAGCTAC
>DATFBW010000109.1:0-2815 GCA_035253645.1 Gemmatimonadaceae bacterium | reverse complement strand
AATACCGGCGGGCGGGCTGATAAAATCCCGCCCTTCCCGCAGTAAATCCGCGTCGTTAGCGTGGGTCGTTAGCTCAGCTGGTAGAGCAGCGGACTTTTAATCCGTTGGTCGGCGGTTCGAATCCGCCACGACCTACCAATTCCTCCAAAGCCTAACGCCGAAAAGGAGCTAAGAACGCATCCCACTTCACCTTGAGCTGCGCCCGATTGGTCAACCCGGCGCGCGCCCTCTTGGCGCGCAAAGCGGACGGCGCATGTGCCCCGGCCATCTGCACCTCCGCGGCCGCCTTCTGAAGGGGAGTGCGCGATTCGAACCAGCGGCTGATTTGCTCGATCGCCCTGGGAGAATCGCTCGCGTGCAGCACCGCGAACTCGTCGGCGAGATCCTCGTTGTTGTATCCCGGCAGGTCCCACAGACGCAGGAGAGAGTGCGCGAGCTCGTGGTAGAGGACCACCCGGATCGCGTCGTGCCAACCCTCGCGGAACATCGTGTCCATCAGCTCGGTGCACAGGGTGATGTCGGGACTGGAAAACGCATTCACCACTCCGCAGGGCCGCACTCGCAGCGTAATGGTCGGGACGCGATAAACCGCTTCGATGCGATCGATAGATTCGCGCAGGAAACGGATCGTTGCCACAAGCGAATCGCTGGAGCGCGTGCCGTGGCGCAGCACACGCAGGCGCAGGCGGGACGCGCCCTCCTGTTCCGGGCTCACCATCAGGATGGCATTACGCGGCAAACTGGGCAGCATTTCCCGCGTACCGCCCATCGACGACCCAGCGAAGCGCACGAGTGCCCTTTGCCCGGGTGCGGCGGCCTCGTCGCGCACCTCCACGTTGAGCGGCGCCGAGACGCGACCGATGAGCACCGAGTAGTTGTCGTTGTTGACGATGCGCGGCAGGCCGGCCGTGTACGGCTTTTCGCGAGAAACCATGCGGCTCGCCTCGTGCTCGATCGCCACGTAGTCCTCGGAGATTTCAATGATGACGCGCGCGTGCGCGGTCGCGAAGGAGAGCCACCCAACGAGGATGGCAGCGCCGTACCTTACCCAGCAATTAAGATCTTTACCGATGCGAAATGGTCGGGCTCACGCGCTCGTCTTCACAATGAGCAAACCGTACCAGTCTTGATTGGTATGCCGTTTTCGCTGGTGTACGGAAAGAAACAACTTCAAAACCGCCACGACCTACCAAATAGAAGGGGCTAGCGACTAGCTGCCCCCCTCCTTTCGGCACGTAGGGAACGACGTTCCTCCAGGCCGGCATCAATGCAAGCAGCGGTCAGACCGATACCGTTACACCGTGGCGGGCCACGACCCCGACGAGCTTTTCCACCTCCGGCCGGTCGGGCGGTATCTCGCGATCGATGTCCGCAAACATTCGTGATGCCCCCAGCCTCGCGGTCATGGACAACATCTTGCCGCCGCCTTCTCCGATGCGGAACCAGTGCGTCGTACCTGCGGGAATGTGCACCAGCGTGCCGGCAGTCGCGACGAGACGCTCTTTCTCAACACCGAATTCGATCTCGCCCATAGTGACGTAGAAGGATTCATCCCAGGGATGGGCGTGCGGGGGCGGCCCGCTGCCTTCGGGTCCTTCTTGGAGAAAGATCTCGTAGCCTTGGGTCGCCGCACCGGATGCCAACACTGTGACCTGCTCGCCGACAACGTGCAGCGGCTGCGGATAATCCTTTGGGGTAACAACGAACGGCTGAGCTTTCATGTACTCCTCCTGTGGCGGGTTAATGGGTCAGCGCCTGCAAGATCTAGGGGGCGCCACGTGAGCATTTGAGCAATTGCTGGAAAGGAAATAAACGTCCAGAATTTCAATTGACCGTTTACTTTTATAAAACTGTATGGCCATCGACGTCGTGGCGAGCATGCGGGTGTTTGCCGCAGTCGTGGAGGCTGAGAGCTTCGCGGGTGCAGCGGACAAGCTCGATCTGTCGCGAGGGATGGCCACGCGCTACGTTGCGCAGCTCGAAAAGCATCTGGGCGTTCGACTCCTCAATCGCACTACGCGCACGCTCTCCGTCACGGCTGCAGGGAGCGACTATTACCAACGAGCGGTCCAGATACTCGGTATGGTGGAAGAAGCCGAAACGTCGGCGGCGCGGGAATCCGCCGTTCCGCGCGGGATCTTGCGCGTTACGGCGGCGACGGTTCTTTGCACCCGCCATCTGTACCGCGCCGTCGCTGATTATGTGCAGCGATATCCCAAGGTGGAGGTGGAGGTCATAGCCAACGAACGGTTCGTCGATCTAGTCGATGAGGGGTTCGATCTTGCCGTGCGCGTGTCCAGCGCGATCGCACCTGGACTGGTCGCGCGCCGTCTGGCACCCTCGCGCATGGCGGCGTGTGCCGCGCCCGCCTACCTGAAAAAGCGCAGACCGCCGAAATCCCCCGAGGATCTCGCGGGCCACAATTGCCTGATTTACTCATACGCGAGCTACCGCAACGACTGGCGATTCAGGCGAGACGGCGTCGAGCGCACGGTACGGGTTTCGGGAAACCTGCGAAGCAACAACAGTGAAGTATTGCTCAACGCCGCCGTCGAAGGACTCGGAGTGATGTACGAGCCAACCTTCCTCGCGTACGAGGCGCTGCGGCAAAGACGGCTGTTACGTGTCCTTCCGGATTGGGAGCCCGACGAGTTCTCGATGTTCGCCGTTTATCCAAGCCGTAAGTTTGTTTCGCCGAAGGTGCGCAGCTTCGTCGATTTTCTTGTCGAGCGCTTCGGCCCAGAGCCGTACTGGGACCTTGACGTCAAGCAGAAGTAATGGCGCGCCGTCATTTGGATCGCTCGATGTCTCAAAT
>DATFBW010000108.1:0-10286 GCA_035253645.1 Gemmatimonadaceae bacterium | reverse complement strand
GGCAGCGGCCTTTCTACTCTCAACCGAGTGACCGCGCGTTCGCTCGTCCAGCTGCTTGCCTATGCGGACCGTGCCCCGTGGTCCTGGGATTTCCATTCGTCCCTGCCGATCGCCGGTGAGACAGACCTGCTGCGTCGCCGTATGCGCCTAACGCCGGCCCAGGGGAACTTGCACGCAAAGACGGGCACGCTAAATCGAGTGACGTCGCTCAGCGGTTACGTGCGCTCTCAGAACGGTGAGATGATAGCGTTCGCGTTCCTGTATAATGGCCCGCAGCACGGAGCGGCCGTCGAAACGATCGACGCCATGGGGGCAACGCTCGCGGCGTTCAGTAGGTAATCGGGAATAGGGGATCGGGGATCGGGGTTGGGGGATCGACAAAACCGCGCACGTTGCCGATCCTCCTATCCCCAATCCCCGATCCCCAATCCCCTTGGCTCTAGTCGAAACTTCAGCAGCGATCCGTAAGGTCTTAGAGGCGACGAAGCGGATAGCGGTGTTAGGCATAAAGACCGAGGATGGCTACCCGCCAGCGTATTATGTCCCCGAGTACGCGCAGCAGGCGGGGTTCGCGATCGTCCCGGTGCCCGTCTATTTCCCAGAAGTCAAAGAAATCCTGGGCGAGAAGGTCTATCGCAAACTGGCGGAGATTCCGGGGCCTATCGACATGGTCAATGTATTCCGCCGTGCACAGGATATCCCGCCGCATGTCGATGACATTCTGGCGAAGCGGCCCAAATCCGTCTGGTTTCAGCTGGGCATCCGGCATGACGATGTTGCCAAACGTCTCGCTGACGAAGGCATCGATGTGGTGCAGGACCGTTGTTTGCTTGTCGAGCTCAAGCGGATGGGACGTTAGGCGACGCATCAGGCCGGGGTGAAATGAAGTCGCTCGAATTTCCGCCCGACCGCGATCTGGCTGATTTCATCCAGCTCATTTGGGTACTGGAGTCAGAGCAGGACGGGGATGTGTTTCCGCGCGAGCTGATCATGCCAGACGGTATCGTGGAAATCGTCTTCCATCACGGAGCTCCGTTTTACACGTGGCAGGATGGAAATCGCTTTCTCCAGCCTCAGAGCTTCGCGATCTCGATGATGCGAAAACACATTGCCATCGAGTCATCCGGCCGCATTGGGCTGCTGGCCGTCCGGTGTTTCCCGTGGGGCGGCTACCATTTCTTCACAGAGCCGGTCGCGAGTTTTCTGGATCAAACAATCCCATGTGATCGGCTCTGGAAGGACAACGATAGGCTTGTGACTGAACTCTCGGCAGCCGCTGGCGCCGACGCGAAAGTAGCGTGCGTACAGCGCTTTTTACGCGGGCAACTGGCGCTCTGCCGGAGAGACGAGCCGGCTGTTATTGAAGCCATAAAGCTCATACGCCAATCGAAGGGGCAACTCAGTATCGACGAGGTATGTGCGCGAACCGGATTCTCCCAGAAACAGCTCAGCCGCAAAATGACGGAAAGCGTAGGGGTAACTCCCAAGGTGTTCTCGCGAGTGACGCGCTTCCTCGACGTCTGCAGCCGGCTGGACGAGCTCGATGAGGCTACGTTGTCTCGGCTCCCGCACGACTGTGGGTTCCATGACCAGGCGCACTTCATCAAGGAGTTCAAGGCGTTCTCCGGCTTCACCCCGAAAGAGTTCTTCAAACGCAAGGACGTTGTCTTTACCGACCTGTAACCTGGCTGTTTTCTACAATTCCGTTCGCCGTCGTGACGTTTAATTGTGCCGTTTAAACGACGACGCTTACATGCCGAAGGATCTCATCGGCGCATTGAAAAAGGAGAGGGTGGCAGTTCGCGACGTAGCGAACAGCGCCCCCGATTGGAAAGCCGCGGCGGCAGCGTTCGACGCGCTCTTCCGGAAAATGGCGAATCCTCAGGATGCGTTATGGTCGAAAGCGTTCATCGACGCTTTGCATACTTGCTACTTCAAGGCGCGGGATGAGGATAAGGAGTGCGCGAATATCGCCGTGCGTACGGCCAACGCCATGCCGGCGGCCAAAAGGAACGATACAAAGAAGGTGCTGCTGGAGATCGCGAGCGTGTGCCGCGTGTTCAACGCCGCGCACAAGGTGAACTTTTCTGCGGACGAGTTGCCTAACGACTTCACAGCTGTTCCGATGGTACCCGCGAAGAAAGCAGGCGTATTCACGTACGGGACCGCGATACCATCGCTATATCCGAAAACCAGCCTAACGTTCGACTACTGGGTTCCCAAGATGCTCGACTGGACTCAGGAGATCCGTGCGCTACGGATAGTCGATTGGAAGAACGGGACGGCCGCAAATGCCGCGAGCTGCACGGATTTCATGAACGTGTGTATCACGTTCCTATCCAACCCTGCAGATAACATCCCTATTGCCAAAACCGACGACCGTGAAGCGTTTCTGGAACTGTTAGGCGAGGCGTTTATCTGGAAGAAGAAGTCGGCGAAACGTGAGGACGTCCCCGCGAACTCAGCCGCGCTGAAGGTGGGCCTCGCCCGCGTGGCGACGGCCGCCGGCATGGATATCCCGACCGAGGCGTGGAGTCGCTTGCAGCACGCTCCGTTCATCAAAGCGTTGCTCACCTAGGGGCCAGAATGGGACGTCTCGATTCGTCGGCTAGCCAATCATATGTCCGTGCCTGGTTCAGGAAGGCGGAAGTAGCACTCTTCGCATGGATCCTGGCCTCGTTATGCATGCCTTCGGCGTTAGGCGCGCAACAGGCCGATCCGTGGACACCGATTCGATTCCTCGAGGGCGCGTGGCGCGGCACGTCGGAGGGCGAGCCGGGAAAGGGGGCGGTGGAACGCTCGTACACATTCGTCCTCAAGCAGCGCTTCATTCACGAGAAGAATGTCTCGACCTATCCAGCGCAGGGGAACAAGCCCAGCGAAGTTCACGAGCATTGGAGCTTCTTCAGTCATGACCGAAAGCGGGACGTGCTGGTGTTGCGGCAGTTTCATCAGGAAGGTTTCGTCAACGAGTTCGTAATGACGAAGTCGGCGAGCACGCCAACACGGCTCGTGTTCGAAAGCGAAACTCTCGAGAACCTCGGAAGGTGGCGGGCGCGCGAAACGTACGAGGTAATCTCGAACGACGAGTTCATCGAAACGTTCGAGATCGGAGCGCCGGGCAAACCCTTACACGTCTATAGCAAGAACCACTTCAAACGCGTGACTCGCGGAGATTGATACGATTGCGTGCGTGTTCACTTTGCCGAGACGATAAAGCGTTGCCTCGCCAGTATCCGCGCCGTCGGAAACGGGGTGGCAGCGACGGAGAGCACCAGCTCACCGGGTTGTTCGGGAACGAGCTCGAAGTCCGCCGTCTCACCGCTCGCGACCGGTGTGACCGCGGCACGCGACCCAGCTCGGGACGCAGGGAGCGCGAAGCCGTCCTTGGCGAGCGGCCGCCACTGAACGGGTGTGCCCTCACGCGTTAGGCGAAAGGTTGTGCCCAAGTGAAAGACGGCAATGTCCGCCAGGCGGATTCTGTACCTCTCGCCAGCGGTCAAGTTGATCGGAGCAGGATTGAGAGACCCGTTGATGTAGGCGCCCTGTGGGACGCCGTCCGAAACCAGGATGAGCAAGTCGTGCGTCGGATCCCATCGCTCGCCCGGTTCCAGCACGACGAGCCCTCCGACCAGGCCGCCGAACTGTTGCCGCAGCTCATTCATATGTGTGTGATACATGAAAGTGCCCGCACGCTGAGGCGTTAGGCGCACTTCGAACGTGCGGCCGGGGTGAATCGCGGGTTGTGTGCGGCCCTGCGCGCCCGGTGTTCCACTCCAGCCAACTGCCCCATCGTAATAACTGTCGATCTCGATCCCGTGCCAATGGACAGCGGAAGGCTCTGACGTCCGGTTCACAACCTCTATAGTCGTGGGCTCGCCGCGCGTGAGCACGAGAACGGGACCGGGATATTGGACGGAGTCCGGCTGCGGCTCTCGGTCACGAGCGAGCACATAGCCGAACCGGCGCGATGAATCCGCCGCCGACGAATCGGACTGTATGAACAGCTTGAGCCGCTTCGTCGGCCGCCATGGCGCCTTCTTTGGTTCGGGTCCGGTCACCGTGACGGCGGTGAGGAGCCCATACATCCCCGTGACGGTATGCTGGTCGGGGTCACCGTGGTGATGCGCCGGGAATTCAACGCTGTCCTTGTGCTGCACCGGTGGCAGCGGGGCGACGTGAATCGTTAGGTGGCAGTGGAAGATCCATCCGCCGGGACGGTCCGGGGACCATACCAGCGACCGACTCTCTCCGGGGAATACGGTCTCGGTGACGGCCATCACGCGGTTGTCCGGCGTGAGTGTGGTATCGACGTCGCCGAGGAACGACCCTCGCGCATCGACGCGGAAGTAGAAGCCGTGCAGATGCATCGGATGCGGCGTAACAGACGCGTTGATGATCCGCCAGCGGATGCTGTCTCCCATGGCGTAGGTGTATCGCTCGGAGTGGGGCCACGCCTTGCCGTTTACGGCCGTGAATTCACGCTGCGGAACGCCATGACTGTCGCGCGTCGGTGGGCCACCGGTTGGCGAATCCACGAGCATCGTCATCACCATCACGCGGTCTGGCGTAACCGGCCCAGCGGAGTCGACGATGAAGGCGCCGACCAGTTGCGACGCGATGCTTGCTCCCTGACGGATTCGCTCTGGTACCGGACCCGGGGGCATGCGCTGGGAGGTGAAGCCACGATAGAGGTAGGTACCGGGTTTTCCCGCCTCGAAGCGCACATCACCACTCTCGCCCGGCAGCACGCGCAGTGAATCGAGAATACCGTCCCCGCGCGGCCCCAGACCTTGGACGATGAGCGTGTCGCGCAGCGAATTGCGCACCGTTGCAACGATGGACGTACCGACGCGCACGCGGATGAGCGGCGCGGGGATACTGGCCGGTTTTCCTTCCTCCCCAAAAGCGAGTGTTGTGAACCCCGGATCGCGCTCGCCGTTGATGCGGAATGTGACCTGCGTCGCGACCAGGCGCAGAACGAGCGTGTCGCCGACGCGGATGCCGGCAGGTGTGCGGTTGTCGTTAGGCAGCGCGTCCGGGGCGCTCGGGGGTGAATGTCCGGTGGACGTTACAACGCCTGCTGCGAGAACGACGCAAAGGAGCCTTTGCACGGTGGCGATCCTCGTGAGCGCGAGCCGCGCCGAATATGTGGCGGGACCCCATCGACCGCGAGCGATTTCTGGCCCGTCGCGTCACTATTTCGCCCTGATAGTGCCTAATACGCCGACATTGGCATCGAGCAGCACATTCGCCGGCGCCCGAGGAGTGTTGAGCGGGACCTCGACGCTCGTTCGCTGCTGTGCGGGGATTTCGACTACCGTCCGCGTGACGCTTCCATCGGCCGCAACCAGGTCCACCGCCATCTTCACGCGATACGGCGGAAAGCGCGTCCCCTGCTCCACATCCAACATGACGCGCTGTTTCGCGGCGTCGTAGCGCCAACCGATCGTCAGCTCGGCGAACCCTGCCCGCCAGAACCACTGCTCAAAGAACCAGCCTAACGGGCGCTCGGCTGTCGTTTCGACCTCGCGCATGAAGTCCTGCGTGAGCGCGGTTCGATGCTTGTATTTCGCGTAGTAATTGCGAATGCCGCGGAAGAACGCTGAATCACCGACCTCGCGTCGCAGCATGTGCAAGGTGAAGCCGGCTTTTTGATAGACGTTGGAATTGAGTACGTTAGCGACGTTGTCCAGAGTCGTATCCACGATTGCTTTTTGTGAGGCGATTTGTCCGCGCAACGCTCCGTCGCGCATCTGGCGCAGCGATGCGAGAAAGACGCTATCGCCGCGTGAATGCTCGGTCCATAACGACGCGAAGTACGTTGCAAACCCCTCCGACAGCCACACGTGCGGCCATTCACTTTCCGTTACTGCATCTCCAAACCACTGGTGTGCGATCTCGTGCGCGATCAACCCCTCACCGACGTTGCGGCGCTTGAAGGCCTGATCCGAATAGAAGATCGCCGTCGCGTTTTCCATACCGCCATAACGCGTGGCGCTCTGCACGTGCGCGAGCTTTTCGTACGGAAAAGGACCAACAGTGCGCGCAAAGAAATCGACCATTGCACCGGCTTTCGCGAACGGCCCGGGGAGATAATCCCGTACCTCGGCTGATGCCCACACCGACTGCTTTACACAACGCGCGACTTCGCCGAGCCCACACGCCGAATCACCGAGATCAACAACAGCAAATGGAGCCACTCCGATGACCATGAGGTACGTCGGAATAGGGCGCGACATGGTCCACATGGTGCTTCTTGTCTGGGTGGCAGGAGGCGCATGTGCTGACACCACTTCCGCGCCCGTCCCAATGACCGTGCGATCGCTCGGGGCGCGCACGGTCCAACTCACTGTCGCTTTATCGGAAGGATGATCGATAACCGGCAACCAGAACCGTGCGCGATTTGGGAAGTTATCGCCAAACGCCTGCCAGCGGCCTAACGAGTCGGTTGAGAAGATCAGCCCGTCCTTCGGCTCGCCCGAGTAACGCACGACCACAGTGAGCGAGTCCGAGCTGCCCGGCGGCAACGTTAGGCTTAGCGTGGAATCGGCTACCGCGAACTGTGTCGCGCGACCGTTTACGAGCGCGGAATCGACCTTCATCCCGACAAGATCGAGTAGGAGCGCGTCCACGCGCGCAGTGCGGCGTAAGACGATTGTGGCACGACCGTCGATCCAGCGGCCGCGCTCCGGCAACGTCACATCGAAGACGTAATGCACGATATCGATGCCAGGCCGAGAACCCCCAGTCTTGCTTTGCGCCTCGATTGGCACCGCTGCAAACGCGACGAGCGCCGCGACGACGGCGCGACCAGATACGTACATGACTTGTCCCCGTTCTCGTTAGGTTCGTGGGGTCGGATCTTGAAAAATCGGCTCTAAACGTTGCGGCGGTGGCCAAATTCACGCGAACGCGTGACAATGGCCACCGCCGCGGTTGTTAAGGCCGATTTTTCAAGATCCGACCCCGTTCGTTAGGTGCGGACCAGATTACGTCCTTCGGCCTTGGCACGATACAGCGCCTGATCGGCCTTGGCCAGCAGGTCTTCGACGGACTGTAACCCGGGCGACGGGAACGTTGCCACCCCGATACTCGCCGTGATGCGCAGACCAGTGCCGTCGGCTGCCTGCACGAACGTTTGGGCTTCCACCAGTTCGCGGATACGTTCGGCAAACGAGTGCGCACCGACCGCCCCCGTCTCCGGTAGAACGATCACGAACTCTTCACCGCCGAACCGCGCCACGACGTCCACGGCGCGCACTGCGCGCTGCAACAACTCGGCGACTTCGGTGAGGACGTCGTCCCCCACAAGGTGCCCGTGCGTGTCGTTCACGCGTTTGAAGAAATCGAGGTCGATGAGCAGGATGGAAACCGTCGTCTCGTAACGGCGCACGCGTTCCATTTCGCCTAACAAGCGGTCGGTCAACGCGCGGCGATTGAGCACGTCGGTGAGCGGATCCGTTGCCGCGAGCTGCTCAAGTCGGCGGTTATCTGCCATGGTGGTTTCGATCAGCTTCGCGCGCTGGATCGAGCTCACCGCCGCTTTGATGACAGTATCCGCGAACTCCACGTCCCCAGGCGTTAGGGGCGGCTCGTGCAAGCTGCGTCTCAGAAAGAAGACGCCGGCCTGCGTTGCATCCAGCGCGAAAGGCAGCGCGACGACGGATCGCGTCGTAACCGCGGTCCCTTCGCGCCGCCAGCGCTCGCGCACTTCGGCGTACAGAGGACTGGTCATGACGTTTTCAACGAGCACAGGGCGCGCCTCTTCCAGCGCGCTGCGGATCTCCGGATAGAGCTCCAGGTCAACCGCGAAATCGTCGATGCCGGTAGGTCCGGGTGCACCGATCGCGCTGGCGGGCGTGCCGCCATTCCCGCGCTCGAACGCCGTCGCAACGACGCGCGGACGATCACCCTGCCTGGCGAGGATCACAGAGCAATGTGTGAGCTCGAGGGCACGCGCGACGCGGCGCGCGAGCAGGTGATAGATCTCGTCCGAGGACAGATCCTCGGTCACGTCGTGCAGGATGTCGACGAGCTTCCGGCGGCTCTCGGCTTCCTCGCGTACGCGCGTGAGCTCGACCTCGCGTTCGTGGAGCGCGGTATGCGCCGAACGCAGGATGGCGCGCATGCGCAGCTGCGCTTGAATGCGTGCGAGCAGCTCCTTCACGCGGAACGGCTTGCGTACGAAGTCGGCCGCTCCCAGACCTAACGTGCGCACAGACGCTTCCTCGGGTGGAAGCGACGAGATCATCATGATCGGCACATCGCGCCAGCGATCGTCAGCTTTGATCCGCTCGAGGATCTGATACCCGTCGGCGTCCGGGAACGTGACGTCCAGCAATACGAGGTCGGGGACGCGCTGCTCCATCATCGGGAGGACTTCGCCGCCTCGCTGCGCAGCCGCGACGTCGTAGCCGTGCTCTTTGAGCACCCACGTCATGGTCTGCACAATGGACGCGTCGTCGTCCGCGATGAGGATGCGCGCTTTACTCATCGCCTAACAACGCCTTGAGTCCGGCCCACTCGATGTTTCCGCCGCTCAGAATTGCGACCGTGTCCTTCTTGAGCGGTGCGGCCCCGGTCATCAGTGCCGCGACAGTAATAGCGCCGCTGGGCTCGACTACGAGCTTGGCCCGGTCGAGCAGGAAGCGCATCGCATCCTTGATGGCGCTGTCCGAGATGCCAACTACTTCATCGACGAAGGCCTGGTGATGCGCGAGGTTGATCGTACCGATACGCACCGCCAGAAGTCCATCGGCAATGCTGCTCGTGCCATCGAGCGTCACGGGCTCACCGGCGAGCAGGGCGCGCGCGAGCTTTGGTGCACCTTCCGGCTCCACACCGATCACTTTCACCTTGGGCCGGAGTTGTTTGATCGCGGCCGCGACTCCCGCGCTCAGGCCGCCGCCCCCAACGGGGACGAGCACCGTGCCTAACGAATCCAGGTCTTCCGCGATCTCCAGGCCAACGGTCCCCTGCCCTGCGATGATCGTCAGGTCGTCGTACGGCGGGATCAACGTCAGGCCGTCGCGCTCCGCGATCTCCAGCGCCCGATCCAGACGGTGTTTTGTCGTCGTGCCGGCCAGCTCGACGCGGGCACCCAATCGCTCGGCGCCGGCGCGCTTTGCCGGAGTGACGGTCTCCGGCATCACCACGGTTGCCGGCACCTTGAAAAGTTGCGCGGACAGGGCGACGGCCTGAGCGTGGTTGCCTGACGAGGGCGCGATCACGCCGCGCGTCCTTTTCGCTCCCGGCAGGTGCGCCATGTAGTTGTACGCGCCACGCAACTTGAACGCACCGCCGCGTTGCAGGTTTTCGGGCTTGAACCAGACGCGGACACCGCACAGCTCCGAGAGTGGCTCGTTAGGCAGCAGTGGGGTGCGTCTGACGACGTCGCGAATAGTTGACGCCGCTTCGTACACCTCGTTCATGGAGATGCACTCGATGGCGGCGTGACCGGGGGTGCCGGCGGTGGTTGGGGCGGTGGCCATAGGTCCTCAAATTTTACACGGCAACCAATACGCTAAAACGAGGCCCAAGCGTTGTTGTGACGCTCCCGCTCTTATGCTGGCGCCCTGATGCGCGAAAATGTGATAGCTGTGGCCCGCCGCTGGCGTCCGTCCCGCCCTGCTCCTCGCTCCCCCGCTCCCGATTATTAGAAGGTAAGGTGCGCCACCTTCCCTTCTTTCGTGAGATAGACAGTCACATAAAGGTTCGGCGCGCCACTGCGCTCCGCTCGATAATAGCAGATGCGGCTGACCGGATCGGTATAGCGGATCCCACGACCTTCCACCGTATCACAGGCGATCGCGGTGAGAGCCGTGATCGTCCCGAGGGGCGCATTCATGCGGTTGCGGAAAGACGCCGGCATCTCGTTGAAGTAGAAGCGGTGTGCCGCGGTCATAAGCTCCGTAGCGTTCCCCTTGGCGAATTCCGGCAAAAGCGCACGAACTGACGCTGTGAGTGACGGCTCAGGGTCCGTTTGGGGCGTCAGTTGGTCGGGCGCGCGGTAGCGCACGTTTATGTGACCCGCGATTGCGCGAGCGAGAAGTGGCGCATGGCGACCTGCTGTCGATGACAAGTTGGTCAGGACGATGACCGATATGGGTGCGTCGAGGAAATGCAGGATGAACGTACCCGACGCCCCTCCGTGGCCGGCGAAGCGATGCCCACGCACGTCGCTCAGCAAGAAACCAAAACCATAGAGATCGCCGAGCACCATCGCGTGACCACCCTGAGCAAGGTTGGCAGGGCTCCACATCTGCTCCCACGACTCGCGCTTG
>DATFBW010000107.1:0-4988 GCA_035253645.1 Gemmatimonadaceae bacterium | reverse complement strand
CGTATCGAGCGAGCGCGTCCTGATCTGCCCGCAATGCGCGCAGCGCGTGATGTGCCAAGGCTTCGCCGCCAAGCATTGCACTGTACATCCCCTCACCGGTGAACGGATCGAAAAAATCGGCAGCATCGCCCACGAGCGCTACCCCTGGAGCCCAGGCACGGCGCGCGCGTACCGCAAACGGTCCCGTGCTGAGGACATGCGTTAGGCGCTCGGCGTCATGGAAGCGGGCGGCGATGTGTGGGTGTCGTGCGATCCAGTCGTCCAGAAAGCGTGCCCCTCGATCGTGGCTTTCAGCGCCCGCTGTCGACGCGATGAGCCGCTGCTCCACAACAAGGGAAACGTTGAAGCGGCCGTCAGCAACCGCCGCGAGACCCAGGTACCCATCTTTTTCGACGAGCATCTCGCCCCGCGCGCCAACGCCTGTCACGCCGCGGTAATGAGCGACGAACGCCACGCGCCGCGGCCACGACGCACGGCGCGCCAGGCGCGCGCGTCGCGCGACGACCGAGCGCAACCCATCTGCACCGATCACGACGCGGGCCCGGCGCACACGCTCGGTGCCGCCGATACCTAACGAGCGCACACCGCAAACCGTGCCCAGCCGGTCGCGGACAAGCTCGGTTATGCGCTCTTCCTCGATGACTTCGACACCGGCGTGGCGCGCGTTACGGAGCAACAAGTCATCCAGTTCGAGCCGCGGAATGGCCAAACCATGTGGGTGAAAGGGATGGAAATCGCGCACCGCGCCGAAGTCCCCGATGATGCGGGCGCCGGATGGCGCGCGCACTTCCATGCCGGTGAGCGGGAGCGCCTGACGTATAACGTCGGGGAGAACGCCTAACGCGTGGAGGACGCGCCCCGCTTGAGGGCTCAGATATTCCGCACAGGGCTTCGTCCGCGGAAATCGCGCCCGATCGATCAGCGTAACGTGGACGCCCTCGCGCGCCAGGAAAGTTGCTGTAGCGGTACCTGCGGGTCCGCCGCCGGCGACGAGGACGTCCGATTCGTGCATTCAGAACGCGCGGAAGAACGTTTGTCCGGCGAGAATGAGTTGATCGCCCTCACGAATGAACGCCAGCCGCAATCGTCCGGTGAACGGAGCGAGCCAATCGACGACGATCTCGGCGTTCACGACCTGCCAATTGGCGAGGGCGTCCTGCCGCTCCGAGATGCCTGCTGCGACGTTCCGCGAGATAATGGTGCGAACCGCCGTGCCGTCCTGGTTGAATGCCCAGGTGGTCTCGTTTTCGCGAGGGATGCCCTGTTCATCGACGAAAACGACGGTGCGAGTCCACGTTCCAACGACAGCCGTGTTGACCGTACCTGGCCCCGTCCCCGCGCCACCGAACCGGAACGGCTCTCCCGGACCGGCGATGCCCACGTCATTATCGCACGCGGTCACCAGCATCAGAGCACAAAGCGTCCCTACCGATATCACGTTCCGCATTAGACACCTCCGCGACTAAGTCCCGCAGCAAACGCACCGATGACGGTGCTCGTTAGGTTCACCCAGTCGTTATCAAAGCCGCGCACGCCGCCGACCACATCCGTGACAACTCCCGCTGGGTGGCAATTGTGCAGCCGGCGCTCAGTCAGCGTGCCGCACGCCGGACAGCTCCGCCGCTCTTGCACTGTCGAACCGAGCAAAGAATCGGCCAGTGCTCCCGCCACGCCACCCACAATTGCCGCACGTACTACCTCCCAGTCAAACCCCAGCACCAACGCAAACATCCCTAAGAGCGTGCTCCCTGCGATCATAGCCACCGTGCCGAGAGCACTTACAGCGCCTGATGTCCCAGGTGGCACTCGCGCCCAGGTGATCATTGACCGCGGTTCTCCACCAACCGCACTGCCTATTTCGGTCGCCGACGTGTCCGCCATCGATGTCGCGATTGCTGCAATCGCGGCTGCGGTCATAACGTCCGAATGGAGAAAGGCACTTGCAAGAGCGAGGAAGACGTACACTCCGCCGTTTGCGAAAACTTGCACCGCGTCGCGCGGTCCTGTCTTCGCAACGATTGCCGATGTGCGCGCAGATTTTTCTGCGTGCCGCCATGTGGAGAGGAGCACTGCGATGACGAAATACGCGACGAGCAGCAGCCCCCAGCGCACGTCGGCGGTCATGGCGAGCGTTCCGATAACGAGCGCTGTCAGCGCACCGCTCGTGCTCAACTTCTCGCGCCGGCGCGCGACGAGTACGATGATGAACGCGAGCAGAAAACCAACGAGGGCGCGCGCGCTCATCGCACAAACGCGTGGTGATGCGGGCGCTTGATGGTGTGACTAGGGTCACTTAGCTTCGCTCGTCGTATCGCCGCAGCCATGACCTCACCCGCCTCTGTCGACGCGCTACTTCCGCTGTCATTTCTCGAGGCGGTTCGTTCAGTCGACTCGCCAGTCGAGGAAACCGAACCCGAAATAGAGCTTGTCGGTGAGCTGCGCAACAAGCGACTCGGTCTCTCAGAGACCGTGTACATGCAGATCAAGCGGTATAGCGATGCGGTGCGCAAGAACCATCGGCCCGCACAAGAAGAAGCGACGGCACTCGCGAAGCTGATTGGGAGGCGGCGCGACGCGGAGGCAGTGTTTCGTGAAGCAGGAAAGATTCTCGCGGGTGAGGCCTATCGCACGCTTTCAGCGGTTCAACGACACCTGATCTGGTTCCTGCCCAATCTCCTCAAGAAGTCGTTGGCGACGCGCCACGTGCGGCGACTCGCGTATCGTTACTTCAACGGCGACGTCACGCGCTCCGGTTCGTCGATCTACCTCGAAGTGACGAACTCCGTCACCGTCGATTCGGCGCCGCGCGGCTGGGGCTGTGCCTATTATGAGGCAGGTTTGCGCGAAATGCTCCGCCTCCTCGTAAACAGCGACGGCGTCGTTGAGCACGTGCGGTGCGAGTCGCGCGGTGAAGGCTCCTGTCGCTGGCGCGCCGAGTGGCGGCCAGTGCCGCGCGCCTAACAACAGTCGATGCTCACGCCCGCGAGCCTGCCGCGCGTTCAGCGCGCGATCGCGGAGCTCGGGTTCGATGGCTGGCTGCTGTACGATTTTCGCGGCTGCAACCCGATCGCGCAGAGCATGCTCGGTCTCGAGGGCCTGCAGACCCGCCGCATCTTCGGCTTCCTTCCCGTTGAAGGTACGCCCACGGCTCTCGTCCACAGAATAGAACCTGGGCCGCTGCGGCGCTGGCCTAACGAATGGCGGAAGCACGAGTATAGCGGCTGGCGCGAGCTCGAAGGGCTCGTGACCGAGCTGGTGCGGGACAAGCGCGTGGCCATGGAATATTCCCCCGGGGATGCGGTGACCGTGCTGGATCGCGTCCCGGCGGGGGTTCTCGATCTCATCCGGGCGCACGCGCGCGACGTGTTGTCGTCGGGGGAGCTGGTTTCGCTTTTCTACGCCGTTCTCGACGCCCAGCAGATCGCGGCACACTGCCGCGCCGCGGAAGCCATCGCGATGATCGCTCGGCAGGCCATGCAACTCGCAGGCGACCGAGCACGTTCGACGCAGCCGGCCACGGAATACGAAATCTTCCAGTGGATCCACAACGCATTCGCGCGGGCCGGGCTGACGACCGATCACGGACCCAGCGTGTCGGTGAACGCCAACGCGGCCGATCCGCACTACGAGCCGACAGGGGCATTATCCGAGCCTATCACGTTAGGCAGCACGCTGCTCATCGACCTCTTCGCGCACGAAGCTCGCGAGGGTGGGGTGTGGGCAGACCAGTGCTGGATGGGAACGGTGGGCCCACCGAGTGACCGAGTCGCGACATTATGGACCGGGGTGCGCGATGCGCGCGATGCCGCGATCGATTTCCTGCGTGCCCAAACGCGTACGGGTGCGGCTCCCAAAGGAGCTGCCGTGGACGACATCGCGCGTGGGGTGCTGCGGCAGCGTGGTGTAGCCGATCAATTCACACACCGCACCGGTCATTCGATCGATGCGCGCGAGCTCCATGGTGCGGGCCCCAACCTCGATAACCTCGAGACGCGTGAGGAGCGCCTGTTGATACCGGGTGTCGCGTTTTCAATCGAGCCGGGTGTCTATTTCCCGGGTGAAGTCGGCCTGCGCAGCGAAGTGAACGCGGTGATCGGCGGTGGCGCGGGCGGCGAGCTCTTGATAACGCCTAACGAATATCAGCGCGAGCTGATCGTCGTTTGAACGGCGGCGCCTCGGAGCGACACACGGTGCGCGATAACGCGTGGACGACATGACGGAATCACGCGCCGGATTGCGCCGGGAGCTCGGCCTCTTTACGGCCGCGCTGCTCGTGGTCGGCGGCATTATTGGAAGCGGCATCTTCTTTACGCCGGGCGAAGTCGCACGTGCGCTGCCGAACGGTACGTGGATCCTTGTGGTGTGGGGCATTGGTGGCATACTCGCATTTGCGGGGGCGCTCACATACGCGGAGCTCGGCGCGATGCTGCCGCAGGCGGGAGGGCCGTACGTGTACCTGCTGCAAGGCTTCGGCGCGCTGGCGGCGTTCCTTTACGGGTGGATGGTGCTGCTGAGCATCGCGACCGGGGCACTCGCCGCTGTCGCGATGGGGTTCGCGGCCTATCTCGCACGCTTTGTGGATCTCGCGCCCGTCGGCGGCGCGTTAGGCACGGCCGCCATCACCATCACGGTCATGGCGATCATCAATTACCTGGGTGTGAAACCCGGCGCCATCGTCCAGAATGTCCTCACTGTCGCGAAGATCTTTGCGTTAGGCGCACTGATTGTGGGCGGCATCGTATTGTGGGCGCGTCTGGGAATGCCGCCGGAAGTGGCCTCGGCCCCCACTCCTCGTTCCTCGCTCCTGGTTGGATTTGCAGCCGCGTTCACCGCGGTGCTCTTCACGATCGGTGGCTGGCAGCAGATGAACATGGTGGCCGGTGAGATCAAGGATCCGGCGCGCACGATTCCACGCGCACTCGCCATCGGCATCGGGATCGTCGTCGCGATCTACGTCGGCGCCAACGCCGTATACCTTCGGACGTTAG
>DATFBW010000106.1:0-8496 GCA_035253645.1 Gemmatimonadaceae bacterium | reverse complement strand
CGCTCGACGACCACGCCGCGCAGCGCTTTGCCGCACGCCTAACGGGCGCCGAGGCACAGCAGCTCATCGTCGAGATGGCGCATGACATGCGGTCGCCGCTGGGGTCCATTCTCATCCTGGCCGAAAGGCTTCGCCCCGGCGCGGGGGGCGACCTCACCCCGGTGCAGCAACGGCAGCTGGGCCTCATCTACAGCGCGGCGTTTGGGCTCAGCTCACTGGCGAGCGACGTCATCGAGCTCGCCCGCGGCGGGACGACGCTCGTCGATCAACAGCCGCTCCCGTTTTCGGTCGCGGACGTGCTGCAGCAGGTGCTGGACATCCTGCGTCCGATGGCCGAGGAAAAGCGCCTAACGATGACGGCGTCGGGGCCGCAAGCGGACCTGCGGATGGGGCACGGCTCTGCGCTCAACCGCGTGCTCCTCAACCTCACCACGAACGCGATCAAGTTCACGAGCACCGGGTCGGTTGCCGTCACCTGCCGCGAGCTCAGTCGCTCACGCATCGAGTTCTCGGTACAGGACACGGGTCGCGGGATCCCGCAGCATGTGCTGGACAACCTTTTCGAGGCATTCCGGCAGCGTCAGGCGCCGGGCGACTACGCCTTCTCGAGCGCCGGTCTTGGCCTTTCAATCTGCCAACTCCTCGTGCGCGCAATGGGGGGAGAGCTTCAGGTCGAAACGGAACTGGAGCGTGGGACGCGCTTTTATTTCACGCTCGACCTTCCGCAGTCTGGACGCCTGTGACCCTTCCTTTTAGCTCTTAGTCGTTAGCTCTTAGTCTTTAGCGCTAAGAGCTAAGAGCTAAGAGCTAATTTCTCTAACCTCGAGTGTCCGGATGCTCGCACGCCGCAAGTTTGTTTCGTCGCTCTCTCGTTATGCGATCGCCGCGCCGATGCTGCGGCCCGATGCATTCCGCCGACTGTTTGAAGCCAATGCGTACGCCGGCAGCTCCGCCAGTTTCGCGCTGGCCGATGACGAGGAGTATTGGGCGCAGATCCAGCGCGCCTTCGATGACGACCATTCCGTCGTCAATCTGAACAACGGAGGGGTGAGCCCCGCTCCGACGCACGTGCTCGAGGCGATGATCAAGGACCTTCGCTTCTCGAACATGATCCCCGTGGACCACATGTGGAACGTGCTCGAGCCGCGCGTGGAAGTCGCGCGCCGGCGCCTCGCGGACATGTTCGGCTGCGATCCCGAAGAGATGGCGATCACGCGGAATGCGTCCGAAGCACAAGAGAACATGATCCTCGGGCTGGATCTCAAGCGGGGCGACGAAGTGATCATCACGAACCAGAATTACGGGCGCATGATCACGACGTGGGAGCAGCGGGAACGACGCGATGGGATCGTGTTGAAGCGACTTTCATTCAAGGTCCCGCCGCCGTCGCCGAGCAATACGTACCTCGTGGACCTGTTCCGCAACGCAATCACTCCGCGCACACGGGTCATCGAGATCACGCACATTACGAACCTAACGGGACAGATATTCCCGGTACGTGACATCGTGCGCATGGCGCGCGAACGCGGAATCATCACGTTCGTGGACGGAGCGCACGCCTTTGCGCATTTTCCGTTCACTCGCGACGAGCTCGACGTCGATTACTACGGCACGAGCTTGCACAAGTGGCTCCATGCGCCGATCGGCACCGGCTTCCTGTACGTTAGGCGCGATAAGATCAAGTCGCTCTGGCCGCTCATGGCGGCGCCGGCCAAGATGGACGGCGACATCCGGAAGTTCGAGGAGATCGGCACTCATCCAGCGGCGAACCACAACGCAATCACTCTCGCGGTCGCGTTCAACCAGTCGATGGGGCTCGAACGCAAAGCCGCCCGTCTCCGATTCCTGCGGGATCGTTGGGCTAAACGCGTGTTGGCCGAAAGTGATAAAGTCCACGTGCTCACTCCGCTCAACAACACGGATTCGTGCGGCATCGCGATGGTGAACATCGACGGCGTGGACACGGCGAAACTGCAGCAGTACCTGTGGACCAAGCACAAGGTTTTTACGGTGTCGATCATCCACCCCGAGTTCCACGGACTGCGTGTGACGCCAAGCGTCTACACTTTGCGCGACGAGGTCGACCTGTTTGCGGACTTGATGATCCAAGTGGCGAAAAAAGGGTTGCCTGCATAAGGCGCGGGGAACCAGGAGCGAGGAGCAGGACAGAACACTCGTTAGGTTTGCCGCGCTCCCTGCTCCTCGTTCTTAGTTGCCCGTAAACCTCGGCTCTCTTTTTTCGACAAACGCCCGAATACCTTCGCGATAGTCTTCGCTCGCAACGCATTTGACGAGCGCGTCACGTTCCAGCGCGAGCATCGTCTCAAGGTCCACGTCGTACGCACGGTTGAGCAGGTCCTTGGCCATGCGCATGGGCAGCGGTGCGTGCTGCGTCATGATGCGCGCCGTTGCGAGGGCGTCAGGCAACAACCGTTCGGCCGCAACGATTCGCGATACGAACCCTGCCGCGACCAGCTCGTCCGCATCGAGCATCCTTCCTGTCAGGATCCACTCGGTGGCACGGCCAAGACCCACGATCCGCGGAAGACGGTAAAGAACACCGTTCGTCAGAAAGAGCGCGCGCCGCACTTCCGGAAATGCGACGCGCGCCCCCGGCGCGGCCAGACGCACATCGGACGCGGCGGCAAGCTCGGCGCCGATCCCCACGGCAACGCCGTTGATCGCACTGACGACGATCTTTTCCATCCGCGTTAGGCTGCGCGTCAGATCCTGATACTGTTCCGCCAGAGCGGCCACGGCGTCGCGCGGCGGATTGTCCCGGTTCAGCGCATCCTGATCCTTGAGGTCGCGTCCGGCGCAAAAGGCTGTTCCCGCCCCCGTGAGGACGAGCGCGCGCAAGCCGGGATCACTTGCGACGCGCCCCAGCAGCGCTTGTAGCAACTCGATGCTCTGCGAGCGCAACGCATTCCGCACGTTGGGCCGGTTGAACGTGATGACCGCGACGTTGTCCTGCACCTCATAGAGAAGATCCGGGCCGTACATGGTCAATCGTCGAAGAGGAGCCAGATGCCGCAAGCGAATCCGATGAGCGTGATCGCCTGCCTAACGTATTTTTGGGGAACCCGCTGCGCCGTCCGCGCGGCGAAATAGCCGCCCGCCATGGAGCCTAACGCCATTGTGAGCGCCACGGGCCAGTGCACGATGCTGGAGAACGCGAATGTGAGCACCGCCGCGGCATTGATGCAGAGGCCACCCCAGTTCTTCAAACCGTTCATGCGGTGGATGTTGCTGAACCCCAGATAGCCGAGCACCGCAAGCATGAGGATGCCGATGCCAGCGCCGAAATATCCACCGTAAACGCCAACGCCAAACTGGTACAAAAGTGCGTGGATCGGTGCCCGCCGCGACGTCGCCTGAGACGTAGCTCCATCGCCCTCGGCAGTGTGAGTGTTGCCGAGCCAGCGCATCACAGGCTTTTGAATGGCGAACAAGAGCGTTGCACCGAGCACCAACCACGGAACAATTACTTCAAACCGATCCGGTGGTGTGACCAGGAGCAGAAATGCCCCAGTGAAACCACCAAGCGTGCTCGGAATCGCCCAGCGCTTGGCCCACTGCCATGAGCCGGATAACGCACCGCGATAACCCCAGATGCTCGCCAGCTGACCGGGCCACAACGCAACGGTGCTCGTAGCGTTTGCCACGATTGGACGAACGCCGAGTCCAAGTAGTGCAGGGAATGTCAGTAATGTCCCCCCACCCGCGATTGAATTCACCGCACCGCCGGCGAACGCGGCCAAAAGGATCAGGATGTAGCGGCCCGAGTCGAGCGATTCAGTCACGGAATATGCATTTGCGAGGTCATATCACTGCGGGAGCGAGGAGCGAGGAGCGGGATGCGAGAGAAGAAACCGAACGGCGGCGCGAACGTTAGCAAGGTGAAGTGCGCCGACAATCCCTACTCCGCGGCGCGCTCGCTACGTTTCGCCGGGCGCCTACCATGAAAACAACTACAGAGAAGTCTCAGGGGACCGCTGGGATGACAAGCGGCAAGCAGCCGGCAACCGCCGACACGCTGGAAATCCGCGATTCGCGCACGGGAAAGACATATACGATACCGATCGCAGAAGGGGCGATTCGGACGATGGACTTACGTCAGATCAAAGTCGACGAGGACGACTTCGGTTTGATGACGTACGATCCCGCGTTCATGAACACGGCGTCGTGTCGCAGCGCGATCACGTTCATCGATGGTGACAAAGGGATCCTTCGTTATCGCGGTTACCCCATCGAACAACTCGCCGAGGGAGCGACGTTCCTCGAGATCGGGTGGCTGCTGCGCAAAGGCGAGCTGCCCTCGCAAACCGAATACGACAAGTGGGTGCACGACATCACGTACCACACATACGTGCACGAAAACATCAAGCGTTTCTTGATGGGCTTCCGCTATGACGCGCATCCGATGGCGATGCTCGCAAGCACGGTCGCCGCGCTCTCGTCATTCTACCCGGAAGCGAAAGCGATACACGATCCGGAACAGCGCTACATCTCGATCATCCGCTTGTTAGCGAAAGTCCCAACGCTCGCGGCGTTTTGCTATCGGCACGGCAAAGGGTTGCCGTTCGTCTACCCCGACAACGACCTCTCGTATTGCGAGAACTTTTTGTCGATGATCGCGCGAATGTCGGAGTCGAAGTATCAGGCGAGTCCGACGTTTGTGAAGGCGATCGAAGTGCTGTTCATCCTGCACGCCGATCACGAGCAGAACTGCTCGACGAACGCAGTGCGCGCCGTCGGTTCGTCGCATGTGGATCCCTTTAGCGCGGTCGCGGCTGGAATCGAGGCGCTTTACGGACCGTTGCATGGCGGAGCGAACGAACAAGTGCTGCGCATGATCGAGGAGATCGGCCATCCGAAAAACGTCCCGGCGTTCATCGACGAAGTGAAGGCGGGCAAGGGTCAGCGTCTGATGGGCTTTGGCCATCGCGTGTACAAGAGCTACGACCCGCGCGCGAAGATCGTGAAAAAGCTCGCGTACGACGTGTTCGAAGTGACCGGGATGGATAAGGACCTCGAGATCGCGCTCGAGTTGGAGCGGATTGCACTGGCCGACGACTATTTCATCTCGCGCAAGCTGTACCCTAACGTGGATTTTTACACGGGTCTTATCTATCGCGCGATGAAGTTCCCGACGGATTACTTCACGGTGCTGTTCGCCGTGGCGCGGACGGCGGGTTGGCTGGCGCAGTGGGAAGAGATGCTGCTCGATAAGGAGCAGAAGATTGCGCGCCCGCGGCAGATCTATACGGGCCCCGAAGAACGCGTTTATAAGACGACGTTGGATCACACACGAAGACTGCCAAAGTAGGTGTTAGGGGGTGGGGGTTGGGGGTTAGCCCGCAAGACGGACGGTCACACTGGGCTAACCCCGAACCCCTAACCCCCAATCCCTAGCCCGGTTTGGCAATCGCGCCTAACGGGACATTGCCGACACATCGCAACGCGGGCGGTACAGATCAGCGCCCCGAGCTCCATAAGACCCTGATTGTGCGCCCACGCCGCTTTTCCGGTGCGTGGCAGGATCGCATGTGCGATGTGACGGAGCTGCGTCAGGTCGCGCGCCCGCTTCGGTTTGAGGTGTGGTGCGAACGCGCGAGCGACGACCCGGGCGACATTGGTGTCCACCGGCGCGCTGCGGCGCTCATAGGCGAACGTCGCCACGGCGTGCGCCGTATACGGACCGACGCCGGGCAGCTGCAGTAACTCGTTAGGTTCGGCGGGCAGGGTGCCCGATTGACCATCGCTCGTAAGCGTGCGTGCCAAGGCGTGCAGGTTGCGCGCGCGAGCGTAGTAACCCAACCCCTGCCACGCCTCACGCACCATGCGGGGTTTCGCGGCGGCGAGCGCGTGCACGTCGGGGAAGCGCTCGAGGAACCGGCCGTAATAATCCAGGACGCGCGAGACCTGCGTCTGCTGTAGCATCAACTCGGAGACGAGGATGCGATAAGGATCGCGCGTGTAGCGCCACGGCAAGTCGCGGCCGCTCTTTCTAAACCACGCGCGTAACCGCGTGGAAAAGCGACGCGCGCGTTCTAGGTCAAAGGTCAAGGGTCAAGGGTCAAGGGTCAAAGCGAGCTTAATGTGACGGTTGCTTTGACCTTTGACCATCGACCTCATTTCAGTACGCCAGGAGCGAGTCGTCGACCTCCTCGCGCCAGCGCACAATGCCGCCCGTGACACTATACGCGCGATCGAATCCGCGTTTTCGAAGCGCCGATACCGCCTGCGCGCTGCGGACGCCGCCCTTGCAATACACAAACAGTTCTCGTGTGGCGTCCAGGGTGTGCCACTGGGCGTCGAGTTGCGCCAGCGGGATCAAGCGCGCGCCATCGACATGCACAAGCTCCCACTCGTGCGGCTCGCGCACATCGAGCAGTTGGATCCCTTCGCCGCGGGCTGCGCGCGCCGCCAGCTCACGGGGCGTGATCTCCGGGACGATGTCCGCCGGGAGATGCGTGCCGCACCATGCGTCATAATCCCGCAATTCACGGATCTCGCGCGTGCCGCACGCCGCGCACTGCGGATTGCGCCTAACGCGAACGGTGCGAAAGCTCGCGGCGAGCGCGTTCACGAGGAGCAGGCGTCCGACGAGCGTATCTCCAAGGCCGAGGAGGAGCTTGATTGCCTCCGTGGCCTGAACGACGCCGATCAGGCCGGGGAGGACCCCGAGCACGCCACCTTCGGCGCACGAAGGGACGAGACCAGGCGGCGGCGGCTCCGGATACAAGCAGCGATAGCACGGCCCCTCGTCCGTGCAAAACACCGACGCCTGGCCATCGAATCGAAAGATGCTGCCATATACGTTAGGCTTTCCGGTCAACACGCACGCATCGTTGACGAGATAGCGCGTCGCGAAGTTATCGGTGCCGTCGATCACGATGTCGTACGCTGAGAACAGCGCGAGGGCGTTGGACGCTGACAGCCGTTCGGTATGCCGCTCGATGCGAACGAATGGGTTGAGATCTTCCAGATGTGCAGCGGCGGCTTCCGTCTTCGCGCGCCCGAGGTCGGTGGTGCCGTACAGCACCTGCCGCTGAAGGTTCGTGACGTCGACCGAGTCATCGTCGACGATGCCTAACGTACCCACACCTGCGGCTGCCAGATACAACAGCACCGGGGAACCGAGACCTCCGGCCCCCACGATGAGCGCGCGCGATTCCTTGAGACGCGCTTGCCCCTGTTTCCCTACTTCCGGTAGCAGCAGGTGCCGGCTATACCGGGTGACTTCGTTCGCTGTAAGCGGCATCTCCTTACCCTCCGGCCACCGCAGGGACAATCGACAGCTCGTCGCCGTCCTGCACAGCGGTTTCGAAACCGCTGAGGAACCGAATGTCGTCGTCGTTGAGATAGATCGCGACGAACGGATACTGATCCCCCGCTTCGTCGAGGATGCGCGGCGTTAGGGCAGGGTAGCGTGCCGTGAGCGCTTCGACTGCGTTGCCTACGGTCTCGCCCTCGAGCTCCACGACGCGAGTGCCGCCAGCGAGGGGAGCGAGGATAGCCGGAAGGTTGATTGAAATTGCCATGATTCGCTGATCTCCTGGTCGTTAGGCGGCCGCGAGCAAGGCTTGGACCGCGCTCAATTTGGCTGGTATTTCAGGTGCAGCTGCGAGAGAAGCGGCCACAGCATCTGTCGTTTTGAGCCCGTTGCCCGTTATGCAGAGGACGAGCTCATCGTCGGCACGAAAGCGTCCTTCCTGGGCAAGTGCATATGCCGCGGCCACAGTCACACCCCCCGCTGTCTCCGTGAACACGCCCGTCGTTTCGGCCAGGAGCTGGATGCCGCGCACAAGCTCTGCGTCCGATACCGCGTGCGCCCAACCGCCCGTCCCGACGATAGCATCGCGCGCCGTAGTGGCGTCTGCAGGAGCTCCGATGGCAAGAGAGCGCGCAATCGTCTGCGGACGTTCCGGTGTCAGCGTGCGCGCCCCCGATTGCACGAACCTAACGAGCGGTGCACAGCCGCTCGCTTGGGCGCCGTACAAACGAGGGAGATCCCCTTCAGCCAACCCGTCAGCCGCAAACTCGCCGAACGCTTTGCGTAGCTTGGTGACGAGCGATCCTCCAGCCATCGGCGCGATCACCGCTGTCGGGAACCGCCAGCCGAGTTGCTCAACGATTTCGAACCCCATGGTCTTGGAGCCTTCGCCGTAGTAGGCGCGCAGGTTCACGTTGACGATCCCCCACTCGAAGTGGTCGGCCACCTGCGAGCACAGCCGGTTCACGTCATCGTAGGTGCCACGCACCCGCACCAAGTGCGGGTTGTAGACCGAGGTGGCGATGACCTTCGCGGGCTCGAGGTCCGCGGGAACGAAGATCCACGCCGGCAGTCCGGACGCAGCTGCCGCGGCGGCGACGGCATTCGCCAGGTTACCCGTCGATGCGCATCCAACTGTCGTTAGGCCGAACGCCGCTGCCGCGTTGAGTGCCGTAGCCACCACGCGGTCCTTGAAGCTGAGCGTGGGGTGCGATACC
>DATFBW010000105.1:0-14907 GCA_035253645.1 Gemmatimonadaceae bacterium | reverse complement strand
TCTCGGGGTGGGAACACCCGGCTGCCCGCGATACGAGCCGCGGGGACCGGCATGACATGCGCTCGCACGTCTGGCTCGTGAGCGCCGAAGGGGGTGACGCGCGCCAGATCACGTTTGGCGAGCGCGGTGAATCCCAGCCGCAGTGGTCGCCTGACGGCCGCCACATCTCGTTTGTCGCGGCCCGCGGTGCGGGCACGGGGGATGATGCTCCGCGCGCGCAGATCTGGCTGCTGCGCAGCGACGGCGGCGAGGCCTGGCAATTGACCACCATCAAGGATGGAGTCAGCGGATACGCGTGGTCGCCCGACGGATCCAAGATCGTGTTCCTGTCGGTCGATTCGTTGACGCGCGAGCAAGACGCCAAGAATCGACGCCGCGACGATCCGAAGACGTTCGAGGGCGATATGCGCTGGACGCATGCGTGGGTCGTCGATGTCGCGACGAAGCAGGCCACGAAGATCACGAGCGGCGACTTCACGGTCCTGGGGATTGCCAACTGGTCGCCGGATGGAACGCGCCTAACGCTGCTCACGCGGACGACGACGCTCCAGCGCGACGAGCGGAGAGAGGCCGTGATCGTCACGATCGCGACAAAAGCCACCGAGAAGGTCGTGCCGCCCGCGGGGATGACGATTCAAGGGGCCCCGGTCTGGTCGCCGGATGGCCGAACGCTCGCCTACACCGCGTTCGCGGAAGAGTGGAAGCCTAACGCCGATGGCATTTTCTCGCGCACACTCCGCAACAATCAGCTGATACTGTATGACGTCGCGGCGAAGACGGCCAAAAGCGCCGCGAGTGCCCAGTTCGATTATTCCGTCGGGGCGCTGCGCTTCTCGGCCGACGGCAAGCGCGTGCTGTTCAGCGCGCAGGATCGCGCGTATCCGTCCGCCTTCAGCTACGACATCGCCAGCGGCAAATACACGCAGCACACCAAGGGGATCATGCTGCGCGCGCCGTCATACTCCAAGGATGAATCGGTCGTCGCCTTCGCCATGGATTCGCCGAAGGCGCCCGCGGACGTCTATGTGAGCGATGCAACCTTCGCGAATCCTCGGAAGTTGACCAACATCAATCCGCAGGTGGCGAAATTCGCGTTAGGTGATACCGAAGTGATCACGTGGAAGAGCACCGATGGTTGGACCGTTGAAGGCATCCTCCTCAAGCCGGTGGGCTATCAGGCTGGACAGCGCTATCCTCTCAAGGTGGATGTACACGGTGGGCCGACAGGTGCGCATACAAACGGGTTCAAGTCCGGGTGGGGGGCACCGGGGCAGTTCTACGCCGGCCAGGGCTGGGCGGTGTTGTACCCGAATCCGCGCGGCTCGACGGGATACGGCGAGAAGTTCATGCGCGCGAACATCAAAGATTGGGGCGGCGGCGATTATCGCGACATCATGACCGGAGTGGACGAACTGGTGCGACGAGGGGTTGCGGATTCGACGCGCCTCGCCGTTACAGGCTGGAGTTATGGCGGGTACATGACCGGGTGGGTTGTTTCGCAGACAGCGCGATTCAAAGCCGCGATGATGGGAGCGGGTCTGGTGAACATGGAGAGCATGTACGGGACGACCGACATCCCGGGCTACATCGGGACGTTCTATGATGGCATTCCGCAGCTCGACGGTTCTCTCAACAACAAGTCGCTCGAGTTCTATCGGTCGCGTTCCGCGATCCAGTATGCGTCACGCGTGACGACGCCGTTGCTCATGCTACATGGCGGCAATGATGAGCGAGTACCGATCGGTCAGCCGATGGAGTATTTCCGCCACCTCAAGGATCGCGGGAAGACGGTGGAGCTCGTGTTTTATCCGCGAGAGGGGCACGGCCTGAGCGAGTACTACCATCAGATCGACAAGGTACGGCGCGAGCATGCGTGGCTGACGAAGTACGCGTTAGGCAATTCGAACAAGGTCGTTCAGTAAAAAAAGAAATGTTTTAACCGCAGAGGACGCGGAGGACACAGAGGACTACTTGAAACGAAGGCTCCAAAAATGTTTTTTTGCAGTCCTCTGCGTCCTCTGTGTCCTCTGTGGTTAATGCTCTTTCGATTTTATGGTTAAGACATATGGCTTGACGCACGTAGCGCTTGCGGTCCGTGACCCCCAGCGCTCGTTGCGTTTTTACAACGCAGTGTTAGGTGCCGTCGCCGTGTGGGAAAGCGAGGACTTCATTCAGGCGCAAACCCCCGGAAGCCGGGACGTGCTCGTCTTCGAGCGGAACGCCAGGCAAGCAGGCAAACGCGGCGGCGTCGCGCACTTCGGTTTCCGCCTAACGCAGGCAGCCGATATTGCCGTCGCGTTGCAAGCCGTGCGCGATGCGGGAGGCGAGATAACCGACCACGGCGAGTTCGTGCCAGGCGAACCTTACCTGTTCGCGCGCGATCCGGATGGTTATGAGTTCGAGATCTGGTACGAGATCCCCACGAAGTTGGATCCCCCGCAACGGAAGCGACGGACGGCCAAAAAAGGCGGGATCGCGAATCAACGCAGATGAACGCGAATTGAGCGCAGCGATGTCTACGCTAGCCCGTATCCGTAAGATTTGCCTCGCGCTCCCGGCAGCGCATGAGGTGACCGCGTGGGAGGCGCCCACGTTTCGCGTACGCAACAAGCTCTTCGCCATGTACGCCAGCTCCGGGAATCATCACGGCGGACGCGTGGCAATCTGGTGTAAGGCGACGCATATCGACCAAGAGCTTCTGATCAAGTCTGACCCGAACCGCTACTTCAAGCCACCGTATGTCGGCCCCTCTGGATGGGTGGGCATCTATCTGGATGGTAACCCGGATTGGGCGGCGATCGCGGCGCAGTTAGGCGATGCCTATCGTCTGATCGCTCCGAAACGTCTCGCGCAGGCCAACGCGCAGCCTACGCCTGCCAGGAGGCCGAAAGCGAAAGCGCGAGCCAAGCGCACCGCACGAAAGAAATAGCAGCTGCTCTACCTAACGACTGTCGACCGAATTAGCGACTCAGTCGACGGCGCAGCCCCGCAACCACGGCAGCTCCCGCCGCGGCCGATGCCAGCGCTTTGCGCGGGTGCAGCACCGCCTCGGTATACAGGCTGCGGTCAGCGGTACGACCCGACCAGTTGCGGCCACGCGCTCCGCCGTCATCCGCCACGGGCTCATAGAGGTTGTCACGGCGCGAATCAGCCAGCGGGATATCCGTGCGCTGTGAATCGAATGTCTTGCGCTCCATGTAGCGATCGGCCAGACGCGGCGCGACATTCGTTAGGCTCAGCACTTTTCCCATGCCGCCCACGATGACGTCGCGGTGTGGATGCGCCGCACATTCGAGAATGGCGTGCGCCGCGGCTTCCGGTGCGTAGACCGGCGGCACAGGCTGCGGCTCCACTCCCATGTACGAGCGCGCCTTTTCGAACAGCGGCGTATCGATGGAACCAGGCTTGAGCAGCGTGACCGAAATCAACCAGCCTTCTTCCTCCAACTCCATCCGCAACGAATCGGTGAACGCTTTGAGGGCGTGCTTGGCAGCGCAGTAGTTGCCCTGCAACGGGATCGCGCGATCAGCAAGCGCGCTCGCCACGTTGATCAACGCACCACCTTGGCGTGCCAGATGCGGAACCGCCGTTAGGCTACCGTAAACCGCACCCCAATAATTGACGTCGAATTGGCGTCGCATGTCTTCCAGCGGCAGGTCAGCCAGCCGGCCATATAGCGCGACGGCCGCGTTATTCACCCACGTATCGATGCGGCCAAACGCACGGACAGCTTCATCCGCGATGGCGGTCACCTGGTCGGGCTCGCTCACGTCGGCGACGTGATATGTAGCCCGGCCGCCGCGGCCATGGATCCGCGTGACGGCCTTCGCGAGGTCCCGTTCGTTCCGGGCCGCGAGCACAACGCACGCTCCTTCCTCGGCCGCGAGCTCCGCGGTGACGAGGCCGATACCGCTCGAAGCGCCGGTAATGACGATGACTTGTTCGCTGACGGGTTTCAGTGTGAGTCGCATGGTGATACCTCAATGATGCAGCACGCGATCGGCAAGGGCGCTGAAGCGATCCCGCCAACCAACGGTCTGTGACTCGGGAGGAGGTTGCCTAACGAGGTGTAATGTCCCACGCTTGCGCACGACTTCGGCGTGCGAGGCGCCGTGCTTGTCGCGCCAGCAGCGGAGCGTTGCCGTCGCGCCGGCGAGGCGCAGGTCATGAATGACGATCTCAGGGAGCCAGCTCGGTAATGCAGGATCGACGATGAGCAGCTCGAGTGGGGCGACTGGCTGTAGCCCGGCCATGACATGGATCAACAGCGGAATCGCGGACGCGTTCCAGAGCTGCACCGCGTTCGCGCGCGGATACGCTCCTGGCGTGGGTCGTTCCCCACGCCCGAACCCGCCAACGGTCTCCGGGAGGCGACAATCAGAATAGAGTGCTGCGAGCTCGAACATCCCCTGCGCGATCTCGAGCGCACGGGCATCGAACCCAAATCGGCGCAGTCCGAACGCGATCGTCGCATTCTCTACCGGCCACACGCTGCCGCGGTGATAACTCAGCGGATCATATGCGACGTGCGCACTCGAGAGCGTGCGAATACCCCACCCGCTGAACATGTCGTGCGCGAACAGCCGACCCGTCGCTCGGCCAACGTAGTCATCATCAATGATGCCGCACGCGAGGCAGTGACCGGCATTCGACGCGGGCGAACGCACAAGACGTTTGTCGGCATCCATCGCGAGGGCAGGGAGGTCGTTCTCATCGTCCCACCAGTCGCGGTTGAACCTGTCCTTGAGTTGCTGCGCGGCTTTCCAATGGTCCAGCGCGTCGCCCCGCGCGCCTAACGCCCAGCTCATGATCGCCATCATCTGCTGCGCGGCATACCAATAGCCCTGCAGCTCACACGTGGCGACTGGCGCTCTGGCGATGCTGCCATCGTGATGCACGATCGCGTCACCGGAATCCTTCCATCCCTGATGCGTCGGACCAACGTTTGCTCGCGTTAGGTATTCCAAATACCCGTCGCCGTCGCGGTCGCCGCGCTCGCGGGCCCAGTCGAGCACGCGCCGGGCAGAATCCCAGTGGCGGCCCAGCTGCTCCTTGTCACCAGTCCACGCGTACAGGTGGGCGAGGCCGATGACATACATGAATGGGCTCGCGAAGTCGCCGTAGTAACGTGCGAATGGCGAGCCACGCAGCGCATTTGGTCCGTAGCGAACCTGCTGTACGATGCGCCCCGGCTCCTCGTCGCGATCGGGATCATCCCGTGTCCCCTGCAGGCGGCCGAGGCGAGTGAGGGCAGCGTCCAATGCGGTGCCGCGATCGAGCATGGCCGCTTGCCAGCCGGCGGTCAGCGCGTCACGGCCGAACAGCGCTGGGTACATCGGAACGCCAGCCTGCATCGCGAGCCACTCGTCGGGTGCTCCGTGCATGAGTGGCAGGGCCGCGAAATCCGCGACATGGCGCGTGATAATCTGTTCGGCGAGCGAATTCCCCGGCGTCATTACGCGAGACAGACTGCCTTGCCACGCCTTCCAGAAACGCTCCCGGTCGGCGGCAGCTCCGTCGTCGATGCCCAGCGGTTCCGGCCTAACGACGATCGCGAACGCGGCGACTTCCTGCGGCTGGAGTTTCAATGGAATGGCGACCGCCTCGCCGCTCAGTTGCCAGGCGTGTGTGCCGCCGATCGTGATAACCGTTGACCGCGAAGCATCGTTAGGGTCGACAAGCCGCAGCTGTTCGCCGTGTCGCTCGAGGTGAGCTTTTTCCCCTTCGGTAGGCGTGGGCGAGGACACATCCATGATGTCCGCGAAGTCGGCGGCGAGCTCCCATTGCGTTTCAAATGCAACGCGTTCGAACGAGCGGTTTGTTATCGTCGCCGATACCGCAAGGTGATTGAGTGCGACCTCGTACCGCAGCTGCACCTCCAACGACCGGTGCGGCAAGCCGTTGCTGTCACGCGAAGGTTCATCCCGTGCCTGACCTGACCCGCCGCCGCCGAACACGGTCATCTCCGGATGGATGTATGTGAACGTCAGGCGCTCCGCTCCCTCCTCGGCCACCTCGCATAACCATGGGAGTACGCCTGCGATCGTGAGTCGCAGCCTGCTGAGATGACGGGCTTCGCGCACGTAAAATCCGGCCATGGGTCCATCGGCGATGGCACCCCCGTGCCGCGGCAGTATGAGCAGCGCGGGCCCACGCCACGCACAACACAGCGCAGGGCCGAGATACGCTATTGGCGGCACAGCGGCGGGCGCGCGCGCGGCGGTGCGAAGCGCGCGAGTCGCCTGCCTAACGAGTTGCGGAGAAGAGCCCGGTATCGTTGTTGCCACGGCCTCGAGCGTTGCAAGAAGGTGGCCGCGTACGTGGCGAACTCAGGCCAAAACGATATCTCCTTCTATCGTCTCGCTCAAATTCAGCTCGCCGATGCGGATTGTCGCTTGCGCACGCACCGATTGGCGATCGCCCAGCGTACCATTTTCGATCGCGGTCTGAACCGCACGTTCGATCTCACGCTGAGCGGTAACACCGAACGTCTTGAGGAATTTGCGCAAGCTGAGGTTGAAAGCTTCTTCGTTCATCGTCGCTCCCGAATTTTCGAGCGTAGTCTACCACTCTGGGCTATGCATTGGCGCCCGTCAGCACACTACGATCTTGACACGTGCCACAACGCGACCGAAGCTCCGGGCCTTGTATATCTCGAGGATCACATGGCTACTACCGCTACTCCTGCTTCCTCCGCGCAAGCGGGCACTGCACAATCATCCAAACAGCAGTGGCTCGATGCATACGAGAGGGAGCACGCCATCACGATGAAAGTGCTGCGCGAGTTTCCAACGGACAAAGCGGATTTCCAACCGCATCCCGACTGCCGCACGGCGCGGGAGCTGGCCTGGATTTTCGTCCTGGAGCGCGGACTTGGACAAATCGTATTGAATGACGGCTTCGCGAAAGGCGCGCCGGGTGAATCTCCCAAACCGCCCCAGTCTTTCGACGCAGTCATCGCGGCGTATGAAAACGCGCACAAAGAGTTCGGCGATATGGTACGGGCGATGCCTGACGAGCAGCTCTTCGAGACTGTGAAATTCTTCACGGGTCCCAAAATGTTGAGCGACGTTCAGCGCATCAACTTCCTGTGGTTCCTGCTCTCCGACGAGATCCATCATCGCGGGCAGTTCTCGGTGTATTCGCGAATGGCGGGGGCGCGAGTTCCGTCGATTTACGGGCCGAGCAAGGATGAGCCGTGGTTTTAACGACTTAGGAGCGAGGAGCGAGGAGCGGGGAGCGAGAAACAACACTCCGTCGTAACCGCTCGCTCCCCCGCTCCCCGCTCCTTGTAACTATCGCCGCCGTCTCGACCGTCTTGGCACAACCCCCTCATTATCACCCGGCCGCGGCTTGCGATAATTCACCCCATAACTCGTCAGGCGGCTCAAGTACGCGGGAAGGCGTGCCTTGAAGTCTGCGAGGTCTTTGCGCTCCACGGGCGTCCACACAACCTCCGCGAGCGCCCCCATCCGCGGAAAGGCCATGTATTCGACCTGCCGTGAATTCGGCATATACTCGGTCCAATGCTGCGCCTGCGCGCCTAACACATGACGTGCCTCTTCCTGCGTGAGCTCCGGCGGAACGGGCTCGAAAGCATACACCGAATCAATCGGCAGAAAGTTGCCGATCGCGAGTGGTTCGCGCCTGATATCGCGCGATTGATAGAAGTCGAAGTACGTGTATCTGGTCGGTGCCATGACCACATCATGGCCTTCGCGTGCCGCCGCAATTCCGCCGCGATACCCTCGCCACGACATCACGGCCGCGCCTGGAGCAAGTCCGCCCTCCAGAATCTCATCCCAGCCTATCAGGCGACGACCCTTGGCCGTGAGGAATGAATCCATCTCTTTGATGAACCAGCTTTGCAACTGCGCCTCGCCAAACAACCCGAGCTCACGGATGCGCGCCTGAACGCGCGGGCTCGTCGCCCATAGCGTTTTGTCTGCCTCGTCGCCACCTATATGGATGAATTCACTGGGAAAGAGCTCGAGCACTTCTTCGAGGACGTGCTGCATGAACTGCACGGTCGCGTCTTCCGCATTGAGGATGTTCTTCGAGATACCCCAGCGCGTCCACACGGGGATCGTATCGCCGGTGACGCCTAACTCGGGATATGCGGCGATCGCGGCCTGCGCATGCCCCGGCATCTCGATCTCCGGCACGACCGTGATGAACCGCTCAGCGGCGTACGAGACGACTTCGCGCACTTGTTGCTGCGTGTAGAAGCCGCCGTGCCGTTTGCGGTCGTAGCGCCAGCGCGTGGAGTCGCCACGCGGATGGCCGATGATCGTCTGCCGGCGCCACGCACCCACCGACGTTAGGCGTGGATAGCGCTTGATCTCGAGGCGCCACCCCTGGTCCTCCGTCAAGTGCCAGTGGAAGCGGTTCATCTTATGCGCCGCGAGCAGATCGATGAACTTCTTCACGAACGTCACGGGCATGAAGTGACGCCCGACATCGAGGTGCGCGCCGCGCCACGAGAAGCGCGGGTAATCCAATATCTCGACCGCGGGCACAGTCCAAGTGACGTTGGCGATGCGCGAACGAGCGAACGCTTGTGTCGGGAGCAACTGTCGCAATGTCTGCATGCCATAGAAGACGCCTGCGCGTGCCGCCGCGCGGATCTCGACGCGTTGTGCAGTCACATCCAGCTCATACCCCTCGGCGCCTAACAACTGGCGCAGCTCGTCGTCGATTGTGAGCACGATGGGACGTGCGGAGCTGGCGACGCTGTCGCCGGGAACGACGCGGAGGGTGTAGCCGAATGCCGGCGCCAGCATCCGCGCCAGGAATCGTCCGAGCGAATCCGTGTCCGTCGAAACGGCGATCGGCGTGCGGCGCGTGATCGTGAATCGGCCACCGGGCCTCTCCTCCAGTTGCACTGGCCTCGGGACTACGCTGATCCGCCGCGCCTGCGCCGGCAGCGCAGCTGACAGCACAAGCGGAGCGAGGAGTACCAACCACGCCAACCTAACGAGCAGCGACATGTCGATTACTGGAAGAGCGTGACTTGGCCACCGGTGTGCCAGAACAGAATCTTGCGATCTCGTGCCAGCTTACCATCGCGCACATAGGCGATGAGAGCAGCGAGCGCCTTGGCCGTGTAGTAATGGTCAACGAATACCGCTTCCGTACGCGCCAGGAGGTGCTGCGCTTCGAGTGACGCCTCAGTCGGGACGCCGTAACCGCCACCGACGAATGTGTCGTCCAGCTCGAACCGTTGAGCCGCGCCTAGCGCGCCCGAGGTGAGCCCCAGGAGGTCCTCGGCGCCGGCGATCACGGGCAACACCTTTTCCTGGATCGCGGAGGCAGGATCGTCGGCACTAACCCCGATGACGCGCGCGGGGATATCGAACAGCGCACAGCCGACGAGCAATCCCGCCTGAGTTCCGCCGGAGGAGGAGGCGTGTACGATGACGTCAGGCACGATCCCCTGGCGCGGCAGCTCGCCGACCGCACGCGCGATGCCTAACGCACCAAGCGGCGTCGAGGCCCCCAGGGGGATTTCGAAGGGCGTGCCGCCGCTGGCGCGGACTTCGGCCGCCACCTCGCGCATGGCGGGCGCTCGGTCCGCGCGCGTAGCGACATACCGCACCTCAGCACCTAACAAGTGATCGAGCAACGCATTCGCCGTGAGGTGGTCCGGCCGTTCACCGTTGGCGACGATAATGCAACGGACGCCGAGTCGCGTGGCTGCGGCAGCGGTAGCGCGACAATGGTTGGACTGGACGCCACCGCACGTGATCAGTGTGTCTGCGCCTTGTGCCTTCGCCGCCGCCGCAACCAGACAAAGCTTGCGCACTTTGTTGCCGCCGAAGCCAAAGGCGATCGCGTCGTCACGCTTCGCGACCACCGTGGTCTCCGTCGCACCGATCGTACTGCCGAAACGCCACCAATCGTCGATCGGCGTTGGGTAATGGCCTAACGGAACGAAAGGCAGGTCGATGAGGCGTTGTCTGGCAACGTCGAGAGGCGTATCGGTCATGTGCATGAGCCTGGCGGGCAGCGAGAGGAAGTGGTATTACGCTGCGCCCTCACATGCAAGCAGACCGCATTCGGTCTTCGCTCCTCGCTCCTCGCTCCTCGCTCCCAGCTTTGATTTCGTGACTGCGCCCCAGGACGCTCCGGTTGAAGCCCGCACTGGTTTAGAGCCTTGGAAGATCAAGGAGCTCCCAGTCGCACCGCAGCCGCGTGGGCTGCAGTGGATCAACGTGGTCGGGCCGGGCGTGATTGTCCTCGGCGCCGCAATCGGTAGCGGCGAGTTTCTGATCGGCCCCGCTTCATTCGTTCGTTATGGTCTGACGCTGCTGTGGATAACGACAATCGCGGCAACGCTTCAGACAATTTTCAACACTGAGCTGATGCGGTATACGCTGGCGACCGGGGAGCCCGCATTTACCGGATTCATGCGGACGAGGCCGAGCGCGCAATTCTGGGCGTGGTTTTATGCGACGTGTTATCTGCTGAGCGTTGGGTGGCCCGCGTGGGCAGGCGCGGCGGCCGGTGCATTCTTTTTTCTCTTCACGGGACGCGTCGCGAGCGCGGCGGATGCAGGGATCGTGTACGCGTTAGGCATCGGCGCCTTCTTCGTCTGTGTGCTGATCCTGCTGGTAGGCAGACGCATCGAGCGCACGCTGGAGATCCTCAACTGGGTGCTCGTGGGCACCATACTCACAGGTTTGAGTGTGCTGGCCATTGCTCTCGTCGCACCGGAAACGTGGCTCAAGGGCGTCGCGGGGTTCATCGGGTACGATCCGACACAGAGTACGTTCCGCTTCCTCCCTTCCGGAGGCGACTTCTTTTTGTTAGGCGCGTTGGCGGGTTTCAGTGGGGCCGGCGGCTTGATCAACGTGACGCTGTCGAACTGGGCGCGCGATAAGGGTTACGGGATGAGCGCGCACAGCGGTTATATCCCGGCCGCGCTGGGTGGCGAACGTACGGAGCTCGCGCACACCGGAGCGACGTTCGTGCCTAACGCGGAATCGATGGCACGTTGGCATGGCTGGTGGCGCATCGTTCGCGCCGATCAATGGGGTGTGTTTTTTGTCGGTGCGCTCCTCGGCATGCTCTTGCCGGCGTTGTTGTACGTGACGTTCGTACCGGCCGGCTCGGACATCCGCGGCTTCGGGATCGCGGCCGTGCTGGCCGATGCCGTCGGTACGCGCGGTGCCGCGGTTGCGGCGATCGTCGTCGCCATCATGGGTGCGTGGATCCTGTTCAAAACACAACTCGACATCCTGGACGGAACAGTCCGCGCCGTGACCGACCTGCTGTGGAGCGGCAGCAAACGGTTACGCGCGATGCGCGGCATGGATGTGCGCCGCGTGTATTATGCGGTGCTGGCTGTGGCGGTGATCTGGGGTGTCCTCGCGCTGCGCCTCGCCCAGCCGATCTTCTTGCTGCAGCTGTCGGCCAATTTCCACGGCGTGATGTTCGTCGTCGCCGGGCTGCATCTGTTGTATGTCAATACACGCCTGCTTCCGGTCGCGCTGCGCCCCTCGTTAGGCAAGCGCCTGGGATTGGTCGCACTCGTCGTATTTTACGGGACCGTGGTCGTATTCTGGCTTCGCGGCCTGCTGACCTAGCCCGGCGTCGGGGATGCGCGAACCGAACGAGGATGACTGGGGACAAAGTGAAGACGAAGAATGGCGTGCCGCATCGTCGATTTTCATCCTCGTCGCGGTGCGTGGCACTGCCGGAGAGCGCATCGCGGAGATTCAACGCACCTTCGATCCTCGACTCGCCATACGCACGGCGCCGCACCTAACGCTCACCGGATCTTCCGGTGTCGGACCGCTGCCCGGTTCGCTGTCTGTCGACGCACTGCGCGATGCCCTGGGGCCCATCGCAGCGTCGACACCACGGTTTGCGGTCACGTTCGGCAGACCCGAGCGCTTCATGCAGACGAACACCGTCGTCCTGCCAATCGATCCACATGGGCCGATCCGCAGGCTGCATGACGCCATCGCGCGCAGCGGGCTGCCATTCGCCCCTGCCAAATTCACGTTCACGCCGCACGTCACGCTCAGCTACTTCGCGACCCTGACGAATGAGCAGATGGACCGGCTCTTACGCACGCGGATGGAGGAACCGATGATCGTGGATCACCTGCAATGCTCGCTGGCGCGCGAGCCGCAGCGGCCGACGCTCCTCCTGGAGCTGCCGCTGTCAGCCGCCTAACGCCTTGCGGATGGCGCTGTCCAGGTTCTGGTCGCCGCCGACGCCCGTATACACGACTTTGCCCTTGGCGTCGATGACCACGATGTAGCTCGTGGCCGGCACCTCGTACGCGTCGGACGCATAACCGCGGCGGTCGTAGAGCACCTCCAAGGGGAGGTGATGCTTTTCGGCGTACGCTTTTACCCGTTCGACACTCTGATTCACACTCACGGCAACGCCTAACAAGCGGATCCTGCCGGCGTACTTTTTGGACGCGGCCAAAATACTCGGCTCGAGCTGTTTGCAGTTGGGACACCACGTCGCCCAGAACTCGATGAGCACGGGGCCTTTGCTGATATAGTCTTTGAGGTCGACCTTGCTGCCGTCGAGCTTCTCGAGGACGGCACCAGGGGCATCGGAACCCCGTTTGATGCCGACTTCGTCCTGCGCGAAGACCGGCGATGCGAGGAGGCCTAACGCCATCAACAAGCGCAAAGCTCGGAGCTCGGATCTCGGAGCGCGCTTTGACCTTTGACCGTCGACCTTTGACCTGCGCTTCATATCAGCAGCTGCCCCATCTTGATAAGGTAGTACTCCGCCACGCCTAACATCACGAGCCCGAATACCTTCTTTACCCGTACCATCCACAAACCGGCTCGCGGCAACCGCGTCATGGCGCCCGTCGAAACGCCGACGACGACTAGAAGGGCGCACATTCCCAGCGAGAACGCGAACAGGTAGATGAACCCCAGAAAGGCACTTTTGGTTGCGGTCACCCACGTCAAAACCGCGGCCATCACGGGCGCAGAGCAGGGAGCAGCCACAAGGCCAGACATCGCCCCCATCACCAGCGCTCCGGAGAAGCGGCCCCCAGTGCCCGCCGTGGCTGCGCGCTGAACAATCCAGTTCGGGAGACGGATGGGAATGACGTCGAGCATCGCGAGTCCCGCGAGCACCAGCAGGTTGGCCATGGCGAAATACAGCCACGGATTCGTACTCACAGTGCCGAACATCGTCCCCGTAAGCCCGGCGAGGACGCCGAGTGCGGCGTACACGACCGCGAGTCCGAATACGTATGTGAGGCTCAAGGCGAGCGGCCGCCAACGCGGTGCTGTGCTATCCCCCTTGGCCCCGCCAACGATAGCCGCGGTGATCGGTATCATCGGATAAATGCACGGCGTGAGGCTCGTGAGGACACCCGCACCGAACAGCACAGGGATCGCGAGCAGTGGCCGGCCAGCCATTAGCGACGAGACGTCGGAGAGTTGCATCGAGATGAAAATAGGAGTGAGGAGCAGGGCGTGGGGAGCGAGGAAAACGGCATGCCGCGGTTGCTGCACCCCCCGCTCCTGGCTCCTCGCTCCCGCTCAGGACATCTGGCATCTTAGCGGCCATGCGCACCCTCCTCACCGCGGCATTGACGCTTTTTTGCGGAACGACCGTCTGGTCGCAGGCCCGCCCCAACATCCTGTTCATCCTCGCCGACGACTTGGACGTCGAGTCTGCGACCCACATGCCGCGCCTCAAGTCGCTCATCGCCGATCAGGGGATCACGTTCACATCGGCGTACACCACGTATCCCGTCTGCTGTCCGGCGCGCGCCTCCATCCTCACGGGCCAGTACCCGCATAACCACCAGATACTGTTCAACGTTCCGCCGTTAGGCGGTTTCGCCAAGTTCCGCGACCGCGGTGGCGAACGGGCAACGATCGCCACCTGGCTTCAGACGGCCGGCTACCGGACCGCGCTCTTCGGCAAGTACCTCAACGGTTACCCGGCCAACACGCCGCAACACGTGCCGCCCGGATGGAGCGTGTGGCATGGTACGTTCGACAACGAGAACTTCTTCAACTATCGCGTGAACGAGAATGGTACCGTTAGGCAGTACGGCGACCGCCCCGAAGACTATGAGATGGACGTGCACGCCGCGAACATCGTGCGCTTTTTGGAAGAGGCGGAATCGCGCGATGCGGAACCCTGGTTCATCTACTTCGCACCGTACGCACCGCACGGGGATCCGCGCCTCGGATTTGGCCAGGAAGGCCCGGCGGTTCCGGCGCCGCGTCATCGCGCCGCGTTTGCCACGGCACGAGCGCCTCGTACACCATCGTTCAATGAAGAGGACGTGAGTGACAAACCGCCCGCCATCCGGCAGCGAACGCGCCTAACGCCTGGGCAAATCGCGATCCTCGACGAGCTGTATCGTGAGCGTCTGCGTTCACTGCTGTCTGTGGACGAGGCGATCGAACGATTCGTGCAGACTCTCACGCGACTGGGGGAGCTGGCCAACACCTACATCGTGTTCACGTCTGACAACGGCTATCACATTGGGCAGCACCGGTTTGTGACGGGCAAGCTGTGGCCCTATGAAGAGGACATCCGTGTCCCGGCATACGTGCGTGGGCCCGGCGTCCCGGCCAAGGCGCGGCGCGCCCACTTCGCGCTCAATATCGACTGGGCGCCGACATTCAACGAGGTCGCAGGCATCGCGACACCGGACACCGTTGACGGACGGTCACTCGTCCCTCTTTTGCGAAACAATCCTCCCAGCGCCGACTCCTGGCGCCAGGATTTTTTGACGGAGATCCACCGGCCGACCGGGGAGGTAATCCTTACGGTGCGGACCCGTACGCACATGTACGCCGAATACTCCACGGGGCCGCGCGAGCTCTATGATTTACAGAGCGATCCGTTCCAGTTGCGCAACCTGTTTTCGGCGCAGGACTCGAGTCGCGTGGTGCCCCT
>DATFBW010000104.1:0-4782 GCA_035253645.1 Gemmatimonadaceae bacterium | reverse complement strand
CCAGTCTTTCATCGCTACAGCTGCGCGGAACTCCGCGACGTCGCTGCGCACCACGCCCGGCTGCAAGCCTACCTCGTGTGCACCGATTGCACGTACGACGTCATCACCCAAACAGCTTCGGATTCGACCCAGCGTCTTGCTCAGCGTGTTGCGTGCGTGTGCTTCATCCAACTCGGGCCAGAAGAGAGCGAGGAGCGTATCGCGTCTGGTGAGAGCCCCGTTCTGAAGCGCGAGGTAAACGAGGAGCGCGAGGTGTTTGGGCCGCTGCAGCAACAGCGCAGCGGCTCGCTGGTCAGCGGGGATCGCACATTCCAGGCGTGTGTGCCCAAGCGTTGTAAGCTGGTACAGGCGAGTCAGACCGGTGTCAGGGCCCAGGCTCAAGATAGGACGCGCAGGAGCGCAAGCAACCGAGCCAGGAGGACCGATGCGTGCGAACACAGCTTTCAGTTCTATCGCCCTTTTCACAACCGTCGTCACCACGGGATGCTTCGACGTCGCGGCGCCAACCGCAGTCGTTAGCGACGACATCGCTCAGGCCATTGGCGCTGCCGCTGTTCAGCTTCCGTTCAGCGGCCACTTTGTTGGCGAGCTGACCGCAGTACCGCCCTTTGCTCCGGGGTCATCGGAGACGTGTAACCGCAACTTCTCAGGCGATCCCGCGGCGCCGGGCGCCTCGATCTCGCTGTTCGATGACGGCAGCGGGAACTTCACGCACCTCGGTCGCATCGCGCTCAGCGCGCTCACATGCCTCGACCCATTGTCGCCCACGAGCTCTGGAACCGGCAGGATCACGGCGGCCAACGGAGATCAACTCCTCATCGCGTTCGAGAACACGTCGCGTCCGGATCCAACCAATCCAGCGCGTCTGCTAGCAGAAGGACCGCAGTGGGTCACCGGTGGAACGGGACGTTTCCAGAACGCGTCGGGGAGGCAGCAGTGTTCGTTCGTGATTGTCTTGTTGACCGCGTCGACAGGGACCATCGAAGGGCGCTGTGAGGGCTATCTCACAGTTGAACCGTAAGAGGCTGTGCCCGGTCGCAAGCGCCAAGGCCACCTAACGCGGCGCGGCCTAACGCCGAACACCACGTAGACAATGCTTTCTCCATGAGCATTACTGCCGAATGAAACCGTCGAGCACTGCTTCGTGCGCTCCCAACTGTTGCGGTAGATGAAATAGCATCCGCCGGCGAACTGACTTCCAAGTCCGTAACCCACGAGCACCACGGAGTGTGCGTCGAAAAGGTTCGAGGAGCTTCGCTCGGGGGGCCACGGCCTTCGCGCGGGGCGTCAGGAATCGCCAGGCCATCAGGTCGAGACTTACCGGGCCGGGCGGAACGCGCGAAAATAGCGCATGACCGAGGTCGAGCTCGCGCTCAAGGCGGCGCTGTCAAATCGCTATGCCATCGAGTCGCAGATCGGCGAAGGCGGAATGGCCGTCGTGTTCCGAGCGCGCGACGTCAAGCATGACCGCCTTGTCGCTCTCAAGGTACTGCGTAGCGATGTCGCGTTAGGCGTCGGCGTGCAGCGTTTCCTCGATGAAATCCGCATCGCGGCGCAGCTCAGCCATCCACACATCGTTCCACTGCACGATTCGGGTGAGGCCGAGGGCTGGCTGTACTACGTCATGCCGTACATCGCCGGCGAATCGCTGCGTGCTCGCCTCGATCGGGAAGGCCCACTCGCCGAAGGTGAGGCGTTAGGCATTGCCCGCGAAATCGCGGACGCCCTCGCCTACGCCCACAAGCTCGGTGTTGTGCACCGCGACATTAAACCGGAGAATATCCTGTTGCTCGAAGGACATGCCTTGCTCGCCGATTTCGGCATTGCCCGAGCAATCAACGCCGCCGATACTACGCGACTCACCGGCACGGGCCTCGCCATCGGAACGCCGGGTTATATGAGTCCCGAACAGATCGCGGGTGAGAAGGACGTCGACGGTCGCGCCGACATCTACAGTCTCGCCTGCGTCCTTTACGAAATGCTGAGCGGCGAGGCGCCATTCGCGGCGCCTAACGCTGCCTCTTCGATGGCTGCGCGCTTTCATGCGAAGGTTCCCACACTCGAAGGTCACGCCACCGTGAGTCAAACCGTCGCTCGTGCCCTTGCGCGTGCGATGGCTGTCGACCCGGCCGCACGGTTCGCGACAGCAAGCGAATTCATCGAGGCGCTCGTTGGCTCGGGGCCGCGCGTCCTTCCCGCGCGAAAGTCCGTCGTCGTCCTACCGTTCACGAATTTGAGCGCCGAAGCCGAGAACGAGTACTTCAGCGACGGGCTCACTGACGAGGTCATCTCTGACCTGTCGAAGGTAAAGTCACTGCACGTGATCTCACGCACGACGGCGAGAGCGTTCAAGGGACGCAACGAAACGATCCCGTCGATTGCGCGACGTCTCGGCGTGCGCTACGCCCTGGAAGGTAGCGTACGCAAGGCAGGGTCGAATGTGCGCATCAACGCGCAGCTGATCGATACCGCTCAAGACGCCGAGATTTGGTCGGCGAAGTATGCGGGAACCTTCGATGACATCTTCAACCTGCAAGAGCGCGTATCGCGCGAGATTGTACACGCGCTCGACCTAACGCTAACTGCAGACGAGGATCGTCGTCTCGCGTCGCGCCCAATCACCGATGCACGAGCCTACGATTGCTACCTGCGCGCTCGACAGGAGATGCAACGGGGTTCGGCCGAGTCTATCGCGCGTACCGAGTCGTTGCTCGAAGCGGGGCTGAAGCTTGCTCCTGGCAATCCGCTCCTCGAAGCGGCGGCCGTGCAGCTCGAGATCTGGCGCGCCAAGGCCGCTGGCTACGATGAGACGATCATGCGCCGTGCCGAAGAGCAAGCGAGGCGCCTGGCCGCCGCGCATCCAACGCTCGGCGAAGCGCAGTATATCTGTGGCGCGATTGCGTTGGAGCGCGGTGATCCTCGAACCGCGGCGGGCTTCCTGAAGAAAGCCGTGGACCTCGATCCGTTCCCTGAGTGGAAGCTCTGGTTAGGCTTCTGCTACGCGAGTGGTGGGCAGATCACAGAGACGAAGCTGATAGGCGAGCAGCTAGTGGAAGCTGATCCGCTGTCATTCACCAGTTGGGGGCAGCTGGCGGCAGGATATGTCTTCAACGGCGAGTTCGAAGCCGCACTCGCCCCAGCTCGGCAACAGGCCGCGCTCGAACCGCGCAGTGTCTTGGCCCGCTGGTTTCTCACTTACGTGCTCGCGCTGAACGGGCGGCTCGAGGAGATGCGGGCAGAGGTAGGCTCCCTGAGTGAAGTCGACAGAGTTTCCCCGTACACTCGTCAGGCAGTAGCGCTGCTCGACGCTTTGAGCGGTAACAATGAAAAGGCTCGTGCGGAACTCAGGAGCGTTGGCGAGATGGTCCTCGACGCGCATCTGCGCTTTCACTTCGCGGAAAGTTGGACCGCTGCGGGCGAGCACGCGCGGGGTTTGACCGAGTTGGAGCAGGCCGTGCGCGGTTTCCATCCCACGGAGTTCATCGCGAAGCACGGTCCGTTTTTCGCGCCGCTACGTGGTCACGCCGAGTTCGATCACATTGTGGCGACCTCGGAGAGACTGACTCGCGACTTTGCAATGAGTGTCGGGCTGCCTGCTCGGGCTCCCACTTCGACGGAAGCGTAAGCCAATCTGCGCCTGCGCGGCGGCTTCACCGCAACAATGTCGTGTTTTCCGCGCCGTTCTCGTAACACGGAGCACCCAAAACCCGAGTGCTCACCATGCTACGGAGAACGCCAAACATGCCACTCGCGATCCTGGTTTTTGCGCTGGGAATCCTCGCGTGCGGTGACAGCCCCACCGAACCACCACCCGTCGAGGACAATAGGCTCGGCGCGAGCGTCCAATGGAACGAGCGCGCCGTCGGGCTCGTCGTGACGCGACAGCCAACGGCCAACGGCCAGGCGGCCGTAAGTCGCATCCTCACCTACGTGTCGCTCGCGCAGTATCGCGCCGTCGTCGCCGCGCAGGCGGCGTCAGGATCGCGAAAACCATCAGCAGCTGCTGCAGTAGGCGCCGCGTCGGTCGCGGTCCTCAATTTCTTCTTCCCGCTCGACAGTACCGCAACGAATGCACAATTGCGGAGCGATGTGGCCGCCCTAACGACGCCATTTGACGCACAGCACGACATCGCTGCCGGTGAAACCCTCGGCCGCACGGTCGGAGCAGCCGTGTTGGCCCAGGCTGCGCAGGACAATTACCTAACGGTGCCTGTGGGTACGCCGCCGACCGGAGCGGAGTACTGGCGTTCTTCGTCCGCGGCAATCGTCCGATCGCTGCACGGGACGAAACCGTTCTTCCTAACGAGCGCGAATCAGTTGCGCGCAGCGCCACCTCCAGCCTTCGGCTCAGCGGCCTTCAATACCGCCCTCGCCGAAGTGCGCAGCATTGCCGATGCACGGACCACGCAACAGACGGCGATGGCGGTCGCGTGGAACACGGCGAGCGGACCCTTTACGGCCGGCGCACTCAACCTCATCGCCGACAGCGTGTTGCGCAGCAAGAACAGCAACGAGCTGGAGGCCGCGCGCATCCTCGCCTTCGCGAACACGGCGGCGTTCGACGCGCAGATCGCCTGCTGGGATTCAAAGCTCCACTACTGGGTCATCCGGCCGTCGCAGGCCGACACCGCGATCAAGCTCGCGATCGGTCTGCCTAACCACCCCTCGTATCCATCGGGACACTCGTGCATAACGGGGGCGATCATGGGCGTGCTGATCGACGCGTTCCCCGGCGATCGCGCGCGCTTGGAGCAGATGATCGAGGACGCGGGGATGTCCCGC
>DATFBW010000103.1:0-4569 GCA_035253645.1 Gemmatimonadaceae bacterium | reverse complement strand
AAAGGTGGGGACTGCGGGGTCCTATTCGCTAGGAGCGGGGAGCAGGCAGCAGGGCGCGCGCGGTCTCGTAGTACGGCCGCTCCTCGCTCCGCGCGCCTCGCTCCAGCTAGATCGCTAAGGCATCAGCCCTTCCACGCCCCTCGGATGAGATACGAACGAGCATCCCTACCGCAAGCCAACACGTAAGCATGAACGAACCGCCGTATGAGAAGAACGGCAGCGGAATGCCTGTAATCGGCATCAGGTTGAGTGTCATCCCGATATTCACGATCACGTGCACGAACCACGTCGCCGCGAGACCAAAAGCGACGAGGCTCGCAAATGAGTCGTTTGCGCGGCCGGCGATACGCACCACGCGCAAGAACAACGCAAGAAACAAGGCCAGGGCGATTGTAACGCCAATGAACCCAAGCTCTTCGCCAACGACAGCGAAGATGAAGTCGGTGTGCTGCTCAGGCAGGAACGCGAGCCGTTTTTGCGTGCCTAACGTGAAGCCCTTTCCCATCCATCCCCCCGAGCCAATTGCGATCTGAGACTGGAGCACGTGGTAGCCGGACGCTTGCGGATCTTCCATTGGGTTGAGGAAGACCAACAGACGGCGCTGTTGGTGGGGCTTCAAGCTCTCCCACAGAATCGGCGCGAGAATGCCCATCGCGACGTTCGCGACCATGAGGCCGACGCCTTCGATGAGGTACGGCTTGTAGCGATATACGAGGAAGAAGAGCAGCACGAACCAGATCGCCCATACTTTCGTGCTGAAGGCGAGGATCAGGCTGACGACGGGGCTCGCGATGAGCAGGAGCTGCAAACCGGAGACACCGGACCAGTACAGCATCGCGAAGAACAGCCCGATGAAAACGATGCCGGTTCCCAGGTCGGGCTGTAGCATGATGAGCACGAACGGAACGCCTACGACCAACGCAGGCAGCCACAGTTCGATCATCGCGCGCGGCGCCGCGCGTCTGCTCGCGAGAACCTTGGCCAGCATCAGGACGACGGCCAGCTTGGCAAGCTCCGACGGCTGGCCGAGGCGCATATTCCCGATGGTGAGCCAACCTTTCATGCTCGCGGCAGTTCCGGCACCGCTGCCTAACACGAGCACCACGACGAGCAGCCCTAACGCGAGGTAGTACGCTTTATCTCCAACCCACTCATAGAAGCGTACCGAGCTGCGACTCACCACATATGCGCCCACCAATCCAGCGCCAAACCAGACGAGCTGCCGCTTCCATGCGACCGTAACGTATCCGACGGACGCTTCAGTCTGGCCAGCGGAATAGACCGACGCGATTCCATATGCGCTGAGCAACAGCGCGATGGCGACTAACGGCCAGTCTGCGACTACGCGTTTGATCACCCGCGCAACTCCAGAAAACGCATCAGCCGCCAACCAATGGAGGCGGAATCGCCGGACGCTTGAGGTACTCCGCGATCGCTTTCGTCGCTAAACGTGCCGCCAGGTAGCCATGCGCCCCATACTCCACCATCACCGCGACGACGATCTTGGGACTTTCCAGCGGCGCGAAACCGACGAACCATGCGTGATCGGGCTTCCCTGCCTCGTGGTGCTGCGCCGTCCCGGTTTTGCCGGCGACTATAACGCCCTCGATCCGCGCGCTTGCCGCGGTTCCTCGTGTGGATACGACGTCCGTGAGTGCCTCGCGCACACCGGTCATCTGCTCGGCGGTGAGGTTGAAGATCTTCTTGCGCTCCGGCGCGCGCCTAACGAGCTCCGGCTTGGCGATGCTCCCGTCCGTAGCGAGCGCGCTATAGAAGCGCGCCATGTTGAGGATCGTTTGTGAGTTATCGGCCTGTCCGATGGCGAGACTCAAGACCACCGATGGGTTCCAACCGCCGGGGCCATAGCGCCGATTGAAGTAGTCGACGGCGTACGGCCAGATCGGACGGGACTCGCTAGGCAGATCGATCCCACTCTTCTCACGGAATTGCAACTTCACTCCGCCCGCGAGGAGGTTCGTTAGGCCGAGGCGCAGACCCAGCTGATAGAAGTACACGTCGCACGACTTCGCGATCGCCTGCGACAGCGTGAGCGAGCCATGCCCTTCTTTTTCCCAACAACGGAAGTAACGCCCGTAGTACATCCCGCCGGTGCATGGGAGCGGCATGCGATCGTTGAGGGTCACAATTCCACGCTCGAGCGCGATCACCGATGTGGCGAGCTTGAACGTGGACGCCGGCGGGTAGATCCCTTGCAGCGCCTTGTTGTAGAGCGGTTTGCGCGGATCGTTGCGCAGCTGATCCCAATAATCCTTCGGGATGCCGCCGATGAATCGGTTCGGATCGAAGGTTGGTGCCGAGTGGATCGCGAGGACGGCGCCAGTCGCGGGGTCCATTGCGACGAGGCCACCCTGGAGCGAATCGCCAAACAGGCCAGAGACAAACCGCTGCAGCTCGAGATCGATATTCGTCTGCAGAGGTGGCGGTGCTTCGGCGGGAATGTCAGGCTGCGCGCCGGCCGCTTGCACCACACGGTTGCGCGCATCGACAACCACGAAGCGCGACCCTTCTTTCCCGCGCAGCTCTGACTCGTACTGGCGTTCGAGGCCCGCTTTACCGATCTGCTGCCCCGATTGATAGCCCTCGTACGTCGGCGAATTCAGCTCGGTCTCGGTGATCTCGCCCGTGTAACCGACAAATGCCGACACGGCGGCACCATCGGGATAAAAGCGCTTTGGCGCGGCCTGAATGATGAGGCCTGGGAACTCGGTGCGTTGCTCTTCGAGTACGGAGACCTGATCGAACGTCGCGTCGGAGAGGACGACCGTTGGACGATTGGGCTCACGGCGAAAGCGCCTAACGGCGTGCTCGATCTGGTCATCAGAAAGAGCAATCATTGTCGCGAGCCGTCGCAGCGTGCTGCGCAAAGAATCAGCCGACGGACTGAGCAACGAGACGGAGTAGCCCGGCACGCTCTCCGCGATCACGTTGCCGCGACGGTCGTAGACAATCCCGCGCGGTGCGACCAGTGGGATCGCCCGCAAGCGGTTGCGCGTGGATTGCAAGGAATACTCTTCGTTCTGAACAACTTGCGCCCGGAAGAAGGCGGTTGTCAGCCACGCGATCGCGAGCGCGATAAACCCGCTCGCCATCCGCGACCTCCGCTGGACGTCATTCGGATGGAAACTCATGCGTGTTGGGGATCGAGCGTCATGCGATAGGCGAGCATCACAAATACCCCGACGGCCGCTGTAAGTGCTGCGGACATGGGTGACCAGACACCTGCTTGCGCGAGCAGCTCCATCGGCGGCGCGCCGCGCGCTACCACAAGATAAATCAGGTCAAACGTCCATTTCCCCACAAAGAAGAAAAACGCGTGCAAAACGACATTGTCCGCGAAGATGACAGCGCGTAGCCAGGAGGCTGTGAAAGCGACCACACTCATCGCCAACGCGCTGGCGCCTAACGTCGCAGGCGTTAGGGAGTCCGCGATAAGGCCGGTAATGAACCCCAGGGCAGCCGCGGCTCCGGGGCGCATGCGCACCGACAACAGCAGGATCGCAATGACGAGGAAGTCAATCGAGGCACGCCAACCCAGGAGTGGCCGTATGGTGTAGTGCAGCGTGACCAGGACGAGAAACGCCACCGTCAGAGCACCCACTCGGCGCCAGTTCATTGCGGTGGCCGTCTCGGTGGGATGATGGTGGTGGGCGGCGTATCGCTCCGCCGCAGGCGAGCGTTGACCAGGGAATCAGCGCGAGCGACGGCAGCGGCTCGCCGAGCCGCATCGGACACCATGGCGCTGTCGCGCGAAGAGTCGGTCGCAGGTTCGACTGGTGCCGGCCAGATACTGGCGACGCCATTGGTCAATCGTTCGGGCTGGACGACCATGACGCTCGTCACGTCCTGCGGTTTGACCGCTGGACGCACTACATACGTCCGCGCCCAGCCCTCCGACGTCTTCACTTCGCCGATTACGGTGCCCACCGGAATGCCGGCCGGATATCGACCGCCCAGACCCGAGCTCACGATGCGCGTCCCGGGATTCAGTGAATCGCGGAACGCCACGCCGGTGAGCTCGAGCAGATACCGGTCGCCTTCGGCGCCGATGTGAGGCCGCACGATGCCTAACACGTTGCTGCCTACCGATTGCGCGCTGACGCGGAAATCCGGGTGAGTCCAGAGGATCGCCAGGCTCGAGGCCGGATCCACCGTGGTGACCATGCCTACCACGCCGTCCGGCGCAACGACGATCGATCGCGGCGTGACCCCTTCGTTGGCGCCCGCCGTCAGGGTAACCGTGTGCTCGTCACCTAACGATTGGGTGTGAACCACCTCGGCGGCGACGAACCCGGTGCGCAACGCCTGGCCTAAGCCCACCAGCCGGCGCAGTCGGTCGTTCTCGAGCTCGAGCTGCGTGAGTCGGGCACTCGCCAACGTGAGGCTGTCCAGCCGTCGCGTTATGGCGTCGCGCTCGACAATCGCGTTGCGACCACGCTCGGCGGTGCGCTGCAACGCGAGGATCGGCTGTACGATTGTGCGACGGAGGAGGCCGGCGACCTGTTCACGCGTGGCGGGCGGCATAATGGTCAAAAGACCGGACGCGAGAAC
>DATFBW010000102.1:0-6056 GCA_035253645.1 Gemmatimonadaceae bacterium | reverse complement strand
TGGGGCAGCCGAAAAATGCATGGTGGGACGTCCGGGAGACGCCTAACGAAGTAGAGGACCGGGATGCCGTGCTCCGGCGAGCTCTCGCCGCTGCATACGACACCTTGACGAAGATGCACGGCCCTCCCTCGCCTACTACATGGCGCTGGGCGCGCCTCCGGCCCGCGCGTATCAATCACCCCTTGAGGCTGCGCGGCTTCAGCGCCGAAAGCGTCGGCGTCCAGGGTGGGTTCGGGACTCTCAACCCCTCGGCGGGAACCGGGTATGGTGCGAGTTGGCGCATGGTCGTCGAGCTGGGACCTAACGTGCGTGGATGGGGGATTTATCCAGGGGGACAGAGCGCGAATCCGGCAAGTCCCCGCTATCGCGACCGTATCGCAAAGTGGAGCGACGGGGAGCTCGATTCCTTGCTGGTTCCCGCTGTCGCCGCTGACCTAACGAATCCGCGGTACGCGCTGCGGCTCCGGCCGGGCGGAAACTGACGTGCGTTTCGCCCGCGACTTCGCGATCCTGACAGCGCTCATGGCGCTGGGGACATGGTTGTTAGGCTGGTGGTGTGTTCCGCTCGTCGCGGCCGCGGCCGCGATCTGGGCCCGGTCGCGCCGGGGCGTCATCCTGAAGGCGACGCTGGCTGGTGCATGCGCCTGGGTCATTCTGCTTGTCGTACAGGAGCTGTTCGGCTCGAGCGTGACGCGATTCGGCAGCGATCTGGGAGTCTCCCTCGGCGTGCCGGCCGCGCTGCCCTTGGCAATGACGATCATCCTGCCCGGGATACTTGCGGCAAGCGCGGCGGCTACCGTGGTGGCAATAGCGGGACTGCGGCGAACAGCTCGTTTGTAGCTGTCAGCCGCCACCTGGCAGCCGACAGCTTCGTTTGTGCCCGTAAGTATCCGCATTCGACTGCCAAGCGTCCTAAGAGTGCCATGCGCACTCACATCATATTCGGCGTCGGCGCGTTCCTGATTTTCCCGCAATCATCGGCGTATCCTCAGGCAGCGCAAGGGGTTACAGAACTGGTCCGCGCGGGCGATTCGTTATACGCGGCGGGCTCGCGCGTCGAGGCTGCCGCCGCCTATCGTCAAGTCGTTCAGCGCGATTCGAGCGCATCGTCGCGCGCGGTTTACAGGCTGGCCGTCATACTCGCCGAGACCGGCGATTTCCGCGACGCCATCGCCCTTCACACGCTCTACGCGAAGCTCGAGCCTAACGATGCTGACGGCACGCTCGGCTTTGCTCGCACGTATTCATGGGCCGGGCGCACGAACGACGCACTCGCGCTCTATACAAGGGTTGCCGCGCAGCACCCCGATAATCGCGACGCCGCGCTGGGAGCGGCTCAAGTCCTCGCGTGGGGCGGCCGCTTTCCTGAAAGCGTAGCTACTTATCGTGCCTGGCTGGCGCGCCGGCCTAACGATCGCGAGGCTGCACTGTCGCTGGCGCGTACTTTCGCGTGGTGGGGGAAGTTGGCCGAGTCCGCTCGGCTGTACGACTCCCTGCGCAGCTCCAATTCGGACACGGATGCTCGCAAGGGTCTGGCGCTCGTGGCTGCGTGGCAGGGCGACCTCGTGCGCAGCGAGCGGCTATGGCGCGAGCTGGCGCAAGAAAAGCCTAACGACGCCGAGATCTGGACGGGCCTGGCGCAGGTACTGCGCTGGCGTGGGCAGCCGTTTGATGCGCGCGAAGCGCTCGACCGTGCGCTGGCGCTCGACCCGGCTCATCGCGATGCACGTACGCAACGTCGCTGGCTCGATTCGGAGCTGGCACCGACGTTGTACGGACGCGTCGTCGGCACGGGCGACAGCGACGACAACGAGGCGCAAGTGTATACGCTCGAAGCTGCCACGAGACCATGGCGTCGAATCGGTGTGCGCTTGGACGCGCAGCAGGTGCGTGCGCAGCGGCTCGGTGCCGAGCAAATCTCTCAGACGGCGCGCGGACGCCTGACGTTCCGGCTGCCCTGGAACAGCGGAGAACTGACCGCCCGTGCAGAGTTGGGTGCGAATCGGCGCAACAGAGACAACCAAGCGCGCGCGATTGGCCAGCTCTCGCTCGGCGGCCGGCTCTCGCAGCGCAGTAGTGGCGAAATTCGCGTGGGGCGCTCCGTAGTCGATGAAACTGTTGCGCTCATCGCCGCGGGCATCCGGATGACCAGCCTCGAAGCAGATTGGGAGTCGCAACTGGGCGACCGATTCAATATGAGCGCTTCGTTAGGCAGCTCCGGCATCGACAGCGATACGGCGCATAACAGGCGGCTGGCAGCATCGCTGGGAGCACGGTGGGTGCTGACGCATGGGCGTTCGTTCGGCCTCACGATGCGCTCGATCAACCACCAACGGGAAGCTACCGACGGCTACTTTTCGCCGCGGCGCTATCTGCACACGGAGTTGTCCGCGCGGGCGCGCAAAGGCCGTGATATGGGGTGGGCCTTCTATGGAGACGCGGGCTTGGGACTGCAGTACATCGACTACCGGGGCGCGCAGAACACGCAGCCCACGCAGCGCCTAACAGGAACGGTGAGCTACGTGATCGCTCCCGGGCTGGAATGGACGTTCAGCGGAACGCTCGCTAACGTGGCGACCGCAGTAACGTCGTCGGCGAGCAACTACCGCTTCGGTTCGTTGAGCCTCGGCGGCCGCGTTCCGCTGCGATAGCCTGACGAAGGAGTTGGGACAGGTTGCCGAGCGAGGAGATCGGCGAAGACCTGCTGCATCGCTGCGAATGACGGCTTGATCTCGGAATACCATCTGGGCAGCTCCCACGTCTTCCACGTCCATGTGGTGAGCGGCGAATCCACCGCAGGCAACCGCTCGCCGGGCCGACCATCGCGCGGGTCGAAACTTTGCACTGCGAACCGGAATCCGTCGGTCACGACACCGGCGACTTCACCTGTGGCGGAATCGCCGTAGAGCACGAAGCGTGAGGATGGATCCATGACGTGCAACATCCCCCACGGCAGCCGGATCTCGATGACACCCTTGAGCGTATCCGCGTACCAATCGGCGAGAGTCGTCTCGCTCTGCCGCGCATGCCGCAGCAAGCCGCGATCGTACGTGTATGCCGGATAATCGACGCGGTTGCGTCCGATCCGACGCCGGTTGGATGTGACGAGCAGCGAGTCGTACCGGCCATCGGCGTTAGGCAGGGTTCGGAACGGCCGATTGTACATGCGCGCATAACCGACCTTGCGATAGAGGTTATACGGAGAATCCACGAGCAAGCGGCTGCGCTGGGCACCGCGGAGCTCGAGCATGAACTCGAATCCAGCGCTGGATGGCGCACCCGTATATGGGAAGCGTGTGTCGCCGAGATCGCGCCGGTACGTATCGATCCCAATCAGATAATTGGCGCGGCTCCAGTCGATGCGACCCACATCCAGCCGGAGATAGACGTGCGCTTCGTCATGGTGCACCGTTAGGCGGCGCAGCCTCAGCGGGTCGTCGCTCGCGGCTGTATCGCCGCTATACAGCGGCGTGCGTGCACCCCAGTCGGAGGTGTTGCCGTCGATGACGATCGCCGAGTCTTTATTCCCGGGTCGCATCGCGACGATGCCGTAATTCTGCTCGGCATCCAGCGGGTTGAGCCAGAGACGGTTCCTTTCCGCGGGCTGTTCGAAGTCGATCACGAGCCAGTTTTTCTTGAACCACTCATCGATGGCCGCGAAGAGTACCGCCCCGGCGGCGCCGGAGGCATGGATGTCCCGCGTTAGGCGCGCATTGACCTCAGCCTGTCCCCGCTCGTCGTGGCCGCCGTGATTCCAGCCCTGCGGCTGCCAGTGCGCCATGCCACGCGACGACGGTACGCCGTATTCGGAAATGAGCACAGGCATATCGCCGTGATGCTCGACGAGCTCCCGCAGGTAACCGTAATATGCGCTGGGACCCTCAGGGGACGACGCACGGTTGTAGCCGGCGTCGAGCACCATGAAGTCCGGGTAATAGGGATATGCGTGATAGGACGCGAATAACCCCGCCGGGAAAGCGGCGGTCGCGGTCATGCGACGCGCGTCCAGGGCGATGGCGTCGTTGTCGTATTCCTTGACTGTGGAATCGCGCTTCTCGCCTCGCGCGCGGAAGAGCGCAGTCTCCTCTGCCTTTGTCGATTCGGTGATGTGCGTGAGCGGATCGAGCGTTGGCCAGTTCGTGTACGCAACCGGCCGCTGCGCGTTGTAGCGCTCCATCTCATACGCGATCAAATAATCCAGCGCTTTTCCAAGCCACACGTCGAGCGCATTCCCGTTTTGCACACGGACGAAGCGACCGGCGTACCTCGTTAGGTTCGGGCGCCTTTTCGCATAGCCCACGACGGAATGCGGCTCCCACTCGCGTCCGATGATGTACGCCAGCACCCATCGGGACACGTCGGCGTCGTAATAGCCATGCGCGTGCCCTGGCCGAGCCGCCAGGGAAGCACTGCCATGCAGCACATCCACCACTCGGCGCGTCTCCGCCTGGAACGCCGCGTGCCACTTCACATCGTCGTACCGTTCTTCGTGCTTGCCGGGAGGGAGCTCTGTCCAGACGCCGTGGATGAGCCAGATGGGGCGTGTGGGGTGACTCAGGTTCCAGCGGCGCAAGGCCTCATAGAAATGCGGCGGATGAATGGTGTACACGCGGATCACGTTCACGTTCATCTGCGCGAACAGCTCGATCCAGCGCTCGTACGTGCTATCGTTAGGCGGAAAGTCCGACGGATGTTTACCAGGCAGCGCCGCGCCGAGGTTGATGCCGGCGACCCATAACGGCGACCACCCGCCTCGCCCGTCATATATCTCGAAGGCGCGGTTGCGCACACGCGCGGCTACCGCTGTTTGGGTCGGTCGCTCGCGGACGGCCGGGGGTCGCACGACAGCCGTGCGTGCAGCCTCGACCGAGTCGATGCGCGCGAGGTAGCTGCGAGTTGTCGAATCCGCAGGGACGACCGCGAGCGCGCGCACGAACGCGGCGCGGCTGGCAGCGAGGTCGCCACTTCTGAGCGTCGCCAGCCCAAGGCCGACGAGCGCATCATAATCCTGGCTCGAGCGCGCAAGGATGCCCTCGAACGCGCGCCGTGCCCTCGTTAGGCTGTCTTGTCCCAGCGCGACGTACGCGGCGCCATTCAGCGCGCCGATATCCTGCTGACACACGCGCAGCACGGCCCGAAAGGCGCGGCTGGCGGAATCCAGCGCGGCGGCGCGATAGTGCGTCCAACCACGCTCGATCCGGGCCGCCAGTTCAGGTGCAAGGGGCCGGCAACGATTCTGTGCGTCGGCATTCAAGGCAGCGGTGGCGAATGCCAGACCGGGCAACAGGTGTCGCATCGCCGTTAGGCGGTCTTCCGCTCCTGCACGGCCGGAACCGCCATCGGCGTGAGGCGCTGTCCGTCGGCGGGCGGCAGGGCAAAGCCCTCGCGCTGCATCTTCCCCCACGAACGGTCGCCTCGCATGTACCGCCAGAAGGCCTTGAGCCTGAACCAGACCGTGAGCTGGCGGTAGCCTAACGGCTCGATGAAGGCGAAGAACGCGAGCCGCAATGAGTCCGCGGGCCGCCGGTAACGATGAAAGCTCGCCTCCTCCATGAGAATGGCAGCCAGCGAGAGCGCGATCCCGTAGAGGTATGTGACCGCGAAGAATGCAATCGCGTAGGCCGGTGCGAGCAGACCAAACGCGGTGCCGATCAACGTCAGCACCATACCGATGGCTTCAACCATCGGCCCGAGGCATTCCGCGAACAGGTAATACGGCATCGCGATCGTGCCGGTGGCACCATAACGCGGGTTGAAGAGCACCTTGCGATGCGTGATGAGCGTCGCGATCAGGCCACGATGCCACCGCTCACGCTGACGGCCGAGGATCTTGAGGGACGTGGGAACCTCGGTCCATGCCACAGGATCTGGAATGAACGTCGCTTCCGCCTTGAGCGCCTTTTCCTTGATGTGCCGCTGCAAACGAACGCTGACCTCGAAGTCTTCGGTCACTGTGCTCGTGGCGTAACCGAGGATCTCGGTGAGGTAGTCTCGGCGGAATAGGCCAAAGGCGCCGGAGATGTTGAGGTTACCGCCGAGGAGGTTCCAGCCCAGCC
>DATFBW010000101.1:0-9068 GCA_035253645.1 Gemmatimonadaceae bacterium | reverse complement strand
GTCCAGGCCAGCAATGCGGCGATGCCACCCGCTAGAATGACGGCGGTCCACGTTAGGCGACGGCTCGGCACCGCTTCGCCGATCTCCAGGTTCGCGACGCGCTGCGGGAGGACCAGGGCTTTGATCGAGCTCCGCACCGCGAACAGGTTCGCGAAGATGAAAAGGAAGCCAAGGATGAACGTCGCGCCACGGAGCAGCGTGAGGTTCATCGCGCGCGCCTTCCAGATTGCGGCGCCGCCGAGTGCGTCGAACCATCTGTACTCCACATACCAACCCGCGATTTCCCGCCCCACGAGCAGCACGAGCGCGGTGACTGCGATGCCGACGATCACCCAGCGTCGGCGCGTCACGTTAGGTATGGATGCCCTGGTCGCGCAGCCAGCCTTCCATCTCGCCGCGAATGGCCGCGAGGCGCTCGGGCGTACGCGCCTCGTAGCGACAGACGATGACCGGCTGCGTATTCGAAGCGCGAATGAGCCCCCATCCGTCGCCGAAGAGGACGCGCACACCGTCGACATCGACGACGTCGTATTTCGAGCGGAAATGCCTAACGGCTTTATCCACGAGCGCGAATTTGACGTCGTCCGGGCAGTCCACACGCAACTCGGGCGTGCTCACGAACTTCGGCACGTCGGCGAACAGGTCGTGAACGCTCTTTCCACTTTGGCCGACGATCCGAAGGAAGCGCGCCGCGCCATACAGCGCATCGTCGTGGCCATAGAATCCTTCGGCAAAGAACATGTGCCCCGACATTTCACCGGCGACAGGGGCTCGCATCTCGCGCATCTTGTCTTTGATCAGCGAGTGCCCCGTCTTCCACATGATGGGGTTGCCCCCCGCCTGCGCGATCGCGTGGGGCAAAGCCTGCGAACACTTCACGTCGAAAATGATCGGCTGGCCGGTGCCCAACCGTTGCAAGACGTCGCGCGCATACACGATGAGGATGTGATCTCCCCAGACGATCTCGCCTTTTTCGTCGATGACGCCCAACCTGTCGGCGTCGCCGTCAAAGGCGACACCCACGTCGGCGTTCTGGCGACGTACGGCGTCGATGATATCGCGCAGATTGTCCGGCACTGTGGGGTCCGGATGATGGTTCGGAAACGTGCCGTCCGACTCGCAAAAGAGATACGTGGCGTCGATACCCAAACGGCTGAAGAGCTTGTCGGCGACGAGTGCCCCCGCGCCATTGCCGCAGTCGACCACGACCTTGAGGGGCCGCAGCGGGCCGACTCGTTGCACGATGTCATCCACATAACGAGCAATGATCTCTTCGCGCCTAACGCTGCCCTTCCCGCTGGGGAATGTGTCGCTGACAATGTATTCGCGCAGGCGCTGGATCTCTTCCCCGTGCAGTGATTCGTGTCCGATGCACAGCTTGAAGCCGTTGTATTCCGGAGGATTGTGCGAGCCCGTGATCTGGATGCCGCCAACGACCGGGAGGTTGTGCAAACTCCAGTACACGAGCGGAGTCGGCACGACGCCGACGTCGATCACATCGACCCCCGATTGCGTAAGTCCCCCTACCAGCGCGTCGCGTAACGCTACGCCACTCGGCCGATTGTCGCGCCCGACCGCAACTGCGCCGCGCGCGTCGTGCTGCGCCAGGTAGTGCGCGTAAGCTCGACCTATGGAAAACGCCGCTTCGGGGGTGAGGTCCTTCCCGGTTACGCCGCGGATGTCGTACTGCCGGAAGATGCCGGGAGCGATTGCCATGCGAGCTCAATATGGCCGGTTGCCGGCCTAACGAACCGCGGTGGAGTCGGCCGAACGGGTCGCCACCGGAGGCTCCGGCGCAACATGGGTACCGGCGCTTGCCAGGCGCGCGACCGGATCGGGGAAAATCCCGAACACCAGCAACACAACCGCGGTCCCGTAGATGACGACGCGGGTCGCTCCGCGCGGTTTTGCTGGTTCGGTGGCGCCTTCGGGCCGTGCGCGCATGAACATCACCCGCACGACTTCGAGGTAGTATCCTGCCGATACCGCTGTCATGATCACGAGGAGCACCGCGAGGCGCGTTTGCGGCGCGGGCGCCTGCAACGCTGCCTGCAGCACGTACCACTTCCCGAGGAATCCCATACCACCGAAAACTGGGAAGCCTAACAACGCAAGCATGAAAATCGTCAGGGTGACAGCGAGACCCGGCTGTGTGTACCAGAGCCCGGCGATGTCGTTCAACGTGACCTTGGTATCCCCGCGATCCGCGAGCGCGATGAGCACTGTGAAAGCGCCCATCGTCGCCAGGGTGTAGGCGAGCAGGTAGAAGAGGAACGCCGTGGACGCTTGCGCAGTCCCTGTCGCCAATGCCACGAGCAAGAACCCCGTGTGCGCGATACTCGAGTACGCGAGCATGCGCTTGAGGTTCCGTTGCTGCAACGCCACGACATTGCCCACGATCATCGTTAGGGCCGCGAGCCACCACACGGCGGCGTGCCACTGGGCATAGGCGATTGGAAATGCTTCCAACCAGACGCGGAGGAGCGCCGCAAACGCGCCCGCCTTGACCGCGGCAGCCATGTATCCCGTAATAGGCATCGGCGCGCCTTCATACACATCAGGCGTCCACATATGGAACGGCGCCGCCGCGACCTTGAAGGCAAAGCCGACCAACATCAACGCGACGCCCCCCATGAACAGCGCGCTTTGATCGAGGCGTAGCGCCAGGACTTGCTCCCCGATCCGCACGAGGTTCGTCGTGCCCGTAGCGCCATAGACCAACGCAATGCCGTACAACAGGAATGCCGTCGAAAAAGCGCCTAACAAGAAGTATTTGATCGCGCCTTCAGCGGACTTTGCGCTGCGACGATTCATCCCCGCGAGCACGTACACCGCGATCGACATCAACTCGATGCCGAGGAACACGATCATCAGATCACGCGCGGCGGCGAGCAGCATCATCCCGCCCGTCGCGAACAGAATGAGCACGTGGCTTTCGGCATACCAGATCCCTTCGCGCGCGTTGTAGTCGAGCGAAGTGGCAATGGCGATAGCTGCCGCCAGCAGGAAGATGATGTCCGCGGCCCATCGGAAGGGATCGACCGCGATGACTCCCGTCGAAGCCGTCATGCCCCGGCGCGCAAACACGACGACAGCAATGGCAGTCAAAACGACCAGGACAAGACTGGCGACCCCCACGCGACGTTGGTGAGCGGCGCTCTCGGGCCGCCACGCGGCGAAAATCATGAGCAGCATCGCGCCGCCGAAGAGCACCACGTCTGGCGTCAGCGCCAACGTGAGGTGCATGGGGAGCGAGAGATCGAGCTGCATGGCCTAACGATCCCCGATGAGCGACAACGTTTGCCGCCCGGCTTTCGCTTCGACTTCCTGCACCAGGTTGCGCGTGGCCGCTTCCATGCGCGTCAGGACGGGCTTGGGATAGACACCTAACCACAGGATGCAGGCGAGGATCGGCACGAGCAGCGCGAGCTCGCGGCGATTGAGATCGGTCAGGTGCGCATTCTCCGGTTTATCGAGGCGTTGATACAGGAGACGCTGAATCGCCCACAACATATATGCGGCACCGAGGATGACGCCGATCGCGGCAATGGTCGTGGCCCACGGCGCGGTCTTGAACGAACCGACGAGCACGAGGAACTCCGCGACGAAGCCATTCGTGCCGGGCAAACCGATGCTCGACAGCGTCACGATTGTCAGCACCGTCGCGAACATCGGAACGACTTTCGCAAGCCCTCCATACGCGTCGATCATGCGCGTGTGCCGCCGCTCGTAAATGATGCCCACCAGGAGGAAGAGCGCGCCCGTCGACAAGCCGTGACCGATCATCACCATGAGCGCGCCCTGCACACTCTCCGTCGTGAGGGCGAAGATGCCTAACATGACCATGCCCAGGTGCGCGACGGACGAATAGGCGACGAGCTTCTTTATGTCGGGCTGCACCAACGCAACGAGCGATCCATAGATGACACCGATCACCGCAAGCACGATGATCGTCGTGCGCACCGCTGGATCGAGCGAGACCGCGGGGAAAAATGGCAGCGCGAAGCGCAAGAATCCGTACGTCCCGAACTTCAGCATGATCGCCGCAAGGATCACCGATCCTGCCGTCGGCGCTTCCACATGCGCGTCCGGAAGCCACGTATGGAACGGGAACATCGGGACCTTGACCGCAAACGCGAGGAAGAAGGCGACGAACAGCCAGAATGCGGCTCGCGGCGCCAGCTCCGGAATCGCGAGGATTGCCTCGTAGCCAAAGTTCGGCCGCCCTTCGACGAGTCCTGCCTGATATCCCAGATAGACAATGGCGACGAGCATCAGAAGCGAGCCGACCATCGTATAGATGAAGAACTTGATGCTCGCGTACAGCCGCCGCTCACCGCCCCAGATGCCGATGATGAAGTACATCGGCACCAACATCACTTCCCACATCACGTAGAACAGGAACAGGTCACGGGCGACAAAGACGCCGAGCATGCCCGTTGTGAGCAGCAGCAAGAGCACGTGGTACGCATGCACCTTCTTGCGTACACTGGTCCAGCCGCCTAACACGCTGATCGGCATGAGGAACGTCGTGAGCAGGACCATCATCTGGGAGATGCCGTCGACGCCAAGCGCGAACCGTGCGCCCCAGGCGTCGATCCAGCGGGCGTCCATCAACGCCTGGAAGCCCGCGACATTCGGATCGATGGACCACCAGAGCCCTAACGACAACACAAACTCGAGGACGAAAATCCACAGCGTTAGGTGACGCGCCGTGTTCGCGGCGTTATCGGCCGCAGCGTCCGTCGCCTTGCTCGTCGCTCGTCCGTGCGCCCACACGATGAGCGCGCCGACCGTCGGCAATGCCAGGAGCGCCGTCAGGATCCAATTGTTGTATCCGATGGATTCCAGAAAGGCGGCCATGATCTAGCGCACCGCGACAGCGCCTAACACGAACAGCACGCCGAGGAAGAGGACCCAGGCATAGGTGCCAACCTGCCCGGTTTGCAGTCGAGCGCCTAACCAACCGAACGCGCGCGCGAGATACGCGCTCCCGTTCACGAAGAGACCGTCGATGATGCCGGCATCCAAGCCCTTCCAGAGCACGTTGCGCGAGATTCCAACGGTCGGCTTCACCACGGCGGCGTCGTATATCTCGTCAACGTAGTACTTGTTCTCCAGGACGCGCTCGACGCCTTCGCTTTCGGCTGCTCGTGCTTTGGGGACGAGCGCTTCGGGCTTGAGCCTTACCCAGGCGATCGCGATACCACCGATCGCCACAGCAAGCGCTACACCGATGAGTGCGTATTCGGCCGCGTGTGACAGATGCGCCTCGGCGCCATGTGTGATATGCAGCGCCGGCTCGCCGACTACTGGCTCGAGCCAATGATGCAGGAGTTGGACGGGGCCTAACGGGAGTACCGCCGGCAGGTTCAACCAACCACCAAAGGCGCTGAGCACTGCCAACACGATCAGGGGCGCGGTCATGACCCACGGCGCCTCACGCAGGTGCGGTCGCTCGGCCTCACCAGTCCGATTCGGGCCGTGGAACGTGTACAGCATCATCCGTGTCATGTAAATCGCGGTAAGAAGCGCGGCGATCAGCCCCAGCGCGTACACGATCGTCAGAACCGCCGATCCCGGAATGCCTAACCAGCTCGCCTCGGCAAGGGTGCTTTCGTGCCGTCGCGCAAAAACCGAGGTGAGGATTTCGTCTTTCGAAAAGAAACCGGAAAGTGGGAAGATCCCCGCGATCGCCAGCGTCGCCACCCACATGACAATGAACGTGTACGGCATGAACTGCCTGAGACCGCCCATGTTGCGCATGTCCTGCGCGTCGTCATGCCTGTGCGTGGCGTGATAGGCGCGGTGCATCGCGAAGATCACCGACCCCGACCCGAGGAACAGCAGCGCCTTGAAGAACGCGTGTGTGACAAGGTGGAATAGCCCCGCGGCGTATGCCCCTACTCCGACGCCCACAAACATGTAGCCAAGCTGTGAGACCGTTGAATACGCGAGGACTTTCTTGATGTCCCACTGCTTGAGGCCAATCGTCGCGGCGAACAGCGCTGTCACCCCGCCGATCACAGCAACCGTTAGGCTTGCGGCTGGTGCCAGGGCGAACAGGAATGACGTCCGCGCGATGAGAAAGACACCCGCGGTCACCATCGTCGCTGCGTGGATCAGCGCGGACACCGGTGTGGGGCCGGCCATCGCGTCTGGAAGCCAGGTGTAGAGCGGGATCTGCGCGCTCTTTCCCGTACACCCCAGGAACAGAAAAAGACAGATCGCCGTGACGAGTGCTCCGCCCTCGACCAACTGACTCGCTCCCGCTCGCATTCCCGTGAAGTCGAGCGTTCCGATGTTCGCGAAGAGCAACAGCATCGCGATCAGAAACCCAAAATCGCCGATGCGGTTCATGACGAACGCCTTCTTCCCGGCGTCCGCGTTCACTTTGTCTTCGAACCAGAAGCCAATGAGCAGATACGAACAAAGCCCCACACCTTCCCATCCTACGAACACGACCGGCAGGTTGGCGCCTAACACGAGCACCAACATGAAGAAGACGAAGAGGTTGAGGTACGCGAAGTACCGGGGGTATCCCGGGTCGTCACGCATGTATCCAACGCTGAACGTGTGGATGAGCGCCCCGACACCTGTGACCACGAGTGTCATGGTCATAGAGAGCTGATCCACCTGCAGCGCCGCATCCACGGCCAAATCGCCGGTGATCATCCACGCGAAAAGTCGTTTGACGAATGGCTCTTCCGGATGCGCTCCGACCAGAGCGCCAAAGATGCCCGCTGCGAACGCGAACGAGAGCCAGAGGACGGCTGGCCCTACGATGCTGACGAGCCATGCATAACGATGCCGGGCCGGAGCATGTCCGTGGTCATCGTGCGGCTCGCCTCCTGCTCCATGCTGCCCGCTCCCATGGGATTCATGATGCGCGTGCGGATCGCGCGGCCCGATCGTGCTGACGCTCGTCAGGGCAATAAGCCCATTGATGACGAACCCCAGCAACGGCAGGATGGGAACGAGCCAGATGAGATCCGCAAACGTCCCCGAGAGCGGGTGCGTCTCCGCAGCGACCTCCGCAGCCTGCAGCGTAGCGAAGAGCATCACCCTTTGAGGATGTTGATGTTCTGGAGGTTGACCGTCTGCGCGTGTCTAAAAATCGCGATGATGATCGCCAGGCCTACGGCGGCTTCAGCGGCGGCGACAGTCATCACGAAAAACACGATCGCCTGCCCTCCGAAGCCGTACAGCTTGGAGAATGCGATAAACGACAGATTCACTGCGTTGAGCATCAGCTCGACGCACATGAAGATGATGATCGCGTTGCGACGAGTGAGCACGCCGATGGCGCCGATCACAAAGAGCGCGGCCGACAGGGCCAGCGCTTCGGCGATCATGCCGTCCTCCGCTTGCCTAACACAACGGCGCCGATCATCGCGACCAGCAGCACGAGGCTCGTGACTTCAAATGCGAGCAAATACTCGCGGAACAGCGGTTCGGCGACGGCACCGACGGCTCCCACCTGCGCTTCCTGCGCGTGCATTGCGCGCGCCGTGGTATCGAGTGTGCCTGGCATCTGAAAGCGCAGAGTAACGCCGATCAACGCCAACAACGCCAAGCCCAGCCCGGCCGCGACAATAGTCGGCACTTTTCCGCGCGCGTCGGCCAGGTCGCTTGGATGCCCCAGATTGAGGAGCATAACGACGAAGAGAAAGACCACCATGATCGCGCCGGCATACACAAGCACTTGGATGATGCCGATGAAGTGCGCCTCGAGCATCACGTACAAAGCGGCGAGACAGAACATCGTGTTGACGAGCCACAACGCCGCCGCGACGGGGCTCTTGCGCGTGACGAAAACGATCGAAGACGCGAGCGCGAGGATTCCGAAAAGGTAGAAGTGAAACGAGTAAAAGAAATGCGACATTACTCGCCCTTCGGATCGGATGGATCCCACAACTCCGTTACCGGATGCGTCTGCGCCATCAAACGCTCCAGGTCGTAAACGAAGCCCTGGCGCGAATACTCCGAGTTCTCGTAATGCCGCCCCAGATGGATCGCTTCTTCGGGGCAAACTTCCTGGCAATAACCGCAGAAGATGCAGCGGAATTCGTCGATCTCGAAAACGAGTGGATAGCGGTTGCCCTCTTCATCTTCGCCCGGCACCAGCTTGATGCAGTTGGCTGGACAGACGGTTGGACACAGTCCGCACGCCACGCACTTCGCCTTTCCATCCTCGGTCGTCAGCATGCGATGTGTGCCGCGCCACCGGCGCGAGATCGCTTCTTTCTCTTCAGGATATTGCTTCGTGACCTTCGGCTCCCCAACGAGGTTCCGGAAGGTGTTCGCGAGCCCGCTCAACGTGGCGCGGATGTAACTCGTCTGCGCGATCGGGCGCTCGACAACTTTGACGCCTATTGGCACTAGTGCACTCCCCCGTGCTGAGACGTTAGGCGCGCCCGTGCCGCTGTTATGCCGCGCAACCGCGCCAGCTCGGCAGCATCAGCTCGTCCATAGGCGGGACTCACGATCCGGCCGCGGTCCAGAATGAAGAAGAGGATGAACAGCAGCACCGCATTCACGCCAAAGAGGATCAACCCATACGTGAAGCCGCGCGGTATACCGGCGATATCGAGCACGAGGATCAACGTGGCGATGATCGTGATGTACGCGATCGCAATCGGCAGCAGCACCTTCCATCCCAACGACATCAACTGGTCGTAGCGGAAGCGCGGCAGTGTCCAGCGCACCCAGATGAAGAAGAACAGGAAGAAGAGAACCTTGGAGAGGAAAATGACGGACGACAGCAGGACCATGAGCCCGGACACCGCGCCGACATTATCCGCTTGTGTGAATGGAATGTCCCAACCGCCGAAAAAGAGCGTGGCGATCAGCGCGCTCGCCGTCACCATGTTCGCGTACTCGGCGATGTAGAACATCGAGAACTTCATCGCGCTATACTCGGTGTGGTAGCCGGCGATGAGCTCGGACTCGGCCTCTGGGAGGTCGAAGGGAAGCCGATTGGTCTCCGCCATCGCGGCGACGAGAAAGATGAAGAAGGCGAGCAGGAGCGGAAGCACGTTCCACCCCATCCGCACCTGCTGCATCAC
>DATFBW010000100.1:0-20269 GCA_035253645.1 Gemmatimonadaceae bacterium | reverse complement strand
GATGTCGACCGTCTTCCCGTTGACCTCGACGTGGCGGTGACGGATCAGCTGGCGCGCCGCCTTTCGACTGGCCGCGAAGCCCATCCGATACACCATGTTGTCGAGCCGGCTCTCGAGAGCCGCCAACAGGTTGTGGCCCGTAATGCCCGGCAACGTGGTCACCTTTGTGAACGTGTTGCGGAACTGCTGCTCCGAAACGCCATAGATCCGCTTGATCTTCTGCTTCTCACGCAACTGCTTCGCGTATTCGGACGCCTTGCGGCGCCGCGCCTGGTTCTGCCCATGCTGACCCGGCGGATACGGACGACGCTCGACCGGGCACTTCTCGGTGAAGCACTTGGTCGCCTTGAGGAAAAGCTTCGTCCCCTCCCGACGGCACTGCTTGCAGCTCGGACCGGTGTAGCGCATGCCTACACTCTCCGACGCTTGGGCGGCCGACACCCGTTATGCGGGATCGGCGTGACGTCACGGATGGACTTCACTTGAAGACCGGCGGTCGCGAGCGCCTGGATAGCGGACTCACGTCCGCTGCCAGGACCTTGCACGCGCACGTGCACACGACGGACGCCTAACGCGAACGCTTCTTTCGCCGCCTGCTCGGCGGCCACGGTCGCTGCGAACGGGGTGGACTTCTTGGAGCCCTTGAAGCCGGCCTTCCCCGACGTCCCCCACGAGATCGCATTCCCCGAGGCGTCGGTGATCGTGACGAGCGTATTGTTGAACGTCGCGTTGATGTGGGCGATGCCTTCTGCCTCGATCACACGCTTCGATTTTTTTCCAGTTGCCATTACTTCGTTACCTTTTTCTTCCCGGCTATCGCGCGCCGTGGTCCCTTCTTCGTGCGCGCATTGGTATGTGTCCGTTGGCCCCGGACAGGAAGTCCGCGGCGATGGCGATTACCGCGATACGAACCGATGTCCATCAACCGCTTGATGTTCATCGCGGTTTCGGTGCGCAACGCACCTTCGACGCGATGGTCTTTTTCAATGGCCTGACGCAGCCGATTGATGTCTGCATCGGACAGATCTTTCACACGCAACGTTTCGCTTACACCTGTTGCCGCGAGGATTCGCTGCGCGGTGGGGCGACCAATGCCGTAGATATACGTTAGGCCGATCTCGACCTTTTTCTCACGCGGGAGATCGACACCTGCAATGCGCGCCATATTACCCCTGCCGTTGCTTGTGCTTGGGGTTGCGCTTGCAGAGGATGTAAATCGTGCCCGCGCGACGGACGACTTTGCAGTACTCGCACATCGGCTGCACGCTGCTGCGGACTTTCACTAAATGAGCCTCAGGCCAAAATGGACAAGACCCCAAGCCTAATGGACTTAGGTCATTCCTTCAAGGCCAGCTGAAGCTCCGAGCTTAACCGTGTCATGGCCGCGATTGGATCGGTCGCGGCGGTCACTGCCCGGCCCACCACGATGTAGTCAGCACCGGCTTGCGCAGCCATCGTTGGCGTCACCGTGCGCGCCTGATCGTGCGCGGGACCGTCCGAAAACCGGATGCCGGGCACTACCAGCGTGCAAGACGGGCCCAAGCTGGCGCGGAGCCGGGCTGCTTCCTTACCGGAACACACGAAACCCTCAATTCCTGCCCGATGGGCGTACGTGGCGAGCCGGGCCACTTCGGCCTCGATCTTGACGCCCTTTCCGCGCTCCTCGTTCCGCTCCCCGCTCCTTCCAAAAACGTCCACGACCGTAGCACCATCGAGCGACGTCAGCACTGTCACGGCCACTACGCGGCAGCGATCTCCCGCCGCCTCAACGGCTGCGCGGAGCATCGCTTCTCCGCCCGATGCGTGGACAGTCGTGAGGGCGACGCCTAGGTCCGTGGCGGCTCGAACGGCGCCGGCCACGGTACTTGGAATGTCGTGGAATTTGAGATCCAGAAAGACGTCGAGGCCGCGCGCGCGGAGTGAGGCGACGATCTTCGGCCCCACCGCCGTGAACAACTCGCTCCCCACCTTGTAAAACCGCGCACTGGCGCCGAGTCGCTCTACCAACGTAAGGGCGGCACCTAACGAGTTTACATCGAGCGCGATGATCGGCGTGACACTCACGCCGACCATTCCAGCGTTCCAGTCAGAGCGCCGATCGCTGGGATGTCGTGAGCCGCGCACCAGCGAGCCAAGCCGCGCACGATGCGCTCGGGGGTCCGGGGGTCGCGCAGGGCGGCCGTCCCCACGCCGATGGCGGCGGCTCCGGCGATAAGATATTGCAGGGCATCGTGCGCCTCGGAGACGCCCCCCACGCCAATGATCGGCGCCCGCGTGGCCTTGAAGACCTTCCACGTCGCCAGGACACCGATCGGCAGGAGACCGGGCCCGCTCACTCCGCCCGTACCGAAGCCTAACGCGGGACGCCGGCGTTCCACGTCGATGACGAGGCCGGGGAGCGTGTTCACGAGCGTTAGGCCGTCAGCTCCTGCGTCCAACGCGGTCTGCGCCGCACCGACGATGTCTTCCAGCGTGGGCGACAGCTTCACGAACAGCGGCTTTTGCGTGGCGCGGCGCGCATCGCCGACAACCCGCCTGAGCACTTGGCGGTCCGCCCCGAACTCGACGCCGCCGGCCGTGACATTTGGACAGCTCACGTTGAGCTCGAAGGCGTGAGCGGACGAATCGGCCAGCCGTTCGACAACGCGCGGAAAATCCTCCGGTGCGCGCCCGACCACGTTGACAATTACTCGTGCGCGCGTGAGATGCGCGGCTAGCCAAGGGAGGTGGTGCTGGCGCACCGCTTCGACCCCGGGATTCGCCAAACCCACGGCATTGATCATCCCACCGGGGAAATCCGCGACGCGGGGCGCCGGGGCGCCGGGGCGCGGTTCCAGGCTCACGGCTTTGGTGACGATGGCGCCTAACGTGTCGAGCCGCATGACATCGGCCAGCTCGTCGCCATAGGCGGCGGTTCCTGCCGCCAGTACGATTGGATTTTGAAGTGAGAGACCGGCAACACGTACACTGAGCGCCGAGTCGGCGATAGCTAGTGAGCGGGCGTCCGTTGACGTCAATGCGTCGTGTCCCCTTGCGTGCGCCGTCGGGAGTACCCGGTGAGGTAGCCTAACGTCGCTTTGGCGATCGCTCTGGCCAAAGCAGTCTGACCCTGTGCACTCGCAAGATAACGAGCTTCGGCGGCATTCGTGCCGAAACCCACCTCGACCAGCACTGCTGGGACAAGCGCTGCCACGAGCACGCGGAAGCCAGCCTGCTTCACACCACGCGACGGTCCGGGATGGACCGTCCCCATGCCGGATTGAATCGCGTCGGCCAATAGCTGTGACTCACGCAGGCTCTCGTTCTGCTTCATGTCGTTGAGGATGAAGCTCAGGCCATCGTCGGCGGGGAGCGAGTCCACCTCGAACTGGATCGAAGAGTTCTCCATCTCTTCGACTCGGCGTGCGTCATCCGTGCGTGCCTCTGAGAGGAAGTACGTTTCGAAGCCGCGTGCGGTCCCTGGGTTGCGCCAGCGCAAATTCGCGGCGTTTACGTGCAGCGACAGGAAGAGATCTGCCTTTTCATCGTTGGCGACGCGCCCGCGATCGGCCAACGCGATGAGGGTGTCGGTCGTGCGTGTCATGATGACATCCACGCCACTTTGCCGCAGAACGTCGCGCAGCTTCTTGCCGATCTGCAGCGTGATATCGGCCTCGTGAATCTTGTTTCGGCTGCGGAGTGGTCCCTTCATCCCGCGATCGGGCCCGCCGTGGCCTGGATCGATGACGATCACAGGTCTGGCCGCCTTCGGTGGAGTTGGAGCAGGCGCCGCAGACCTAACGGGCGGCGGCGGCGGTGAGCTCGTACGCGAGGCAGTGATCGCCTGCGAGGCAGGCTTACTGAGCTCAGCGAGCGTTGTATCGTAGGAGAACCCGGCAGTACGGCCCAGGCGTGGCAGCACTTCGCTCACGAATGCGAGAGGGACGAACAACTCGGCCGCCTGGACCCGCGGAGCCAAGGGCAACGGAGCTACCGTCGTCCCGCTGAGCACAACGGGCGTCCCCGCGATCAGCTCCATCTGCAGATCCGGCAGAGCAAACGTGAAACGGTCTGGCGCCCCGCGCCTAACGACGCCTCCCAGCCTCGTCGCGAGGACGTCGGCGCTGACCATGGCCTGTCCCTGGACGCGCTGTATTGCAACCCGCGTGCGCTGGTCGCCGACACGCACGCTGATCGCCGTCAGCGTGTCCGTCGGCATGGCGACTTGCAGAAGCAGGAGAAACGACAGCATCACCGACGCCGGAAAGCGCGCGCCATCTCGCGCTCGTCATCGCGTTTGCGCAGGTCCGCGCGTTTGTCGTGCAACTGCTTTCCCTTAGCCAGCGCCAGCGCGACTTTGGCCTTGCCGCGCTTGAAGTAGAGCTCCAGTGGAATCAGCGTAAGTCCCTCGCGCTCGGTTGCTCCGATCAGACGCCGGATTTCGCGCTTGTGCAACAGGAGTTTGCGGGTCCGGAGCGGTTCGTGGTTGACGTAACCGCCGCGCTCGTAAGGCGCTATGTGGGCGTTGAGCAAATAGAGCTCACCATCGCGAACGATTCCGTACGCATCCGCGATGTTCGCCGAACCTGATCGGAGCGACTTGACTTCGGTTCCGGTCAACACGAGACCCGCTTCCCAGGTGTCAAGGATATGATAGTCGTGACGCGCACGACGGTTCCTCGCCACGCTCTGCGTGTCGCTGTCAACCGGTTTATTCGCCATTGTTGCTGAAAGATAGGTGCGCTGTCACACGCGGCGATGGCGCGTTGACTCACTATTGGGGTAGGACTAGCTTGCGCCGTCTTACGCCGAAGTGGTGGAACTGGTAGACGCGCTGCGTTCAGGGCGCAGTGGGCGACAGCCCGTGGGGGTTCGAGTCCCCCCTTCGGCACTACCCCTGCCCAACCACACCTCAACTAAAGCTGTCAGCTGTCGGCTATCAGCCGTCAGCTGTCAGCTTGGCTTTGTGCCCAGCAAGGAGGGCCGCACATCCGGCGGTAATGCCGCGGCACCGAACTGCTCACGCAACGCAGCATTCGCCTCGTCCAGTCCGCGGCTCACGATGGCACTCGCCCGCGTGCGTGTTTCCGCGTTAGGCACGGCCCCGGCGACCCGCAGCAACGCATCGCCCAGCCGCTCGGTCACTGCCAGCGTCGCCCGACGATCTGTGAGCGCGTGACGGTACGTGCTCAACCGCTCGTTGAATTGCTGTTCGGCCACTTTGACCATCTGCGCTGCCACGCGCGGATCGGCATGCAGCGCCGCGGCGATCTCGCGCGCGACCAGCGACGGGGTCCGGTCATCCAGCGCGTCGCGCTCAGCGGTCAGCAATCCGAGCGCCGTACGTGCGTAACGAAGCTCCCACCGTGCACGATCGACGTCACCCTCGGTCGCCACTCCGGCGAGCCAGGCCACGTCGTCGTCGGCCGGCTCTTGACGCAATACGGAAACATAGGCCGCGGCCTGGCGGCGCAGCCGCCACTCTCCGCGCCAGTTGGAGAACAGCGCCGCCACGCTCGTTAGGCCTGCAGCACGGGAAGCCCGACACGCTCACGCACTTCGCGCTCCTCGGGCAAAAGGTCCGCGAGCTTCACCCCTTCCAGCACCTCGTCGATCTTGGCCTGCAGAAGCACCCAGACTGGGCGGATACTGCAGCTCCGCGTTTCCGCGCACCGGGATTCGTCTACGGGATGCGACACACAGTGCAAATCGAACGTGGCGTGCTCCGCCGCCGTCACGACCTCACGCACTGAAATCGCCTCGGGGCTGCGGGCCAGCTCGTAGCCGCCGTGTGCGCCGCGTACGCTCCGCACGATTCCGGCGCGGCGCAGTCGCAACAGGATCTGCTCCACGTAATCGGCCGGCAGACGCTCCGAATTGGCAACCTCGCGCCCGTTGACCGGGCCGTCTCCATATCGGTGCGCCAGGTGCACGGAGCAGATCAACGCGTATTCGGCCCATGTCGTTATGCGCATAGCTCAGCCCGCGGAAACGGCGCCGTTGGGGCCGCCGGGTACACCGATCTCCGTCATCTTGCGCAGATCCAGCACGTCGTCGACACGCTCCGCCGGCAAGATGTTGTCGCGCCTAACGATGTCGCGGATGAGCACATTCTCCTTCACCGATCGCTTGCTGATCTCCGCGGCCGCCGCATACCCGATCTGGGGCGCCAGCGCCGTTGCGAGCGCCGCCGACCGCTCCACCCAATACGCGCACATCTCTGGATTGGCTTCGATACCACCCGCGCACTTCTCACTCGCAAACACGCGCGTCGCATTCGTGAGAATGCGCATCGACCAGAGCACGTTGAAGGCGATGACCGGCATCATCACGTTCAGCTCGAGCTGACCGTGCTCCGCTGATATCGCGACCGTCGTATCGCAACCCATTACCTGGAAGCAGACCTGATTCAACATCTCCGGAATCGAGGGATTCACTTTCCCCGGCATGATGGACGAACCCGGCTGCACCGCGGGGAGACGGATCTCGTCGAAACCGGTGCGGGGACCGCTCACCATCAGTCGGATGTCGCTGGAAATCTTGCTCAGATCGAGCGCGAACGTGCGCAGCGCCGCGGAGAACGCTGCGACGTCACCCATGCTCTGCATCAGTTGGATACGATCTTCTCCGACGCGGAGATCGAGACCTGTGATCTCTCGCAAAAAGCGGATCATGAGCGCAGGGTATTCCGGCTCGACCGTGACGCCCGTGCCGACTGCGCTTCCGCCGATCCCAAGATCTCGCAAGTAATCCGCTGCTTCCTCGACTCTTTTCTTTCCGCGCTCGATGGTCCCGGCGTAGGCCGAGAACTCCTGTCCCAACCTGATGGGCATCGCGTCCTGCAAATGCGTACGTCCCGACTTCACGATCGCGTCGAACTCCCGCCCTTTCTGTTCGAGGGTGGAGCGTAGCTCCTCAAATGCATCGAGTAAGGGCTGGAGCTGCGACAAGCACGCGAGACGGATCGCGGTCGGGATCGTGTCGTTGGTGCTCTGCGCCATGTTCACGTGGTCGTTCGGATGCACAGGCTTGTACGTCCCGCGCGTGCCGCCTAACAACTCATTGGCGCGATTCGCGAGCACCTCGTTCGCGTTCATGTTGTGCGACGTGCCAGCGCCCGCCTGATACGGATCGACCACGAACATGTCGCGATGTTTGCCCGCGAGCACTTCATCAGCCGCCGCAACGATCGCGTCCGCCAACTTCGGATCGAGCCGTCCGGTGGCTTTGTGTGTCAGCGCCGCCGCTTTCTTGATCCAAACCTGCGCGAGAACGAACGGCTCGAGCGGTGCGAACCCGCTGATCGGAAAATTCTGTACGGCGCGCAGCGTCTGTATTCCATACATCGCCGACGCCGGTACTTCCAGCGTGCCTAACGGGTCACGCTCGGTGCGCGTCGCGCCTGTCGTTTCCGCTTGCGCCATCCTAGGGGGCGCGCGGGGTCGGTATTGCAAATGTCGAGATCACTTCCATAAATCCGTCCACGATCGGAATGATGTTCGTCCGGAGTCGTGTGACCGTCAGAGAACGCGAGCCGGCGTTCGCCCCCGCCCATGGTTGAATGACACTGAAGCGCACAGAATCGGCTCCGTCATCGACAAAGGCGCAACGGATCAACTGGTTGAAGTTCGTGCCGCCTGTCGACGCGTACCGGAACTCCGCAATCATCGAGCTGTTGTTGTCAGTCGCCGGTGTCCAGCGCAGCTGCGTCGCGGCAGGCGCTGGCCGTATTAGCAGCGAATCCAGTGTGAACGCCTCCGCGGTCTTTGACCGGATCTCGGCTGCCGGGAAACCTCCTGCAGCACCAGGGACGCGCACGACGATGCTATCTCCCGGCTGGTACGATTTCGGCGCGGCCAGCTCGTACGCAGTGCGCGATGACGAGCTTACGCGCGGAATCGTATCGACTCGTGTCCCCAGTTGCGCCGTAATCGAGGGACCCGCGTCCAGAAATGTCACCTGCAAGGGACCCTGCTGAGATATCAAGAGCTCGACGCAAGTGTCCGGCTTCACTCGCGAATCAGGAACCGACGTCAGCGTTCCGCGAAAGAACTGGCCGTTCGGTGAGGTGACGTAGGTTCCCGCGGTTGCCGTGGCCAATGCGCCCGTCTGAATGAAGCCCCAAGTAAGAGCATTGTTCGGTACATCCAAGGTGCTTTCGCACGCACTCAGCGCCGGTATTGCAGCGACAGCTAAAAGCGAGCACACGTGACGGACAGAAATGGGCATGAATCGGTGAGTAAAAGTCGGCATTCGTGGGTAGCTCTCGGCTAACCCTGAGCAGTCTGCAGGCACCACGCGTGAGCAGTCGGCCGCTCCGCCAGAACGAAATCTGGATAGCTCGACATCCATTTAGCTAGCAGCCGCCGAGGCAGGCGACCTAACGGCTTAGCGGTCGAGCGAGGCCGTTGAGGAATGGATTCGTGGCGCGTTCGCGCCCGATCGTCGTTTCCGGACCGTGGCCTGGTAGCACGCGCGTTTCCGGTGGCAGCCCGGCAAGTCGTTCGAGCGAGGCTTCCAACTGTACGGGATCGCTGAGCGGAAGATCGGAACGGCCTATTGAGCCGGCGAAGAGGCAGTCACCTGAGAACGCCACGCCGTGTCCGACAAATGCCACGTGGCCGGGCGCATGTCCCGGCACGTGCATAACGCTGAACCTGAGCGAACCGACGCGAACCTCGTCTCCCTCTGCGAGCGCACGCTCAGGATGCGGAGCCTCTTCGAATGGAAGGCCGTACATCCGAGCGACATCGCTGCCGCGTGCGTACACCGGCGTATCGTCCGGATGCATGAATACGGGGACGTCAAAACTACGTTTGAGTCCCGCGATCCCGCCGATGTGATCGATATGCGCGTGTGTGAGCCAAATCGCCTTCAGGGTCAGCTCTCTTGCGCGCAGCTCGTCCGCGAGCGCATCGCCTTCGTCACCAGGATCGACGAAGACCGCTTCGCCGCTGGCGTCCGACAGCAGATACGTGTTCTCTTCGAACGCGCCGACGACAAAAACCTCGATGTTCACGCGCTCGCCGCGAGCGGAGGCGCAACATCACGCAGCGCCGTGAGGTATTTCTCCGCCGCCACCGCGGCCGTCGTTGCGTCGCCCACGGCGGTTGTCACCTGGCGCGTGAGCTGAGCGCGTACGTCGCCGGCAGCAAAGAGGCCCGCAATCGAGGTCTGCATGTTTTCGTTCGTTTGCAGATAGCCCATGGCGTCGTGCACCACGTGATCCTTGATGAGCCCCGTGTTGGGCGTGAAGCCGATGAAGATGAAGATGCCCGTGACGTCCAGCGCCCGGCGCTCCCGCGTCTGCACGTTATGCAGCGTTAGGCGGTTCACGAGGCCCGCGGCATCGGCATGAATCTCGTCCACGACCGTGTCCCAGATCACCTCGATCTTCGGGTTCTCGAACACCCGCTTCTGGATGATCTTGGAGGCGCGGAACTCATCTCGCCGGTGAATGATGTACACCTTGGATGCATAACGAGTGAGGAAGTCCGCTTCTTCGCACGCGGCGTCCCCGCCGCCGACCACGGCGAGCACATGCCCCTTGAAAAACGCACCATCGCAGATGGCGCAGTATGAGACCCCCTTGCCGGCGTACTCTTTCTCGCCGGGGATCCCGAGTTTCACCGGAGTTCCGCCGGCGGTGAGGATGAGCGTGGGCGAGAGATAGATGTCGCCGCTATCGGCGACAGTTTGGAAATTTCCGTCCGCCAGCTTTCGAATGCTGTCCACATTGGCCGTCTTGAATTCGGCGCCGAACTCTTTGGCGTGCATCTCGAACTTTTGCGCGAGGTCCCAGCCATCGACTCGCGTGAATCCCGGGTAATCTTCGATGACTTCCGTGTTGAGGAGCTCGCCACCTGGCTGTCCACGCTCCAGCACCACCGTCTTGAGCATGGAGCGACCCGCGTACAGAGCCGCCGTCATACCGGCCGGCCCTGCGCCAACGATCACCAGGTCATACGAGTAAGTGTTCGCCACGAGCGCTCCTCAGACCCCCTCAAAAGTAGAGCATGGCAGCTTCGACTTCAGCTACACACTGAATAAGTCCACGCGCGAGGTCAGCAGTTCCGTTCAGTCATCGTACGCTCCGGCCTCCATCCACCACAACGAGGGAGCCCGTGACGAACGGGGCGTCGATCAAATACTTCACCGCATTGACGACATCAGCCGGTTCGCCGAGACGTCCGAGCGGCGTCTCTCGCACAAGACGGTCCGCTGCCTTCGCTGAGTAGCCTGCCGGCAGGAGCACTGCCCCCGGAGCAATTGCGTTCACACGCACTCGTGGGCCCAGCGAGCGGGCCAACGACCGAGTGAGATGGATGAGCGCTGCCTTCGATGCCCCGTGCGCTACGTATGATGGCCACGCCTGAATGCCTGCGAGGTCGGCGATGTTTACAATGGCTCCGCCTTCCCGCAAGTGTGGCGCAGCTGCCTGGGCGATCAAAAACGGCGCGCGTGTATTGAGCGCGAAGATGTCATCCCAATCGTCCGGACTGGTTTCGCCGAGTCGCGTTGATGTAAAAGAGGCGGCGGAGTTCACGACAACGTCGAGCGCACCGAACTCGTTGAGAACGCGAGCCACGACATCTGCGCACACCTTCGCCTCGCTGAGATCCCCCTGCACTGCCACTGCATGGTGGCCTCGTTGCGTGAGCGCCGCGACAGTCTCGCGCGCTTCACGCTCCGAATTATTGAAATGCACCGCGACGCCGAATCCATCCTCGGCGAGGCCATCGCAGATGGCGCGCCCCAATCGGACGCCGCCGCCGGTCACCAGCGCGAAGCGATCGCTCACACTGACTCGTTAGGCGACTTGCTTCTGCGCACGCCGCGAGGCGACGCGGTCGTATTGCGCTTCCAGCCACGCCAGCGGCACGTCCTCGGCACCCAGGCGTTTGGGTCCCTCCTTCAGGCCGTGCCAGTCGGACCCGCCGCTCTTCACCAAACCAAGGTGATCGGCGACCGCCTTGAGGCGCGCGCGATCGTCAGCCGTCAGGCTGGGGTGCGCCACCTCCACACCATCCAGACCTGACTGCGCGAACTGCGTGATGCGGTCGAGCGAATCTTCCAGGGCGGGGTGCGCGAGGATCGCGAGTCCTCCGGCGTCGTGCAGGATCGCTATGGCCTCCGCCACCGTGAGCCGTTCTTTCGACACGTAGCCGGGGCGCCCGGGCAATAGATAGCGCTCGAAGGCATCCCGGTGGTCCTGCGCCCAGCCGTGCGCCACGAGCGTGCGCGCGATATGCGGTCTGCCTAACGCGGCCGCGCCGCCGCTGAGCGCGAGCACATCCGCGAATTCGATGCGCACGCCGACCGCGTTGAGGTTGAGCACCATCGTCTTCGCGCGTTCCTCGCGCGCGCGGGCGAGTTGCGTTAGGCGCGCGCTCAGCGCCTCCATCCGCTCGAGGTGGAGCCCGAGAACGTGCAGCTCCCGCTCATCGTCATGGGCACTGAGCTCGACACCCGCGATGACATGTACCGCTGCACCGGCTACCGCGCGCGCCTCAGCGATTCCGCCGATCGAGTCGTGGTCAGTAAGCGCGATGACGTCGACATTCGCGCTCTTCGCCGCACCAACGATCTGACCCGGCGTGAGCACTCCGTCCGACGCCGTCGAGTGCAGATGGAGGTCGATTCGGCGCACCGGGGATGGGTGGTGCGGGCCGCCTCCTCCGGTCACGGTTGGTATCCGGCCTCGGGCGACGTAATACTCGGCTGCGATTGCGCAAAAAGGCGGCGCAGATCGGCGTCGCTCAACTCCGCGAGTGACTGCTCACGCACGCGCGACCCTTGTGGTGAGTAGCGTGTCACGCGGACTTCGCGATCGCCGCCTCCGTGTTTTACAAAGAGCAGCGCGAACTCATCGCGATCGTATTGGGTCACGAGGCCCGAAGGGATTACGTGCCACGTTGCGCCATCGATGGTCAGGGGACGTGGGGGCATGTCAGTGCGTCTCCACTTCCGCAAAGAGTGGTCCGTTGAAGACGTCGCCGGCACCGCCGCGTAGCGCACTGCCGAGCGTCTCGGCGTCGGGGCCCTCGGCAAACTCGAGGAACGTGCCCGGGGCGCTGCGTTGCTCGAAGACCCAGTAGCGGCAGCCAGCGCCCTCGAAGTAGGCACGGCGGTGACGCGCGACGTCGTAGAAGTCGGAGATTTCGCTGGCAGCGAGCGTGCGCTGCGCCATCGTTAGGACGCGTGACACGTTAGGCAGTGGGTTCTGTCGCGGTTTCGAGCGTCGTCTTGAGAAAGGCCATGAACTTGTCGGCGTCCGCGCCGTCCACGATGCGGTGATCGAACGAAAGGGCGAAGTATGCGCACGTCCGGATGGCGATTGTATCCTCGCCGTCCACACCCGGCAGCACCTTCGGGCGTTTTTCGATCGCGCCGACGCCGAGGATTGCCGATGTCCCGACGGGGATGATGGGCGTCCCGGCCAGCGACCCGAATACGCCATAGTTGGTGATCGTGAAAGTTGCCCCGTCGACTTCCTCCGGCCGCAACTTTTTCGCGCGGGCGCGGTTGGCGAGGTCGTTGAGCGCTCGCGTTAGGCCGGCGAGCGAAAGGTTGTCGGCGTTCTTGATGACTGGAACGATGAGTCCCCAGTCCAACGCCACGGCGATGCCGATGTTGTACGGCTTGCGGTAGATGATCCGCTCGCCCGCAGCTGCAGCGTTGATGATTGGGTATTTGGCGAGTCCTTGCAGGACCGCCTGAATGATGAACGGCAGGTACGTCAGCTTCTCCCCCGTCTGCGCTTCGAACTCGCTGCGCCGCTGCTGGCGGATTTTCGCCACCCGCGTGAGGTCGATTTCGTGGAACGTGGTAACGTGCGCCGCGGTGCGTCGAGCGAGCACCATGTGCTCAGCCGTTAGGCGCCGGATCTTTGTCATCGGCTCGACACGATCGCCCGTCCACGGTTCGATCGGGGGCCCGTGGGGTTCGACACCGCCAGGGGCGTACATCGACGCCGCCGGACGCGCCGGGACGCCGGACTCGATAACGGCCAGGATGTCTTTCTTCGTGACGCGGCCGGCCAAACCGCTGCCGCTTAAACCGCTCAGTTCTATTCCGTGCTCCGCCGCGATCTTGCGAACGAGAGGAGAGGACTTGGTGCGAAGGCGTTCCTCGAAGCTCGAGCCCTCAGCTCGCGGCTCGGGGCTCGGAGAAACGGACTTTGAGGTCGGAGCTCGCGGCTCCGAGCTCGAAGCTTGCGCCTTTTGCGTCTCCCGAGCTGGTGCACTGGTTCCGTCTCCCGCGGGCACGGGCGCCGGAGGCGCTTTAGCTGTTCCGCCGAGCTCAGAGGTCCCAGCTCCGACCTTCGCTGCTTCAGCAGCGTCTGTCTCGAGCCGAGCAACGACGGTCTGCACCGGAACTGTTTGCCCTTCGTTAACGAGGATCTCGACGAGCACGCCAGCGGACGGCGCAGGGATCTCGGCATCCACTTTGTCGGTGGAAATCTCGAATATCGGCTCGTCTCGTTTGATCGAGTCGCCGACCTTCTTGAGCCATCGCGAGAGGGTTCCCTCCGCGATCGACTCGCCCATCTGAGGCATCGGAACGTCAATGCGCGCCAATCTCGTCTCCTGGCAGAGTCGAAGCGCCTAACGTCGCCGCAGCCGGTTGAGCACCAGGATGGGCAACGTGATGGCGCCTACGAGCATCCCGCCTAACGCGTAATAGTACCAGTCGCACGCGGGAAGACCTTTGGGCGGCGTGCAACGCTGCACTCCGCCAACGATCTTCGCCACGAGGACCCCAATCATCCCCCCGCTCCAAAACCCCACAAACGTGGTAAAGCAGCCCACCCCAATCCGCCGCGCCCGAACGTCGTCGGCCGATTCCGCTGGTTCAGGCCTCAGACCTCAGACCTCAGACCTAGTAGTTCAAAACCCATCGCGCTCCCCTGACGATATCACTCGTCTGTGGCAAAACATAATCTTCCAGGGCCGGCGCGTAGGGAAGCGCGACGTCGTGCGCCGTGATACGCATGACGGGCGCGTCCAACCACGCGAAGCATCGCTCATTGATGCGTGCGGTGATCTCGCCGGCCAACCCACCCGTCCGTGTATCCTCGTGGACGATGAGCACGCGGTTCGTCTTCTTGACCGTCGCGTCGATGGCGTCGTCGTCCAGCGGAGCCAGCGTGCGCAGGTCGATCACGTCGAGCGACACGCCATCTTCCCGCTCCAACTGCTCCGCCGCTTCGAGCGCTTTCCAGACCGTCGCAGCGTACGTGATTATCGAAAGGTCCTTCCCTTCGTGCGCTGTGCGCGCTTTGCCGATCGGTACCACGTGATCGCCGTTAGGCACCCGTCCTTTGATGCGCCGGTAGAGGTACTTGTGCTCGAAGAAGAGCACGCAATCGTCATCGCGGATCGCGGCTTTGAGCAGGCCTTTGGCGTCTTCCGCCGTTGCCGGATAGACAACCTTGAGCCCCGGAGTGTGCACGAAGCCGGCTTCCGGGTTCTGCGAATGAAATGGTCCGCCGCGTACATACCCCCCGCTCGGGCCGCGCACGACCATCGGGCACGGAAGGAAGGCGCGATAGCGCGCCGTCGCGACGTAGTTCGTCAGGATGTCGTACGCATTCGCGATGAAGTCGATGAATTGCATCTCGACCACCGGGCGCATTCCCGTGTGCGCCGCACCGGCCGCCGCTCCCACCATCGCGATTTCGGAAATCGGCGCGTCGATGACGCGCGCATCGCCGAACTTCGCAGCCAAACCTTCGGTGACTTTGAACGCGCCGCCGTACACGCCGATGTCTTCGCCGATGCAAAACACGTTCGGGTCCCGCTCCATCTCCTCGAAGAGCGCCGAGCGGATCGCTTCCAGATAGGTCTGTTCCGTCATGTGGGTTCGGCGACGGCCGCGCCCCAGCCCTCTACGCGCTCGTTATGCGCGACGGCGGCCCCTGTGCCCGCGCGGAACCAGAGGGGCGTCTCCCGTGGAGGCTCGGCGTACATCCCTGTGAGCGCGTCGAGCGGCTCGGGAGCCGGGGATCGTTCGGCCAGCTCCGTCGCTTCATCGACCTCGCGCCTAACGCGGTCGTCGATGGCGGTCACCTCGTCGTCTCGCACGTGGACCTTGCTGCGCAGAACCGCGAGGTAGCGGTCGAGCGGATCGTTGTTCGCCGCCCACCATTCGATTTCTCCGGCAGGCACGTACGACTGATTGTCATGCTCCGCGTGTCCCTTGCGGCGATATGTAAGCAATTCGACCAGCGTAACTCCTTCCCCCGCGCGCGCCCGGTCGACCGCACGCCGTGTGACATCGTACACGGCGAGCACGTCGTTGCCGTCCGCCTGTTCGCCCGGAATGCCGTAGCCTAACGCCTTGTCGATCATCTGTTTGGCGAGCGTCTGCTTCTCGGTCGGCGTGGAGTAGGCGTAGCGGTTGCTTTCGACGACCACAACGAGCGGGCATCGCTGCACGGCCGCGAAATTGATGCCCTCGTGAAAGGCACCGGTGGACGTCGCACCATCACCCACGTACACGAGGCCCACGCGATCTTCGCCGCGCATCTTGAAGGAGAGCGTGACCCCCGCCATGACGGCGACCATGTCGCCTAACGGGGAGATCTGGCCGATGAACCCGCGCGCCAGATCGCCGAAATGAATGTTCAGCTCCCGCCCGCGCGTGGGAGAATCCCCCTTCGCCATGTATTGCCGGAGGACCTCGACGGGCGTGGCGCCTTTTACGAGCATGGAGCCCAGATTGCGGATGAGGGGCGACATGACGTCGCGCGGTTCGAGCGCGTAGGTGCTGCCGACCGCATCGGCTTCCTGGCCTAACGAGCGAAAAAGCCCTCCGACGACTTTCGTCTGGCGATAGAGCGCGACCAGACGTTCCTCGAGCGTGCGCGTGAGGCGCATCCAGTAGTACAGCTCGAGTTTCTGCGCGCGCGAGAGACGCGCCGCGGGGGCCTTGCCGCGTGCAGCGGTCAGTATGCCGCCGCCATGGCGTGCCCCGGCTCTTCGCGCCGGTGCAACACCACGAAGAAACGCTTCACGTTGCGGTCGAGCCGGCTCTCCCCGATCTGATCGGTCTCGGCCTCGACGAACGTGTAGTGGCCACCTTCAGGACGCACACTCAACCGCATTTTTGCCGTAACGGCCGGTGTGCCGACGACCCCTTGATACATCCGCGCGCGGGGACCAGTGGGCGTTGCCGTGAGGCCTAACGAGCCGAAAAACTCGTCCGCCGCCGCGACGACGCCGGCCGGGGTCAGATGCGAGCGATAGAAGTGACGCATGCGTTAGGGTGAACTGGTGTCGGGAAGCACATCCTGCATCCAGTCATTTGTCCGCTGGAGGCGTTGCGTCGAATCGCGGCGGAATTGCACGCCCATCGCCCACGGTCCTGCATTCACGAACCGCAACGTCGTGTAATACGTCCCGACTTCGGCGCCCGGGGTGAGGCCGTTGTCGATGCTGTGCCGATCTTCGTTTGTCGCGAAGATGCGCCCCTGACCGTTTTCTATCGGCTGGCCGGTCTCGCGGTCACGCACCGTCACGCGGAACCGCACATCGTCGAGTGCGCGCGGTGGCTGCGGGTCGAACGAGATGCCGATGGCGAGGTCGTCTGTGTAAAGACGTACCGGATCGCGCGGCTGTGCAGCGCAGGCAGTGACGAGCGCCGCGATGATGAACGCCGGAAGCGATGCGCGCCGAGCTCCGAGCCGCGAGCTGCGAGCTCGACCTTTGTCGTTAGGCATAGTACTCCAGCCCCAGATGCGTGATCTGCTCTTCACCCATGAGGTGGCGGAGCGTGTTTTTGAGCTTGGTCTGCTGGATGAACAGATCGTGCTCAGGCGTTAGGCCCGGCGCCGCCATTGGACTTTTGTAGTAAAACGACAACCACTCCTGGATCCCTTTCATCCCGGCCCGCATCGCGAAGTCACTGAACAGCGCCAGGTCCAGCACGATCGGAGCCGCGAGAATCGAATCGCGACACAAGAAATTTACCTTGATCTGCATCGGATAACCCATCCACCCGAAGATGTCGATGTTGTCCCAGCCTTCCTTGTTGTCCCCGCGTGGCGGGTAGTAGTTGATGCGAACGACGTGGGAAAACTTGTCGTACAGCTCCGGGTACATTTCCGGCTGCAAGATCGTATGGAGCACGGACAGCTTGGACTCCTCCTTCGTCTTGAAAGACGCCGGATCGTCCAGCACTTCGCCATCGCGGTTGCCGAGGATGTTGGTGGAGTACCAACCGGCGAGCCCGAGCATGCGCGCCTTGAGCCCGGGTGAGATCACCGTCTTCATCCAGGTCTGACCGGTTTTGAAATCCTTGCCGGACACGGGCACCGCACGGTCGGTCGCCAACTGCAACAGCGCGGGAGTATCGACGGTGAGGTTGGGTGCCCCGTTTGCGAACGGCACGCCTTCCATCAGCGACGCCCACGCGTACAGCATCGACGGCGCGATCTCGTCGTCGTTGTCCTCCATTGCGCGCTCGAATTGCGCGAGCGACGCGTGCGGACGACCAGGCTTGATATACGCCTCGGTCGAGGCGCACCACACCATGACGACGCGATCTACGCCACTCTGCGTCTTGAAGTCGCGGATGTCCTGACGCAACTGCTCGGCCAGGTCGCGCTTGGTCTTTCCCTTCTTGACGTTGGTGGTATTCGTTAGGCGCGTGACGTATTTGGAGTCGAACACTGCCGGCATCGGCTGGATCGTGCTCAAGAAGTCACCGATCGGCGTTAGGTCGCGCTCCTCGAGCACGCCGGACTTGCGCGCGGCAGTATGGGCGTCGTCTGGAATGGGATCCCACGCGCCGAAGACCAGATCGTCGAGAGAGGCGAGCGGGACGAAATCGCGAATCAGCGGCGAACGCTTCTCCGTGCGCTTCCCGAGCCGGATAGTCGCCATCTGGGAAAGTGATCCGATCGGCTTCGACAATCCGCGCCGGATACTTTCGACCCCTGCGATGAACGTGGTCGCCACAGCGCCAAGACCCGGAGTCAAAACGCCGAGTTTTCCCTGGGCGGGGCGTATTGGTGCGCGCGGAGTCTTGCCCTTTCCCCCCGCTGACGTATCTGGCACGAGCGCTTCTCCTGGACTTAGTGCGGCGGGCGGGTGCTGTAAGAAGCAGGCTCCGGGAGCTCGCCACGCACGACGTGCTCGGTTACCGGGCGCGCGCTGCGTTCAACGCGCGCGGACCGCCGAACGCGTGCCGGGCGCTCCGCGCTCGTCGCGCGATAGACGTGCAGGATGCGCTGCACGGCGGTGACCCAGGCCGTCAGCGACAGCAGCAGACAGATCGCGATCAAGACCCAGCCATTCAGCGTTAGGCCGAAGAATGCCTGTGGTGCGGAGAGCAGCGTGATACGTTCGGGGCGCTGCAGTATGCCGACATTCTTGAGCTCTATGCCTAACGCCTCCGCCCGGGCTCTGGTGTAGGAGGTCAGAAAGGTGCCGATGATCCCCAGAAGGAGGACGCCGACCATCGGCGTTCCGGTCCACGACGGAAGCGCGTGATGCACATCGTTCCTGGCGAAGAACACCGTGAGTCCGCCCAGCACCGCGCCGTCCGCCACGCGGTCCAGCGTCGAATCGTAAAATGCGCCGAATGTCGTCGAACGGCCCGTGCGGCGAGCCACCTCACCATCCAGTACATCGAAAAGCGCCGTGAGTCCAAGCACCCATCCGGCAGTTCGGATATGCCCTGTCGCGAAAATGACTCCTGCCGCCATCGTGCACAGCGTGCCGAACGTCGTAATGGCGTTCGGATTCACGTTTTTCTTGACTAGATAGTCCCCGACCGGCGCGATCAGCCGCAGATAGCCGCGCTGGATCCCATTCCAAAGCACCTTCATTCGATTACTTGCTCACGCTCGGATGGATGCACTGGGGGCGGGGTAATTAGTGAGAACTGTTACGGGAGGGGGACGGTCGGCTGCCGCTCAACCTTTGCGGATTCCGTGCCTCCAGCGCTACGCCTAAGAGCGGCAAAGCGCCTGAAACTACGCCAGTTAAGGGGCGTGAACAACCCTGCGCTACGGTACCCGCCACTCGTAACCGTCGCGCAGTTCAACCCCTTCGCGCATGTAGGTGCGCGAGCCGTCACGTGTCACCGCGCGCAGCTTGATCATGGTGCCGGCTGCAATGTTCCGGACCGAAACGCTTTCGGACGTATTTGCGCCGACTTGTGATAGAAATACTTCGGACTCTGTGCCAGTCACGTATACATTGACCGGCTGCGTAAGGCTGTTGGTGATCTTGATCGACACTGCGGCCGGAGTGGGAGGATTTTGAACAACGATGGAGCGTCCGCCGCATCCGAGCGTACAAACGAGGGCCGCGAGTAGGATGTTCCGCATGACTCTCACCCCCAGTTAGGAGTCCAGAAGTATATGCGTCAGAACTCGATTGGCACGCACCGACGGAGCGCCGCCGCTACGGCGCTTCTCGCGCTGGCAATAGCCTGGATGCCAGCATGTGCCATCGGGCAAACGCCCACGCTTCCAGTCGCAAACGCCGCACCGGCAGCCCTGTCGGATAGGGTTGCATTCGTTCTCAACCGAGCTCTGGCGGACTCGGCTTTTCCTGGTGCAGTTGCCGTCGTGGGCAATCGGAATGGGATCCTGCTCGAGTACGCGGTGGGTCAACTCGATCGCGCTGACTCCACGCATCCGGATGGGCGGACGTTGTGGGACATGGCGTCGCTCACCAAAGTCGTGGCCCTGACGTCGGTCCTCATGAAGCTCGTTGACGAGAAGCGCCTTCAGCTGGACGCTCCCGTTCAGCGCTATATCCCGGAATTCACGGGTAAGTGGAAGAGGCGGGTCACCGTTAGGCACCTGCTCACGCACTCGGGTGGCCTTCCCTCGTGGCGCCCGTTGTATAAAGAAACGACGTCTCCGCGAGATGCCCTCGCGCTGGCTATCGCCACGCCACTCGACACGCTCCCTGGCGTGCGCATGGTGTACAGCGACCTGGGCGCGATCATCCTGGGCGAGATCGCTCGACGCGTGTCGAAGCTTCCACTCGACCAGTACGCCGTCGAGAAAATTTTCGCGCCCCTGGGGATGAAGGAGACGTTCTATCGTCCGGACGCGACCATGCAAAGCCGCACTGCACCAACGGAGATCGATCCATGGCGCCAGCGGCATTTGCGTGGAGAAGTGCACGATGAAAATGCATTCGCGCTGGGTGGCGTCTCTGGCCACGCCGGACTGTTCAGCACCGCGCGGGACCTGGCTCGCCTAGCGAGAGCTTACCTCAACGACGGCACGCTCGACGGAACGCGTATCTGGTCCAAGCGCACGATC
>DATFBW010000099.1:0-8474 GCA_035253645.1 Gemmatimonadaceae bacterium | reverse complement strand
GAGGCAGTATCGTTAGGCACACAACGCTGGCGGCGAGGTACGAAGTGTAGTACGAATGTACTGCGCTATCGCGTGCGCGTCAGTGCCTAACGCGAGTTGTCGAGCCTGGCAGCCTCCACTCGAGCAAGGGCACAGGAATTGCGCCCCCACTGCGCTGAGCACGCATGGTATGGACTGCATTCCAAAGAGGTAAACCCATGGCAAACTCGAAGAGCAATCGCAACAAAGGAAACAGCGGATCGCGACAGATGTCCGAAGGGAGCGGGCGCGAGCAGAACGCGCGGCAAGCGAGCGGTCGCAGTGGAAATCAGAGCGGAAGCAATCGCGGCGGCAGCCAGCGTGGACGCAGCGGCGGGGGATCGCGCAGCGGCCGTAGCGGAAGTGGCCGCAACTCCTAGCGCAGCGTTAGCACGTCTGCCTCATCCATTTTCGTAGAGAGGAGGAATCTCTATCATGCAGTTATCAACCCTGGACGATCTCTTTGTCAAAGAGCTCCGTGACATGTACAGCGCCGAAAGGCAGCTGATACAGACGTTGCCCAAGATGGCAAAGAAGGCCAACTCCCCGGAGCTGGCGCAAGCAATCGAGGTCCACCTCGGCGAGACCGAGCAACAGGCCGAGCGCCTCGAGCAAGTATTTGAAATGCTCGACGTGAGCCCTCGCGGGCCCGCATGCAAGGGAATGAAAGGAATCATCGAGGAAGGAAAGGACGTGCTCGACGAGTCTGAGGAGCCCGACGTGCTCGATGCCGGAATCATTGCCTCCGCGCAGAAAGTGGAGCACTACGAAATCGCGTCGTACGGCACCCTCTGTGAGTACGCGAACGTGCTCGGTCATTCAGAGATCGCCGACCTCCTTCACAAGACGCTGGAAGAGGAAAAGGCTGCAGACGAAAAGCTGTCAGCGCTCGCGGAGCAAGGCATCAATGCGATGGCGACGACGGGAGAATCCAACGAAGGAAACGGCTCGCGAAGCAAGCAGAAACGCAAGCGCTAAACGCGAGCGCGTCAGCTGCCTGACGCACGGGTTGTAAGATGCGCATTGCTCAAGTAGCCCCGCTCTACGAAAGTGTGCCGCCGCGGCAGTACGGCGGCACCGAGCGCGTCGTGTCATATCTGACCGAAGAACTCGTAAGGCAGGAACACGACGTCACGCTGTTCGCGGCCGGGGATTCCGTAACATCGGCGAAGCTGATCCCTGTCGTGCCGACTGCCCTAAGACTGGGAGCCGGTTCGGCCGGCGGCGCAGCGGATGACTTTATCGCACCGCACGTCCTCATGCTCGAGCAGGTCGCGAAGCGTGCGCGTGATTTTGACGTAATCCACTACCACATCGGCCATTTGCACTTTCCACTCAGCCGCTTCTTACGCGTTCCGCACGTCACCACAATTCACGGACGGCTCGATCTTCCGGAGCTGCAAGCCCTTTTCCGCGCGTTCAGCGACGTACCACTCGTTTCCATCTCGAATCATCAGCGCCAACCGATCGAGTTCGCGAACTGGCTCGCCACTGTTTATCACGGACTACCACCAGACCTTTACAACTTGGGCAGCGGCCGCGGGAACTACCTGGCGTTCCTCGGGCGTGTATCTCCCGAGAAACGCGTGGACCGCGCAATTCAGGTTGCCGAGCGGGTTGGAATGGAGCTGCGCATTGCTGCGAAGGTGGATGACGCAGACCGCGACTACTTCGACGCACGCATCCGCCCGATGCTGCAACACTCCCACGTTCGCTTCATCGGCGAAATCACGGAGCGCGAGAAGAGTGCGTTTCTTGGCGACGCTGCAGCGCTCATCTTTCCGATTGAATGGCCGGAGCCCTTCGGTCTCGTTATGGTCGAGGCAATGGCCTGCGGGACTCCCGTAATTGCATTCCGGCGCGGATCGGTGCCGGAGATCCTGCGCGATGGAGAGTCCGGTTTCATCGTAAACAGCGTGGATGGCGCGGTGGACGCCGTGCAAAAGCTGCATACGCTGGAGCGCGCCAGGTGCAGGCGCGCGTTTGAGGCTCGGTTCCTGGCGGCGCGAATGGCCGAGGAATACGTCGCAGTGTACCGGCGGCTATCATGGGACCACGACGTAGCCGCGGCGTAACGGCGCTCGCGGAGCAGCCTAACGAGGTCGTCCGCGAAGATCTGTGGGCGGTCGAAACATCGACGCTCTCGGACGAGCGTACGCGCGTCCTCAAGTCCCTGGATACGTTCGGTGTTTTCGATCGCTACGGTGACATCAGATACGTGCCGGGGAGTCAGCAGGGCCTGTATCACGCCGGAACGCGCTTCCTTTCCCGCTTCTCCTTAACGCTGGATGGCCATCGTCCGGTCCTGCTCAACTCCTGGGTGAAGGCGGACAACAGTCTGCTCGTTGTGGAGATGACGTTGCCGGACCGATACGAAGGCGATCGGCTCAAATTCCGTCGCGACACGTTGCATGTGTTCCGCGCGCGGCTGCTGCGCGATGGTGTGTTGCACGAGCACGTGCGGCTGATGAATTACGGCGATGTGACCGTGTCGCTCACGCTCGCCATCGATTTCGGCGGAGACTTCGCCGATGTGTTCGAAGTCCGCGGGATCCGGCGAAGTCGCCGGGGGCTGTATTTGCCGGCTCGCATCGGGGATCGCGAAGTCGAGCTTGGATACGATGGCCTCGACCACGTTAGGCGCGTCTCGCGCATCGCCTTCGATCGGAAGCCGGATGTGATCGACGAAGATTCGGTCGAGTTCCGCCTGGAGCTTGTTCCGCGCGCCGCGTACGAGCTCTTCACCAGTGTGAGTTGCGAGCTGGATAACGAACGGCGCGTTGTAACGGACTACCGCACTGCGGTCGAAGCGAGCACGCGTCAGCAGGAAGAAAAACGCTCGGCGAGTGCTTTGGTGGAAACATCGCACGCGCAGTTCAATGAGTGGATCGAGCGGTCCATAGCAGATCTTCATATGCTGACTTCGCGCACGGCCGATGGACCATATCCGTACGCCGGTGTCCCGTGGTTCAGCACGCCGTTCGGGCGCGATGGAATAATTACGGCGCTCGAAATGCTGTGGGTGGAGCCACAGCTCGCGCGCGGTGTGCTGAGCTTCCTCGCCGCTCGTCAGGCAACGGCGGTTTCTGCTGAACAAGACGCCGAGCCGGGCAAAATCCTACACGAGTTGCGGGAGGGGGAGATGGCCGCGCTAGGCGAAGTTCCGTTCGCCAAGTATTACGGCTCCGTCGATTCGACCCCGTTGTTCGTTATGCTCGCCGGCGCGTACTACGAGCGGACGGGCGATGTGGCGTTCATCGAACAACTCTGGCCGGCCATAACGCGAGGGTTGGACTGGATCGATCACTTTGGCGATCGCGACGGGGATGGCTACGTCGAGTACGAACGCCACAGCGAACGCGGACTGGAACAGCAAGGTTGGAAGGACTCGTTCGATTCCGTTTTCCATGCCGATGGCTCGATGGCACGCGGGCCGATCGCCCTATGTGAAGTGCAGGGCTACGTATATGCGGCACGCATGGCCGTCGCGTCGCTCGCCGGGCGGTTAGGCCATCGTGACTTGAGCGCGTCTCAGTTGCGTAAGGCAGACGAGCTTCGGGCGAAGTTCAATCGCGATTTCTGGTGCCCCGAGCTAGGCACGTTTGCCCTTGCCCTGGACGGTCAGAAACGGCCATGCCGCGTGCGCACGTCGAACGCGGGGCAAGCGTTGGCGACCGGGATCGTAGCTGCAGAGTTAGCGCACACGTTGGCGGATACGCTGATGTCAGAAAGCTCCTTCAACGGGTGGGGCGTGCGCACAGTTGCATCCACGGAAGCACGCTTCAACCCAATGTCGTATCACAATGGGTCGCTCTGGCCCCATGACAATGCATTGATCGCGTTAGGTCTTTCGCGTTATGGGCGAAAAGACGACGCCCTGCGGATTCTGACGGGCTTGTTCGAGGCAAGCACGTTCATGGATCTCAATCGATTGCCGGAGCTGTTCTGCGGCTTCCCGCGATACACCGGCCAGGGGCCTACCCTGTATCCGGTGGCCTGCTCGCCGCAAGCGTGGGCGAGCGCCGCAGTGTTTCAACTGCTGTCTGCGTGCGTCGGCCTAACGTTCTCGCCCAGCAAACCCCAGGTCCAGTTCGATCACCCTGTGCTGCCGCCGTACCTGAATTGGGTAAAGGTGCGGAATCTGCGAGTTGGTGGAGGCGTCGTAGACCTCGTGTTGACCAGACATCCTAACGACGTGAGCATCAACGTCAATGAAAAGGCTGGGGACGTGGATGTGGCAATTCTTGTGTAGGTCTGAGGTCTGAGGCCTGTAGGTTAATTCGGGTGCGGAGGGGAGGCGCCGACGAGCTCCTGGCGCCTAACGCGAGGCTTGTACATCGCCTGCGACCGCGCTGGCGGTGCGTCGGTGCGCAGACGTAACGTCACTGGCCTTCTCGTTTTGCTCGACTTCTCCAGCGCCTGAATGATCTGAACATCTGCGAGGCCCTCCAACCCAGAGGGTTCCGGCTCCTTGTCGTTCAGGATGCAATCCGAGAAGTACTCCAGCTCCGGCGCGAACTGGTCTCGCGCCTTGAAGCGCTTCTTGCGCGTCCGTCCGTCGAGGGTGAGGTAGTGGGTGAGCGGCTGGCCAATTTCGTACGCAGGATCCAGCGCGAGCCTGCCTTTGGTCCCGATGAGCTCATAACGCGAAGAATCCGCGGCGCCGAAGCTCGTGACGAACGTCGCCAGGCGATCGCCAGGATACCGCAATGTCGCGGTAACCATCTCAGCCACCTCACGGAACCGCGCATCGCCGTTGTTGCCGGCGAACGCGGAGACTTCGATGGGCTCCGCGCGAAAGATCATTCGGGCCGCGTTGATGCAATAAATGCCGATGTCGTACAACACGCCTCCGCCTAACGCCTTCTTGAGACGGATGTCGCCGGCTTTGACCTGCATACTGAACAGCGAGTTGAAAATGCGGACATCGCCGAGCGTCCGGCTGCGCACGATCGCTGCTGCTTCCAGGTTGGCCGGCTCGAAGTGCAGACGATACGCGATCATCAACTTCACTTTGGCACTGCGCGCCGCCTGCATCATCGCCTTGCAGTCCTCGGCGGTCACAGCCATCGGTTTCTCGCAGAGCACATGAACGCCGTGCCGTGCCGCTCGCTCTGTATACTCCCGGTGCATGCTGTTGGGGAGCGCGATATACACCGCGTCAATCGCGCCGCTCGCAGCCAATTCGTCGAACTCCTCGTATGTGAACCGGAGGTCGACTTTGTAGTCTTCACCGAGGCGCCTGAGCTTGTGTTGGGAGTCGCTGACCAGAGCCACGAGCTCCGAGTTTCGCTCCGCGTGTTCAAACGCGGGAAGCACGGCCGATTGCGAGATGTATCCCAGGCCGACGACAGCGTAACGGATTCTCTGCGTCTCTGGTGCGTCGCCATTCTCCCTGCGACGCGAAGGCAGGTGTGAGGTGATTGTGCGTACGATGTCGATCATGCTCCCCTCCGGCTGCGCACAGAGACAGACCAGTCGAGCCTGGCTACATTCTGAGACGTACGCATACGACCATGCGCGAAGCGTGCCGCGCCGTGGGGTGATCGTTAGTTTTGCAGTGCTTGCTACATCCGCGCCCTTAGCTCAATCGGATAGAGCGTCTGACTTCGGATCAGAAGGTTGGGGGTTCGAGTCCCTCAGGGCGCGCTCTGCGCGCTGGCGCGAGGAACGGGGGGCGAGGAGCAAGGCAAACAGCCTCGCTCCAAGCTCCTCGCTCCCCGCTCCGTCGCCTCGTTATGCAGCCGCGTTCAGTTGATGCGGCGGTAAATCGAACGCCGGCTCGAGGTGCTCGAAGTAGTATTTGAGCTTGACGCGCGGTGTGCGCTTATCGACAGCCATTACAAATCGCACGCGCTGACTTCCGCTCAGCTTGGCTGATTGCGGACTTGCGAACACGTCGCCCATGAGCACCTGCACGTCGAAGACGTGCCCGGCGTCATGCTTGGTTTCGTAGGCAAGCGGCTCGCGCCGCGGAGCAGCTGCGACGGCGTCGACCAGGACCATATCGTCCGCATCCCAAAGCGCCGCGGCTCCTTTTGGCGCAATTGTGACATCCACCCTATAAAACAGAGGAGACGAGCCACCTTCCGCGACAAAGTTTTTCGGTGTCGCGATCGGCACGACCTCGTGCAGCGTGACCGCTGCGTTGCGGAGGACATCGCTCTTGGACAACACGAGCTGCCTCACGCCACGAAGGAACGCGCGCACCACGAAGAAGCGGCCGACGACGAGCGCGACCACCGCTATAACGAGCGGCAGCCAGTGCGACTGGACGTCGAAAAGTGTAAGGACGCCCCGCGCCGCGAAGTAGACGAGAGCGAGCTTGACGAGCGCGGAGAGGTAACGTGCGAGGCGCATAGCGAGACGCGCCACGTGGCGCGAAGTTGCCCGAAAGACGATAGCGCAGATAGCGCCGTCACGGTTGCGGTGCGCCTGCGCCCCGTGCTGAAACGGTTTCGGTCCGACACGTTATATCACATTGCCTCGGGTGCGACAGCGTACACTCGAAAGGCAGGAAGTGCCTAACGCGAATCCTCGTTGCGCTGCGTCAGGGCCCGTTGCAACATGTCGAGAACCTCGCGGCTGCGACGTAGCGCATTCTGCAACGCCGAGGGTCCTGCGCTCCCGCGCAGGTCGTTCCCTGCCTCGCTCTCCACGCGGTCCGCGAGCGCTGGTTCGGGCCGGGCCGCAGCTTCCTCGGCGCCGAGCGGTCGGAGCACCTGAGCGGCGCGGCGCAATGCTGCGTCGGACTCGTAAAGCGATCTTACGGGATCGCCTGGCATGCGAGCGAGGAGGCTCAATCCAGCGGCCGCACGCGCACCACCTGCGCGCGATTTACGAGCAACACCGTATGCTTGCCGAAGAGGGTGAAGAAACGCTCTTCAGTGTTGTTGAGGAAATCGAGCACACGCGTATGAGCACGCCGGGGCTCAATCAACACGCGTCCCGTTATGCGATGCCCGTCCTGCATGAAAAGCTCGACGGTGGTTGGCGACCCGAGCGAGAAGTCCTGGTGGATCACTCCGGCGCCACCTTGCAACGAGTAGACATGCGCTTTCGCGACAAGCGCGATCTCCCCGCTGTGCAGCGCCATCGGGAAAAACGGTTGTGCCGCGTTGAGCACCTCGGGAGCATCCTCCAGACGCTGTGCATAGCGCGAGCTGGCACGCACGAAAAGGTCACCCTCCAGGTTGGTGCCACCGATCAGCGTAACGGTAACTGGCAGGCGCGTCTTCTCGATGCGATACGCGTTAGGCGACTGTCCTTGGACCGTTTTCATCTGAAGCATTGGGACCTCTCAAACGGAGTTGCGCTGCGGCGATGACGACATCGCCCACTGTGGATGTTCCAGCTCGCTGCATCCCAGGATCCTGCGCGCCACCTCGGTGACGACATGATCGCTGTCATACTCGCCTAACAGGAACCGATACCGGATCGTGTTCACTCTGAGCTCCCACTCTGCGGGAGCCGTTCCGGCGTCCAGATGACAGCGGATTGCTGTCCCGTAGTCGGATCGTGTAGCCATGGCCATCGGCGGAAACGGAGACCTGCGTTGCTGCTCACTCTCCGGTATCGGCAGATGCGCCAAAACCTTGAGCCGCGTGTGGTTAAACCCGGTCAATAAGTCGCACTCGAGCTACCGGAAGTTGTTGCCGGGGCCACCAGGAGTGCGTCTGAGTGTCGTACCGCTCGCCCCAGTTCCCGGCAGCGGCCACCGCTGTCTCTCGCCCTCGAATGGCAAGCATTCTCTATGTAGACGACGAGCCGTCCATCGGGCTTATGCTCGATGACGTGCTTACGCGCGCCGGTCACAAGGCAATTGGCGCGGCTACCGTCGTTGAGGCGCTTCAGGTGCTGGCCCGAGAGTCAATTGATTTAGTGGTCTCGGACTATCGAATGCCCGGCCTCAACGGCCTCGAGTTCCTGCAGCTCCTGCAGCAGGAAGGGTACGACGTTCCCGTCATCATCCTCACGGGCTTCGGGAGCATCGAGCATGCAGTCACCGCGATCAAAGCGGGCGCCATCGATTACGTAACGAAGCCGATCCGGCCGCAGCAGCTGGAGCTGGCGATCGAGCAGGCACTCGAATTCGTTAGGCTGAAGCGCGAGAACGACAAGCTGCACCGTGAATTGATGCAGGTGCGGCACGAACGTGAGATAGTCGGAGACAGCGCCGCAGTACGGCGCATCTTGCAGACGCTCGCTACAGTGGCGCCAACACGCGCGACGGTGTTGATCCAGGGTGAAAGCGGCACGGGGAAAGAGCTCATCGCGCGAGCCATTCACGACCAGAGCGACCGACGTCACAAGCCGTTCATCAAACTGAATTGCGCCGCGCTCCCCGATGGACTGATCGAAAGCGCGCTATTTGGGCACGAGAAGGGCGCATTTACTGGCGCAGTGAAGCGCGTTGAAGGTGCGTTCGAGAGAGCGAATGGTGGTTCGCTGCTCCT
>DATFBW010000098.1:0-2121 GCA_035253645.1 Gemmatimonadaceae bacterium | reverse complement strand
TCTCCCCAATCCGAGGCAGCCGTCACGGAACCGGTATGTGTCGTAAAGCCGATCAGCCGTGCGCGATCGCCAAATCGCTCTCGAACCAGCTGTCCGAGATTCAATTCACCCCTCGCCCCCATGGACGTGGCGCGGGCGTCGCCCAGGTGAGAGTTGTGCGCCCAGACCACTGCACGCGCCGCGCCGGTCGCCTGACGGACATGGGCGAGCAGCGCTTCGAGCGTCTCCATCATGTGAGTGTCGCGGAGGTTCCAGGAGTCGGTGCGGCCCCCGAACATCGCACGATAGTACTGCTCCGCGTTTCGGACCAGCCGTGCGTTCTGTTCGGCGAAGAAATAGTCATCCGCAGCGATACGCCCGTCACGCGTCGCGTACTCGGCGGCGCGCCGTCGCAACTCGACGAGCTGCGCCACCACTTCGCCTTCGCAGGATTGTGTGAGGTCGAACGCGGCCGCGTATCCGTAGTCCTGCGGCTCGGCGCCGAAATGATCGAAACAGCCATATCGGTATCGTGCGCGGCGTGCGGCCGCCGGGTCGACCTTTTCCAGGTAGCTCAGGACCGCTGCCACGGAGCTCTGGAGGCTGTACAGATCCAGGCCGTAGAAACCGGTTCGCTGGGAGGTTGCTCTCGAGGCATTGTGGCCGTGCAGCCACTGCAGGAAGTCGACGGTTGCCGTGTTCCGCCACATCCATCGCGGAAAGCGGGTGAAGTCTCCCAAGGCGGCCTCGGCGCTCTCATCCGCCGACGCGTGCCGCACCCAACGATTGACCCGGTAGGCATCCGGCCAGTCCGCTTCAACGGCCACTAGATTGAAGCCGTGGCTCGCAATCAGAACTTTCGTCAGCTCGGCTCGAATCCGGTAGAACTCTTCGGTCCCATGAGTCGCTTCGCCGAGAAGGATCACGTCGGCGTCCGCAATTGCCTCGAGAAGCGGACCGAATCCATCAGGCTCGGCTTCAAACCAGAACGCCGCGCGCTTTATAGCGTCGCGAATGTCCGCGCTCATGATCGCCCCCGCCCGTTGCGGTGCATCGCGCGGCCTGTCGCGTGCTGCACCTCCGAGTTCATTGCCCTACCGGCCTCGGCTCGGTCCCTGGAAGCCGTCCAGGCTCGCGCCGCAACGGACGGCCTGCGGCCAGGGCCGTTCCCGTCAGCTGCGCGCCAACGCCATAGTCCCTCCGCGATGGACGTTCACTGCCCCTGGCCACGGCTGCGGATGCGACGCGGCAATCAGGCTCGCGCCGACGAGAGCCATATTCTTCGTAAAGTTCACCATCTCCTGCATCTGCTGCTGTGGCTCCCGCTCCTTCCAGAACGCGTGCATTTGCGGCGACACACCGAGCAGGAAGGTCCCAATCAGGCTCGCGCCAAGCTTCGGCCATGCCCCAGTGAGGATGCTCAATCCACCCGCAGCAATCATCAGCCCGGATGCCACTACTGCAAATGCCGGCGCGGGAACGCCCTTGCTCCGTGCGTAGTCGGTGAGCATCTGCCGGTTCCGCAAGTGGTTGATGCCGTTGTAAAGGAAATACCCGCCGAACATCGCTCGTCCAGCAACAAAGGCGGGCGTCGCCATGGCCGGCCTCGTCCACTTGGCGTGCAGCCGTTCTTCCGGATGCGCCAGCGCCGCTGGGCTGCGAACCGGCGCGTCGCCTGGGGGAAGCGGGCCCGTCGCAGGGTAGATGGGCGAACCGCGCACGTCTTCGATTTGTCGCGTCCCGTACTCAGCCATGCTTTCCTCCACCTCGATCCACGCGCGTCGCGGTCGAGCTTCGCGAAACTGCTTTTCTCTCTTTCCGGTGCAGCACAGTGCGTGCCTGTGATTCGGATAGTCACCGCGCACGTGACGCGTGGCAGCCCTAAAGGGCTGCGCTACGGAGCGGTACCGCGTCGTTCGTAGCGCAGGGCTTCAGCCCTGGCTTCGTTGTGGCGGAGGGCCCGCACGTCGTTCGTAGCGCAGGGCTTTAGCCCTGCCTTCGTCGTAGCGCCGGCCGTCTCACACGTCGTTTGTAGCACCTGACGCGTGGCAGCCCTAAAGGGCTGCGCTACGCGATTCCTGCACACGGCGCCGTGTAACAAATTCGATGACTCGCACACGACGACTACTCATCGATTACCGC
>DATFBW010000097.1:0-2204 GCA_035253645.1 Gemmatimonadaceae bacterium | reverse complement strand
AGCTACTGCCCGATCACCGTGACGATCACGCCTTGCGCCACTTTTGTCCCTTCTATCAACGCGACGATACTCTCGCTGCCAGTGGGGCTAACGTACGTCGCGGTGTAGGTGCCATCCCGATTGTCGACGGCCACGGTAGTGACTCCCGCGATCCGGCCGTCAAGCATATGGCAGCGGAGCCGCTCTACGACACAATCCGTTCGCGGCCCCGTTTCCGCGCCGCTCTAGCGCGAGCAGGGTTGAGCAGCGTCCCCAACCCCGCTCCTCGCTAGCGGCATCATTCCAGCGCTCGGTGGCCGTGGGGGAGCAGCGCGGTTGGAATTGACATCGCGCGCGTCGGCGGCCAACGTCGGCCTGTTCCATCCCTCGATCAATGAAACGCTCCCCTTTGCAACAATTCTGCACGCTCGCCTTCGCGTTAGGCTTTGTCATGGGAAGTGAGGGCTCGCTGCGTCCGCTCGGTGCGCAGGCAGCCCGCCGCCCTCAAGCAGCACCCTTCTCGGTCGTCGAGACGAGCATCGCCGATATGCGTTCGGCGCTCGAACAAAAGCGGACGACATCACGGGAAATCGTTCAGCAATACCTCACACGCATCGCGCTGTATGAAGACCGGCTGAACGCTGTGATCGCCGTGAATCCTAACGCGCTTGCGATCGCCGACTCGCTCGATCGGCTGCGAGCACGAGGGCGAATACTCGGTCCGCTGCACGGTATCCCGGTTGCCCTCAAGGACAACATCCATACCACGGACATGCCCACCACGGGCGGCGCCCTCGCGTTCGCCGACTTTGTGCCGCCTTACGAGGCAACCCTAACGAAGAACCTGAAAGACGCGGGCGCGATCATCCTGGCCAAGGCGCAACTCACGGAGCTCGCCAACTGGGTCGCCAGCGGGATGCCTGGCAACTACAACGCACTCGCCGGTTATGGCATGAACCCGTGGGATCCACGGCGCGATCCGCGCGAACAGAACTTCGACGGCCGTCCTGTGCTCGCGACGGGAGGTTCAAGCTCGGGAACCGGCACCAACGTGAGCTTTTGGGCGGGCAACGTCGGCACCGAGACGTCGGGTTCGATCTTGAGTCCATCGAATCAGAATATGCTCGTCGGCATCAAGCCGACCGTGGGTCGCATCAGCCGATATGGCGTCATTCCAATCACGGCCGATCAAGACACTCCGGGTCCGATGACGCGGACCGTGTCCGACGCGGCGATCATGTTAGGCGCGATGGAAAGCGCGCAGCCGGACCCTAACGATCCGGCGACATCGAAGTGTCCGCCGGCTGCCGGTCGTGACTACACGAAGTTCCTCAACCCCCGCGGCCTGACAGGAGCGCGTATCGGCATCCCGCGCGCCTTCTTCTACGAGCGCACCGGGCCGCCGGCGCGGGGCGGCACAAATCCGCGCGGCGGGTTGAACGACGCGCAGAAGAAGATCATGGATGAAGTGATCGCTGTGCTCAAGCAGCAGGGCGCCGTCGTCATCGATCCCGCGGACATTCCGAGCATCACCGATACCAGCGCCGCGAACAACTTCCTCAACTGGAATCCATGCAGCGGTGATCAATCCAAGGGGCGCGATGCGGAATGTTCCGTGGCGTTCAAGTACGGCATGAAGCGTGATTTCAATGCGTGGCTAAAGTCGTTAGGCGACAAAACGCCCGTCAAGACGCTCACCGAGCTGCGGCAATGGAACATCGCACATCAACGGGCCGGCGCTATCAAATACGGCCAGGCGCAGCTCGACATCTCCGACGAGATGGACGTGCAGGCCGATCGCGCGCGGTACGAAGCCGATCGGCGCAAGGATGTCCTGCTCTCGGCGACCAACGGCATCGATGCCGCGCTCAAAGCGCACCAGCTCGACGCGCTGCTCTTTCCGGGGGTCGCGAGCGCGAACATCGGAGCACGTCCGGGCTATCCGACTGTAACGGTCCCCTATGGCTTCGTGCCTAACGCGCCACCACCCGGCGCACCGGGTGCGTCGAGCGGTGCGGCATTTCCTGGCGGGTTCGATCCAAAGCCGTCGCCGTACAACGTGAGCTTCACCGGTACCGCTTGCAGCGAGCCCAAGCTCATCGAGCTGGCGTACGCCTTCGAGCAGGCGACGAAGAAGCGCGTGCCGCCGCCGTTGTTTCCGTGAAAGAGGCTGCAATGATTGTTCGCTTCGCCACGGCGCTTCTTCTCGCGCTCGCGCTGGGCGG